>DASYKK010000217.1:0-46485 GCA_035995565.1 Candidatus Angelobacter sp.
GCGTGTCTGCGACCAGGCGCTGGCGGAAGGTATAAGCGCGATCGCTTTCGGCGACCTTTTTCTTACAGACGTAAGAGCCTATCGTGAGCGCCAGTTGAAAGACACTGGACTTGAACCCCTATTTCCTATCTGGGGCATTCCCACACAGTCGCTGGCGCGGGAAATGATAGGCGCCGGGCTGCGCGCGAAACTTGTCTGCGTGGATCCCAAACAAATCCCTTCCAGCTTTATTGGGCGCGACTTTGACCAGAAATTATTGAGCGATCTTCCAGCGAATGTCGATCCCTGCGGAGAGAATGGCGAATTCCATTCCTTTACATATGCGGGGCCGATGTTCAACCGTGAAATCGCAATCGTAACCGGCGAAAAAGTGGAACGTGATGGTTTCTGGTTCTGCGATGTGCTGCCTACCATCAATGCGCCTTAATAGAATGCGGATAAATTGGTGGGTGCGCGCGGGCTCTGTCTTTTCCTTAAGAATGCTGGATTTCAAGTCCAAAAGAACAAAGGACTTAAGCTGGCGGTGGAGGCAGTTATTGGCGAACCTGTCTCTGCCCTAATTCCCGCTAACAGGGAAAAATACAGCGAATTTTGGTCCTTGAATGTGGCTCACTAACGGCAAGCTCTCGCAAAAGCTGGGTTTAAGGGCCTGCGGCCTGGAAACGGAACAGGGTATGAGCAGGGAAATAACAGGAGACATAACATGGAAAAAGCGACAAGGAACAGGAAATTCATAACTGCTTCGTATTTACTTTGCAGCATGTCTTAAGGCTCTATTGATTTCCCCGCGTTGAGGCGTTAGCCGGGCGGACTCTGGAGCCAGCTCCAGCAGGGAACTTCCGTGTGGCCCCGACAAATTGGAAATGCAGAGCGAAAGCTAAATCACGGAACTGACACGGGTGTTTCATTCAACGCCAGGGCACACCGATCCGGAACGAGGTCTTAGTATGGGCAGCAGCCCAGCCTGTTTCGGGATAACCGCCACACGGTTTTGAAGTGCCAGCCGAGAAGTGTCTTGATGCGGCGAAACCACTCGTCAACTCCGTATTTTCAAAGCGAATACATTCAGCGTCGTCACGGAACGCCGCCGTCGCCTGAAATAATAATGGTTTCTAGTCCCAGCTTCTTGCAGCTTGAGCCTCGCCTTACCCGTCGGTGCCCGCACAGCGGCACGCACCACGTCAGTGCAGTCATGCAGCGGCGAGCATAGGACCCATAGTTACTCCGAGTGACTAAATAATTAATTACTGACGCAGTTCAACCGCACCTATTGTCAGGGCTGCGTCAGGCCGGAATCTGGCTGGAGGAGTAGTGGCAGCCGCGCCGGCCTTCAAACGTTTTTTCGCGGAAGGCACCAGCCCCGACGTTGCCTCGAACACCACCGTGAGTCCTTTTGTGTTGCTGCGCCCGAGTGACCGCAACTGCCTTGAAATGTCATATTGGAACATACGCGAAATTGGTCCTGTATGCTCGCTGCCTTCCATGCCAATCATTGGATCGAACACGCCAAACCAGTTGATGGTTCCCACATACTGGCGAGTATTTGGGTCGTCCGTACGCGCGATGAAAACGCTTAGAAGAGCGCCAGGGTCCGACTGGGAACTCACATCGCGCAGCACCAGTTCCGTGTGCCCTGGATTTGCGCCCCTCAGTTTGTTTAACGTCGGACTCGGAATGCGAACGTCCACGGACGTGGTGTCCGGCTTTAGCCTGATAGCCTTCGCGGTTGCCAGCACTGTGGGAAACGCCTGCTCCAACTGCTTTGGCCCACTGGTCTGCGCCGCTGCCTGCAGCGTAGCCGTCCGTGTACACTTGCTCTCGTTGTCGTAGACGTAACCAAGTGCTTTCGTGTCCAGGAAATCCTTTACCGGCCGCGTCACCTTGGCCCCCCTCTCATCTACAAAGGTGAATTGCTGGTTCTGCCAGTCTCCCGGCGCTTCCTTGGGATGGGCATGTTGCCAGCAAGACCACATGCGATCAATATTCGCATGATGCTCATAAAAGATGGGATCGTTGGCAGCTACGCCTACCAGGCCCATCAGTGCAATGGGACAGGTTTGCCCGACTGAGCAATGCACATTGCCGTGAACACCGCCCTCGATGTCTCCCTCGTATTGCAGAAAATTTGTATCAGTAGTAAGAGGGCCGTCAATATCTGTGACCTGCGGATTAAGCGTGGCTAGGCCCTCGTTCAATGCCTCAGAACGCCGCCAGTCATAGAGAGGTGACTTGGGGTCCTGGAACGCATCCGGCAGAGCGGTCTCCGCCGGATTGGTGTAGTCCCAGTACGGCAGCGTCAGCGTAGGATCGTTCGCGGCCCAGCGAAGTACACGCTCGAAGTAATAAAGATACATCCTATGCCAGCCAAAAAAATTGAGTTGCGTGCCTTGGGGTGAGTGCTGACAAGTCGCCCATACCTCCTTTGCAATGGGATCGGACGGGGTCTGGTCCTGGAGGCCGGGCTTGTCCGTCGTCCCCACCAGGTAGGGTAGAAACTGCGACATCTGCAGCCGGTTTAAACGATCCTTCTGGAAAGCCAGTGTCCCAAACTTGCTGTCCATTCCCAAATACCCGTGAATGTTCGCCCAGTACTTCCAACTCCGACGAAAATCCGCCGAATTGGGTGGACTATTGTCGAAAGATTTCATCTTCGCCATTGCTTTTTGAAGGCTGGAGAGACGCTTGGCTCCTTCCGGACCACGGATAAAGTCCTGCCATTTCATGCGCAGCTGTGGTGCCGTACTGCCGCCCGACTGGGTGCAAGCACTCCGGCTCATTGAGCTAAACACGATGAGCGAGATGAGCGAGAAGACAATTGCAACTGCGCGCGAGGAGATATGTCTCATTATCACTTTCCTTGAGCGGAAAAATCCGCACGTTTAAGTCACATGGGTACGCTGCTGATGGAACTTACAAACACTGAAGCTGCTCTTGGATAGTTCCGCTCGAAGAAAGTATCGCGGTTACTGGAGGCGTATGCACGTGCGGAGGTAGCCATTTCTTTCCTCGATCCTTTTGTTTTTAGAACGAAATTGCGGGCAGTTATTCCTTTTTTATCTGCCGGTTCTCCTTTGCATGCCGCAAAAAGATCTCTGGATTGCCAGGCAAAAACCACGGCCAGGCTCATATTCCAGGTCCACTGGCGAAAACTTGCGTTAGATTTCAACTTTGGCGAGAGTCACAAGGGCTTCAGCTAACTTGCACCGTCCCGCTCATGCTGGGTCCGTGGATGGTGCAATGGTAGGGCACCTTTCCCGCTGTGTTGAATGTTATTGGTTTAGAACTCTTACCTGCAGGGATCCGACCAGTGTTAAAACTACCATCGTCCGCAGTTGCCGTATGTGGGGGACCATCTTGATTGGACCAGACCACAGTATCGCCTTTTTTTATTTCGATCGGATCTGGACTATACGACATGTCCGCGATGGTAACTGTAACTTGTGCCATACGATTTTTATCCTCTTCGATTCTGTTTTAGGGCCTAAACTTCGCTAATCATGCTCGATTTCAGTTTCAGTGCTGACCACGTTTACCATTTCCATCATGCCGCGGTCCTCATGTCCTAGAATGTGGCAGTGCAGCACATAAGCGCCGGAAAAATCCAGGAACCGGCTTAGCATCCTGACGTAGCCGCCCGGAGGCAGAGCGATGTTGTCCCACCAGATCCAAGGCTTAGGCAACTCAATTTCTTGAGCATTGGCGCTGGTTTTGATAGCAATGACCTGGAAAGGGTTGACATGGATGTGAAACGGATGCGCTGGCCCACCATCATTGTAGATGGTCCATTCCTCGGTTGCGCCCAGTTGTACCGTCTCTTGAAAATGCTGATTCTCGAATTTCTTGCCATTGATTGTGTGGCTGGGCGGTACGTTAGTAATTGCTGCTCTGCCCGTTCCCGGCGTGGTCTTGAAATGGAGTTCCCGGTGAACTGTTACCTGTCCCGTGATGTCCGTCAGGAAACCGGGCATGCTGGGAAACGCAGACTGCGGCGGGGGGAAGGTGATGGGATTGGAAACGGCATTTCCGCTGACATTTACATTAAAAACAGTTGTCTTACCTTTGCCTATAGTAATCTTGAAGGAGCCGCCCGTTTGCGGGGCCTGAACCAGCATGTCGACGCGATTACCGGGCGCGAGATTGCCGAACCATGGGGCCGCTACCATGGGCGTAGTCAGAGTTGCGTTGGTCCATCCTCCGTTTTTCTGGGCAATGGAGAGACCCAGGCCATAGTTGACGGGATCGAGTTGCACGCCATCCTGTGCTGTCTGGATCCATTTCAGACCCGGTTGCGTCGGCCCATCAATGGGCACGGCCTTTTGATGACATGCATTCACGATTCGCCAGAACTGAACTTCACCTGGTTGCATATTCAAGACCGGCTGGAACTGCCCATTAGTATAGATATTCTCGCCCACGTTTGTGCCCGGAGCTCTATCCAGGTTGGTAACCGCATCATACTGTTGCAAAACCAGGACGATCTCTTTATTGAAAAACTTGCTCAAAGCATCGTCGTAAGGACCGCCAATGATAAAAGCGCCTGCCATGCCGTTGGCCAGATTCAGCGCCGTGGATCCATGCTTGTGAGCGTGATACCAGTGCGTGCCCGGAGATTGTCCCATGCTGGTGGGCTGACCATTCCAGACGGGCAGCTTGAGGCATGAAGGATAGGCCCCAATGAAATATGTAGGCCAGCGTTTTTCCTGAATGGCCATAAGGTTCTTCGGCCACAACCGTTCATTCTGTGGCAGTCTGGCGGCAGCATCGTATTGCTGTAAAAGCGTCTGCTGGGCTTGCTGCCATGCAGGCGGAAGGTCAGTCCACAACCTCGGGGAATGGCCGGCCTGGCAGTTCGCAAAGATCTGTCCGAAGTTATGTGCTTTCAAGTACTGCTCATTCACCACGGGTTGGCCACCGGTGCGGGGCGAGGGGCGAAGTTGAAGAAAAATATTGTCCTCTAGGATATTTGGGCTGATATGCGTACCGTGATAGTGCAGATTGGCGGTACTCGATCCATGAAAGCAGTTCGGCATGTTGTCGAATGCCGGGTCACCCGGATAAGTGTTGACAGAAACACCTCCCGGTCCGGTTGAAGTAACCTGGTCACAGCCATTGCCTTGGTCCAGAGGACGGGCAGCGCCGGCATCAATGGACCTGGCAAAGGAATTCACATCGACCTGGTTTAGTAAAGTAATCTCAACCGTATCGCCCACGCGCGCGCGTATGGTTGGACCGGGTGCAGGCAGGCCTTTTTGCTGCGGCAACGGCCAGACTTGCTGCCCGTTGACAAGCCCGGCAAAATAGCGCATCTGCCCGGTTTCGCAATTGGCTGATCCAACCAGATAGGATTTCGTTTCATTCAGGATCTTGATCACACCCTGAACTGGTCCAGTCGACCCTTGAGGTTTCTCAATCTTTCCAATCTCCACTAATGTCTGGCCGCTTGGCGCGTTACAAGCTGGCTGAGCCATGGCGGTCTGCACAGCGTCTGGCAGAACAGCCCCAAGAGCCAACCCGGCGCCGACGGTAACGGCTTTACCGATAAATTCGCGGCGAGTAGTATCGGGGCCCATCAGGTTTGTTGTTTGAGCGGGAGCAGGCGTCTTCTCATCCTTTAGCATTGGGCCTCTTTTGATTTATTGCTGCGGATTGACAACAATGGTTCCGGTTTCTGCCGGATGGAGGGCGCAAACATACTTAATGGTATAAGCGCCTGCCATGCTGATCGTGATCTGGCCATCCAATGGGCCAGCATTGGTGGAATTCAAGGGAACGGAACAAAGGTTCGGCCCTAAATTAGTGGCGGGTGTTTGCGTGACTCCGTTAAGCAACTCTTCCCACTTCGATTCTGGTGAGTCCGCGGGCGCCGCGAAAGCCAGCGAAACCAAAGTGCCCGTGGCGGGTGCCGGCCCTTGCACAGTAAAAACCACGGGATTCGCATTGGTTGCAGCCGTCACGATCACCGCGTTTGGTCCAAGAGCTACCTGGCCGTCTGAGGGCTCTCCCGGCGCAATCGGGGTCCTGAACCATGCTGCGCGATTCGAGGCATTCGGCGTGGGCCAATGGGCGTTTCCGTCCTGGTTGAACCAGGTGATGTCGTCGCCGGCATTGGCCTGGGCAGCTTGCGGATTGAACTTCCCCGGCCGCGTGGGATTGGGAGGTGTATTCGTCTGAATCTGAATCTGCTGGGTCGACATGCTGGTACTCCTGAGAATTACGGGTAACTCCTAATTCGGTTCCCAAAATGCTCTGCGAGAGGATCAAGCCGTGGAAGATAGTAATTCTGAAACGTACCGCTCAGAACGACTAAGATCAATGAAAATCTGCAAATTGAATTTAAAAAATTCTTTGCAGTTCCGATTTGGAACTGACTTTCCGAACGTCAGCGGAAAAAGCTGCATCGGTGCTGCCAGAAGAATGGACTCAGACTCCGGTCGTTCCCTCCAGTCTCTATTTTGCTAGCGAACCAACGAAAGAGGCCCAAAATTAAGCAATGTTAGAGCATGCTGCACCATGGTGTTCAACACAGCCTTGCTTTTTATTGCTGAATGACGGTGCCAACGGATTCTTGTTTTAACGCGCGCGTTAGATTACCCGGAGTTAGACCGTTCACGATGCGAACACTGCGTGCCAGCTTTGCCCGCGTTAATAAATCAAGGACAACGGGTTCGATTGGGAGCGTACGCAGCTTCCTGTCGATAATCTCCTGCGCTTTGGCACAAGGAATGAATTCTGCGGATCGGTCGGTCTTAGGATCAGCAGTATAGAGACCGTCAACATCCTTGAGAAAAATGACATTTCGTGCACCGAAAACCTCGCCAATCAAATATGAGCCTGCATCACTGCCGTGCGGAGGCAGCTTGCCAATGAGGGGAGGATGCTCCCACAGGAATACGGTGGAATTCATTGAAAACAGCGCCGCGAGCTGCCGCCAGCATTGCCGGCAGCAATTGGACAACAAAGGGTGCTTCCAGATAAACGAAACCGTGCTTGGCCAAAAGGCATGAAACCATATATGCATTCTGAGCGGAGTCTTTTGCGCTCAGTGCAGCCAATACACCCGTAGGCAGCCCTAAGTCAAGCCCGACCGAAAAGATGTGCCGCGAGCGCACACCTGCCCCCACTCCGATAATCATTGTGTGTTGAGACTGATTGGCGACAATCTCCTCTAACAACGGAAGCAAAGCTGTACGGCCTTTGTCCATGATGGAGTGGCCGCCTATCTGAATGACATTGACATCCGGCAGAATAGGAGTAACTGGAGCTTCTGTTCTGGCCATGACTCCTTTATCCACCAGGGACTCCCGCATCAGGCTCGAAGTGACATGCTGGGATTTGGAATGATCAAAGCTCATTGGGCATCTCCGTTTCTGTAAATGATGGTTCCCACAGGTTCACCATTCAACGCCGCAGTGAGTTGGCCGGGCTTGAGTCCGTTGATGAATTGAATCTCGCGAATGTTACGCGCACGCACCATGAATTCCAGCACTGCCCGTTCCACGATTAAGTCTTCCAGATCGCGTTCCAATAACTCCTCAACGCTGATGCGAGGAATGTACTTAGAGGACGGATGCTTTTTAGGATCAGCAGTGTACAGTCCGTCTTCGTCCTTCACATAAATCATCTTGCGCGCGCCGAATACTTCCGCCACCAGAAAGCATCCGGTATCAGTACGCTGCGGCGGAATGCGTCCAGTAACCGGGTTGGGTTCCCACAATTCCCAGCTGTCCGTCAGGTTCAGGCGCGGCTAAACATAACCATCGCTCGGCGTCCGTGCCGAATCAAGCAAAGCCGACCACCGCGACAGGCGCTCCCTGAAAATTGGCTATGCAGAAAATACGGCTCCCAAGTAGGCGGGTAGAAAGCGAACCGGCAGCCTCAGAGTGCGGAATAGAATTCCGGCCCAGCAAGGTAATGCATTCTGATAGCGAGGGAATGCACGGGAAAATCAGGGAGTCACGGTAACGGTGATCGTATTCGATTTCACCATGGTCTTCGTCGCTGGATCGAACCGCTCGACTTGGATAGCGTAGTCTCCGGGCTGGCGAACATCATACAGATCGTTGACCGGTCATCGTATCCCACCAGGATTCGCCAGGTTTCAAAACGAGTTTTTCTCCGCTTTGATCTACAAACTGAGCGGAAGAGGAGTTCCGAGGAACATCAACGCGGGCTTTTGCCCGGTGGCCGAACGAGGTATCTGGCGGAGTAGCCCCGTTAACTTTATGGATATCAATCTGGTAGGCAGATCCGGCCTGTTCCTCTCCTGCTTTATTCCCCCACAATAATATGTTGTGCCCCGTTGTGTTTGTGCTAGCGACAACCAATCCTATGGGCGAGCCTGATTTCACTGACTTCCCGGCTGGGCTCGTAATGGTTATCGAGAGGGGCGGCTGCACGGCGGCGGACGAGGCCGGCTGCGCGTTTGGACTTGGGACTATGGTCACCGTGATCGTATTCGATTTCACCCGGACGTCGTGGTCGCCGAATCGTTGCACCTGAATCGAGTACTTGCCGGGAAGGCTAAAATCATACAGTGTGCTGACGTCGATGAGATCGCTGGTGGCCGCACCCGGCTGTATGGAGATGAATGCCCCATTCATAGTCAAAAACGTTCCGGGACCAGCATTCGGTGATTTTTGATACTTAAAAGTGCGACCAAGTTTCGTGTCGGGTGGGGCATTGCCATTTTCGTCTCTGACATCTAACACCGTAAGCCCATCCTGCCTTCTCGGAGGTATTCACATAAAAATCAATCTGTTGACTGGAAATGTTCGTGGTGATGACCGTAACTTTGACTGGAGCTCCAGCCTGGACGACGTCCGACACCGCACTGGCTGCAAGCGAGAAAGGCACCGCGCCTGAGGGTGGTACGGCCCCGACCGGCCCTTGCATCGCCTGTGCGCATAGAGTCATGCCAATCATTGCGAGTAAACTTGTTAGTATCCGGAACGATCTAAGTAAATTGAGCATAGTCCCTCTCATCAAAGCAACGGTATACTCGTACGGTCAAAGAACTCATCGGGCGGCTCAGCTTCATGCCGCTTAGCGCTCATAGTATTACAGCAGTCCACCCAGCGCTCCCGATACCGTACCTTTCCCTGTTTCCGACTCGCCGGTTGATTCCGCAGCGGAAAAAGAAGCAAGGAAGCGGGTGAGGCTCTTTCACTGGAATGAATTAGCCGACAAAGCCTATCTCTTTCTCAAGGGCTAAAACCACAATCTTCACACGCAAACAACAACAGAATATATTCACGATTATGGTGTAGCGAGCGGTTTGTAAATAAGACCGATGACTATTCCGATGATAGTCCACTGGACGAAGTAAACCACAGCCTGTCCCAGAGCGAGTTTCAGCCCGATGTTCAGGTTCACGTAGTTGTGCAGCACAAATGCACAAACCACGAAAATTCCAATGAGAACGCCGAAGCGCGCACCTTCCGTAGTGCCCGATCCGACCTTATGCATCATTGCGAAAATTATGGCGACAACCAGGATCGCCATGAAGGTTGCGACCAATCCAATTGGCATAACAGTCATCATTTCTTCTTTAGGTCGGAATACGGCCGGGTACTTGCGGCCTTCCTTGATAAGACCTGGCAGCAGCCAAAACACTAAGAAACCAAAGGCAAAAGATGCGACCGTGCCACCAAGCGCCGCCAGCCCGATACTTGAATAGCTCATTTGCACTCCTTTTACCAATTGCTGATCAAAATCACTGTCGGTTCGGCAGGACCGGTTCGCCCAAACAATGATGATTTTCGCAGGGCGAGATATTGAGACCTTACCTGTTTGGCCGGCCCCTTGTTACGCCGATTATCCGAACTTACCAAGAAAACTCGTGGGCAGCCTTCAGACGAAGTGTTTGAACACGGGCATGTAGTATCGGCTATTTTGAGGAGAACCGCAATCAAGTAAAATCATAAATACATCATTCCTATCGTGTAACGAAGAACCTCCACAGCATGGCTGTGCCTAACAACGGCGCATTACCCTCCGCGGGGCATAAAGTTGAATTCGGCAACTAACCGCTCCAAAGCGTACTATTTTGAACAGTTTTCTAAATCCGGACTATGTAAAACTGCTTCTGTGCAACGATGCCGGGAAGGTATCTGGCCTTTTCTGCCGTATGTGTCAGGGAAGCGGGAAGCACTCCGGACAGAGAGCACAGTAAGGCGGTAATGCCTCTTTAGTTTCCCCCAGCCTGCTTATACGGTTAAGGGATTTGCGCCTCCGGACAATCCTTATCTCAACTACACAGCAGTCGACCAAGATTCCTCGAGATTTCTTGGTACTCAGATCAAAGAGCTTGGCAACTCCTTAGGGATTATTACAGATCAGTTTCCCGAGGAAATAAATAACACTCCTAACAGTCCGAATAACAGCGAGCCCGGCACGGGGCTAAGAGACTGCTACAATTTGAAGTCAGGGAATGGTCCTCGAGTAAATTAAAATCGACCTGAGAAGGCCCATAGGAGCGACGCTTGTTATCCTCTAGCATGAAAGATTTGTCAATTCGATTTGCAATCGTTGCAGTTGCAATTACGTGTTTAGATTATGGGACTGCCCAATCGCATGACAAAGACACAACCAACGGATCACCGAGTAAGCAGGAACAGAAATGGAAGATGACTGCAATGGGCGAGCTTGGGGCACACGATGGGTCATCTCTCTCTTTGAGGTCGTACACAAAAAAAGATGGCAAAACGGTTACGATCGTTCACGGCGATTTCAGTTCAGATGCCGAGGCTATAGAAGAACTGAACCACGCAGTCAAAGCGGCAAACAAAATTGTCGACCGCCAATCTCTCAAAGACGACAACGGGAAAACAGTCGGCGAAAGAATCTTAGCGGTATTCATGCAGAACGAGCCAAAAGAGGAACTTCAGAGTGTACTCTGGACAGAAGGCTCGACATTTTGGGACGTTAGTTCCCCATCATTAAGTGTGACATTGGAATGGGAAAAGAAAATTTCAAGGTATGTTCCAAAGCCACAATCAAACTGAAAGTTATGACGATTGTGCCTACGCAATCTTTTTACTTCTAAAGCAGGCGCGTAAAGCCCGCGTTTGCTCTAATTCCGCCGGTCTTCAAACTCGGCGGTTCGCATTCTCAATTTTTACCCTCACGATTCTTGTGGCCGGTCCAGTTGAGCTCGCCTCAAGCCTTGCTGAAACTCCTCATACCAGTACCAAAGATGTCAGGAACTTATCGATTTTTCTAGCGTAATAAGAGGCATGGGCATGGAATTGAAAATCAGGAATCTTTCCAAGACTTATAAGAATGGAGTCAAAGCCCTCGATGACATATCGCTGACGATCCCGCTCGGCATGTATGGCCTTCTAGGTCCGAATGGAGCTGGCAAATCTACGCTGATGCGGACCCTTGCAACCCTGCAGGAGCCAGACAGTGGCAGCATTTTCCTTAACGAGATCGACGTTCTCAGGCAGAAAGATGAAGTTCGCCAGCGCCTCGGGTATCTGCCGCAGGAATTCGGCGTCTATCCACGAATCTCTGCCCAGGACATGCTCAGCCATTTGGCGCTGTTGAAGGGAATTACTAACTCACGTGAACGCAAGGACGTTGTCGCTGCCATGCTGCAGCGCTGCAATCTGTACGAAGTTCGCAAGAAGGCGTTGACCGGCTTCTCCGGCGGCATGCGGCAACGCTTTGGCATTGCGCAGGCACTGATCGGCAACCCGCAACTTCTTATCGTGGACGAGCCGACTGCGGGACTTGATCCGGGAGAACGCAACCGTTTCTACAACCTTCTCGCCGAAGTCGGGGAACAGGTGGTTGTGATCCTCTCGACCCACATTGTGGAAGACGTGACGGACTTGTGCACTGATATGGCCATCATCCATGAGGGCAAGGTCTTGTACGAAGGCGATCCTCAGGCCGCCATCTCCGAACTGAATGGCCGGATATGGAAGCGCTCAATCGCTAAGATCGAACTGGCGCAATACGAGAAGTCCTTCCGTGTGGTATCGAATAAACTGGTCGGCGGGCGGCCATTCCTTCATGTCTTCGGCGAGGAGGCTCCAGGCGATGGTTTTGTGCCCAGCCAGCCTGACCTTGAAGACGTTTTCTTTGCCAAGATCCGCAACTGGAAATAAGGAGCCGCTATGTTCTGGCAGATCACTCTTTTTGAGATTCGATACTGGCTCCGTTCCTGGATGTTGTGGATCTTCTTCCTACTTATTGCGCTCGCGGTGTTTCTTGCAGTCAGCACGGACAACATCACTCTCGGCTTTGTGCTGAGTAACACCTATCACAACGCGGCTTTTGTCATCGCGAATTATTACGCTTTCATGGGACTGCTCACCTTGCTGATGGCGACGGCGTTTGTGAACTCGGCTGCCATCCGCGATTTTCACTACAACACCAGCCAGATTATCTTTTCTACAAGACTAAAAAAACTTGATTTCCTGATGGGCCGCTTTGCCGGCGCAACGCTGGTCTCCGTTATCCCGATGCTTGGCGTCTCCCTGGGTATTCTGCTGGCCAAGTACATGCCATGGGTTGATCCCGAACGCTGGGGACCGGTGATTTGGACAGCGCACCTGAAGGCAATCTACCTCTTCGCCATACCGAACGCGTTTTTCATGGCAGCGCTGCTGTTTGCCATTGCGGTGCTCGCGCGCAATGAGATCATCTCATTTGTGGGGGCCTTAGTGGTGCTGGTGGGCTACATCATCGGGGATTCCCTAGTGCAGGACATTCGCCATGAACAAGCTGCGGCCCTGCTTGATCCTTTTGGGATACGAACTTTCGGACTGTTCACCAAAGTACTGGACCGTCGCGGAGAAGAACTCGGTCGCGCCGGGTTTTGAAGGGGTTTTGCTGTGGAACCGTCTCATATGGATCGGGGCGGCACTGGCGATCTTCATCTTCGCCTGCTTCAAGTTCGATTTCGCTGAAAAGCGCCGCAAAAGCAGGCCGGTTGAGCCGGAATCGCAAGCGGCTCCCGTCGCCGTTGCCGCTCCAGTGCCCGCGGTCCATTTACATGAGGCGCCATTCGCGAAATTCGTCGCCCCGCTCCGCATCCACATGCTCGGTATGTTACGCAGCACTTTCTTCATCGTGATCATGATCGCGGCTCTTGCCAACTGCATTCCCAGTTTGGCCTTCAGCGCCAGTGAAGGGTACGGTAATCAAACTTTGCCCGTAACCTATTGGGTGGTGGATCTGATCCGCGGGACGTTCTACCTCTTCGTGGTGATCGTAATCACCTACTACGCCGGTGTACTGGTGTGGAAGGACCGCGACCAGCGCATGGACGAGATTGTTGACTCGGCCCCCACGCCCGAGTGGATTTCCTATGCCGCCCGCATCGCCACCTTGGTGGCGATGGTTATGCTGATCCAGGTCCTTGCTCTATTGAGCGGGGTTGCTGTGCAGGCATGGCACGGCTACCATCGCTTTCAGTTCGGCCTGTATCTTGATGATCTGCTGGTTCGCGATCTGTCATTCTTTGTATTCCTGGCCGTGCTGGCCTTCTTCATTCATGCGCTCGCGCCGAACAAGTACGTGGGCTACTTTGCGTATGTTGCGTTCCTTGCGGCTAATGCCTTTGCGTGGCGACCGTTGAACGTGGCAACGCTGCTGGTGCAGTTCCCGGCCCGGCCCAATGTCACTTATTCCGACTTTTTTGGGGACGTGCCGTACCGCTCAGCATGGAACTGGTTCACCATCTACTGGCTGTTCTTCAGCGCCTTGCTGACCATTGCGGCGGTGATGTTCTGGCCGCGCGGGAAACAGGACCGCTGGAAAGATCGCATTCATATCGCACGACTCCGGTTCAACCGCGGCTGGCGATGGGCTGCCGCTGTTTGCCTGCTCGGCTTCGCCGCCACGGGCGCGTGGATTTACTACAACACTGAACTGTTGAACCGGCTGGCTGGTTCCAAAGATATCGAGCGGCGACAAGCCGACTATGAGAAAACCTATAAGCATTTCGAAACGCAGGTGCAGCCTCGTGTACGCAGTGTGAAGTACGCCATCG
This sequence comes from Candidatus Angelobacter sp., assembly GCA_035995565.1. GTDB lineage: Bacteria > Acidobacteriota > Terriglobia > Terriglobales > Acidobacteriaceae > Angelobacter. The sequence continues at coordinate 14,003 of DASYKK010000217.1, forward strand.
ATATTTTTCCGGCGCACCGAACCATAAGAATGCGCGGGGAAGAGGTCATCTACAATCCTTACAAGACGCCTCTGAACGAGCTCCATTTCTCAATCGACCGCAATTACAACGTCGATATCCAAATTCCGGGCGCCGTCCTGGAGAAAAACGACGAGCGCCTTTTTTACCGCATCTACCGCTTCAATTCTCCGTTGCAGCCGGGCGAAAACCGGACAATAGCGTTCAGAGTTGAAAGTAAAAACCGGGGTTTTGAAAACGAGCTAAGCAACGTTGAAATCATGCAGAACGGTACGTTTTTCAACAACACCGTGGCGCCGGTGATTGGCTACGATCCCCAGCGCCAGCTCGAAGACGCAGTCACGCGCCGCAAGTACGGCCTTAAAGAGGTCGACCTGATGCCGGTGTTGGAACGCAACTGCACAGACGATTGCCGCGACAACTACCTTCTCGGGCACGCCGACTGGGTTGACGTTGACAGCGTCGTCAGCACCACGCCTGACCAGATTGCCATTGCGCCAGGCTCGCTCGAGCGTGAGTGGCAGGAGAACGGCAGGCGTTATTTCCGTTACAAACTCGACCACTCTTCCTTGAACTTTTATTCCTTCATGTCGGCAAGTTACGAGGTGGCGCGCGAAGACTGGAATGGCATCAAGCTCGAGGTCTATTACCTGAAAGAGCATCCATGGAATGTGCCGCGGATGATGAACGCGATGAAAAAGTCGCTTGATTATTACACCAGGAACTTCCGCCCTTATGCTCACAAAGAGGCGAGGATTATCGAGTTCCCGCGTGTCGCCAGCTTTGCGCAAGCATTTCCCGGGACTATGCCGTATTCCGAGCGCATTGGTTTCATTGCCAACCTCAATAAGCCCGACGACATTGACTTTGTTTTTTATGTGGTCGCTCATGAGATGGGCCATCAATGGTGGGCGCATCAAGTGATAGGCGCGTACATGGAAGGCGCAACGTTGCTTTCGGAAACGCTGGCGCAGTACTCCGCGCTGATGGTCATGGAAAAGGAATGTGGCCGCGATATGATGCGCAAGTTTCTCAGTTATGAAACTGACAATTACCTGCGATCAAGAGGACGGGAACGGCTGAAAGAGCGCCCGCTTCTTACCGTGGAGGCAAACCAGGGTTACATACATTACCGCAAGGGCAGCGCTGTGCTCTACTATATGAAAGAGATGATTGGCGAAGACGCCGTCAATCGCGCCGTGCGCAAGGTGGTACAGCAGTATGCCTATCAGCCCCCGCCGTATCCAACCTCCTACGCGCTTGAAGATGCATTACGCGAGCAGACTCCACCGCAGCTGCAATATCTGATTAAGGATCTGTTTGAAGACATCACCATCTTCTCGAACCGGACATTGGAAGCTACTGCCCAGAAGCGTGCCGGCGGCAAATACAATGTCACTGTGAACGTTGAAGCCCGCAAGTACAAAGCCGATCCCCAAGGGAATGAAACGGAAGTCCCCGTCAACGACTATATCGATATTGGGGCATTCGCCAAGCCCGCGAAGGGCAAGCAGTACGGTGACACGTTATATCGCGAGCGCGTCCACATCACCCAGAAAGACTCAAAGTTTACCTTTGTGACCGATTCGCTGCCGGAAAAAGCTGGTGTGGCTCTATTTGCTTTGCTCATTGATCGCGTGCCGGATGACAACACCAAGCCCGTGACTCTGGTGAGTGGGACCAGCACTGCACGGTAGCCGCTAGCCTCCACAGAACGACCCGGTAAAACTGGACAAAGCATGCAGTTCGTTCAATTTGCGCGTGACGAAGATTGAGCCTGTGCAGGGAAATAATCGGTCTAATTAATCAGAAGTCATGCAGGCACACACGAATAAACTATTTCACACGACCAAGACTGACCTGACGAAGCGGGAACGGGCTGACCAGTAAAGAAATGTGCACAAGAAAGCTTGCACTGTTGCCACTGCGTTGAGCTTTGTTTGAAAACGAGCTACCTGCAGAAGTGACCGCGCTTCTTAGTCCCGATCCGAGCGTAAAATGCAAGCACAGATGGGTTTATTACTGCGCCGGAGAAATCATGAGCCGCTTATTGCGAATTGAGTGCTTTTTATTACTGGCGATTCTGGGGATCGTCCTGATACAGAAAACTGCAACAGCCATTGAAAGCAGCACTAACGAAAGTGCGGTGCAGGCTCGTCCAAAAGACAATCCTATTCCCAGCTCTTTCTTGAATCTGCAGGTTCTTCCAAAAGACATTTCAAAGCGTGATCTCGTCGGGGTTATGAAGCAGTTTTCAATCACTTTCAGCGTTCGTTGTTCGTATTGCCATTCTGTTTCAGATGACCTCACTGAGGGAAAATTCGATTCGGATGAAAAGCCGACGAAGCAGAAAGCCCGTGAGTTGATAAAAACCCTGATCCAGATTCGGTAATCGGCGAGTACGTTAGGAGCCACGCCTGCTGAAAGAATCAAGCTGGCCGAGGAGAAGCAAATGCTCAGGCCTTTTGTAAAGGTCCACCGGATCACGGTTCTCCCGGTGGATCGCAATCCGCAGACATGTACCGAGATTCCGATGTAAAGCCCGAGGATTGCAAGAAAGCAAATGAGCAAGTTTTTGACGACCGTGGTACGCCATCAAAAATGGGAGGGATGGTCCTGCAGCAATAAATGGCGAAAACAACTACGAGGCCGCTATTTAACCTTTTTTAGCTTTTAGTTCAACCGACGGCGAGCTTATTGACGCTAGCTGGTCATTGTCTTGCAGCCGGAACTGCGGCGTGAGCAGTTTGCTGGTATTTCTGAGTATTCCCGCCGCCACGGTTGCTGTTTGGCCACTGCTGTGGTGGGGGTGTTCTGTCGGATGGCGTTTTCTCAATCCAGAGTAGTACCGTTAGGGCAAACCACTCCGTCGTCTTTTGTATGGATTCTTTAGCAATGTTGATAGCTTGTTGGACTGCCATCCGTGTGCCTCCCACCTTCGGATGCCTGAGGACTGGGTAATCCGCATTGGATGCGGCGGTACTCTCGTATTCGCGCAGTCGAAGCTGCTCTTCGTTTGGGGTCACCCAACCCGCTTAGGCTACCTGGTTTCTGTTATTTGATTTGATGTAGAAGACGCCGTCGGTGTTGGTTGATCCAGAATGCGAAGTGTGAGCAGCCTCTGTCCATCTGCGGCTTGCACCACTGGCTTTCATTTCGTGTGCTATCCGCTTGAATTGTAACGATCGCACTGATTCAAAGCTGGGAGCAACCCCGGTTCAGGTGAGTTCCTGTAAACGGTCCAAGACCAATCCACACGAGAAGCATTCGCACCAAACGCTGTGGGTGGACCGCCCAGCACCCCCTGCAGTCACGAGTGTGGGTTCTGTAAAAGCCGTTCTTGCTTTTGAGAACGGTGGGAATAGGCAAAGGGCATTCCGTGCTTAGAAATTACTTTTGCTCGCAGCATTGCAAACTATAACCAAATTGGTTCAGATGGCGGCAGAAATCACACTTCGAAACCCAACACTTTGATGCACGCTTCCATTTCATTCCGACCACTTAGCCGATCTGACTTTCCTCTACTTCAAGAATGGCTCCCGCCCCACGTGGCTACGTCGTGGAATGAGCGCCTCGATCTGGCGAAGTCTTGAAGCGAAATACGGCCCAAGGCTTGATGGTGCCGAGCCCACGCACGTTTTCGTGCGCGAAAATCGTGGACGGCCAGTTGGGTGGATCCAATGGTATTTCTGGTCTGATTACCCAGAACATGCACTACAACTAAGGGCGGAAGAGGCGCCATGATCACGGCGGAGTGGACTCGTCATCAAGAAGGCCACCGATTATTGGCCGCCAAAAGGCCCACTCTATCAGGACGACAGCCGAATTACGGGCTTAGAGCAAACTTCAGTGACTGAGGGACGCTTCGGGGTAAAAGCGCCGCAGCTCGGGGCAGCGGTTCTTTGGTCAACGATTGATGGCGTATGACCCGAGTCAATGCTCTTGATTGCAAGGTCGCGACCGAAGTAGTGTTTCAAGTGCGCTAACTGCCAGATGTGCGAAATTGCTTCTGAATCGCCGGTCTTCATAAACCCTCACAGAAACACAATTATTGGCTGTGTTTAAAACTCTTTATTACGTCCGCCAGTTGACTATCCCACAAGGGCGGCCGTATATACGCCAGACTCAAAATATCCAAGGCCAAATAATTCATTACTCAGGCGTGGTGAGCCATCGCTCTATCTCCGGCAAACTCTTCGGAGGTAGTAATAACGCACTGCTCCAGTGCACAACCTAAGGACCGCCGAAACTGCCCTTGCAAGAGGCTCGAGTCGGCCAGAAGCCGCTTGCTGGAGTTGTGCACCAGAGAAACGCGTCCGATCCTTCCATAGCGGGGTGTTGAGAGATCCATGGTAAGCACCAGTTTGTCCTTCTGGCCTTGCCCCGACCACGATTTCTCAAGCACTCTGGTCGGCTCATCACCGAGCGTCAGCCAATGCCCTGGATCAAGCATGATGCTGAAGCTTTCAAATTCCGCGCGCAGACAATGTTCCAGTACCGCAATAATCGCCGGCGCGCCATCGGCTTCATCCAGCCGGTGGGCCGCTTTGAGCACGGCAATGTTGGAGGCTGCAACGCTTTTTTGCTGCCGCAATCGCAAGGCAAACCTCTCCAGTTCCCCAAATTCCTGGTAGTTCAGGCGGCGAATGCCGAAAAAGACAGCCAAAACCATGATCGCTACCACGGGGACCGCGATCAGCCGGGAAGGGTAGAGAAAGGTAAGGCTCAACACTGCGCATAAAGCAGAAACGCCATAGAGGACCGCAACAACCTGGCGGTGGCTTAGGCCCAATTCCAGAAGTTTGTGGTGGATGTGCTCGCGATCTGCGCCAAAAATGGAATGTCCGGAGAGGTAGCGTCGCACGATCGTGAGCGCCAAGTCGGTTAATGGCAACGCCAGAGAAATAACCGGTACGAGGATGGAATACAAAGGATTGGACTGCTGCCCCGATTCAGACATCACCAGCCCGCTCAGCATGAACCCAATGAACAGGCTGCCTGCGTCGCCGAGAAAAATGGATGCTGGGTTAAAATTAAAGACCAGAAAACCCAGATTCGCGCCGGCCAGAATGGTTACCGCCAGTGCTGATCCGTGTTGTCCATTCACCAAGGCAAAAGTAAAGATCGTGACCATGGAAAACAAGGCCGCTCCAGCGGCCAGTCCATCTAGCCCGTCAATCAGGTTAATGGCATTGCAGACCAGCACAACAAAGCCCACGGTCAAGGCAAAGCAGACTGCTGCGCCTACATAGTGATTGCTCCCCAGACTGTGCAGGCAGGCCAGTCGAAATCCGCTGAAGTAGAGAACACCCCCCCCGACCACCTGCGCTGTCAGCTTCAACTTCGCGCTCATACCGCGCAGATCATCAAGCAATCCAACCAGAAAGAGGCCGCTCGCTGGGATAAGGATATACAGGAGAGAGTAGTTCTGCGGGGCATGGATCAACCCGAGCTTTGCAGCAAACCAGTACAGTAAAGAAATGATTAGGAACGTAAAGAAGATTGCTACACCACCCAGTCGAGGAACCGGAACTGCGTGTATGTGGCGTGCCGACGTTGGGGCAAACGCGAACCCCATCTGGTTAGCACGATCCCTGACAATTTTCGTCAGACCTGCCGCCATGGCCGCTGAAATGATGAGCAACGCCAAATACATCAACATAGAACGCCTAAGCCGAGTCTCTTGCCTCGATCAATTAAATTGTTTCTATCTGGATTGAGCGAGCTAATACTACACAATGAGCAGCAACTTGGAAATAGGTTTTTATTTAGGTTTGGAAGATCTACCCATATTTAGGCAAAGTCAAGGTGATGTTAAAGGGGCTATTCCTTCGAAGAATCTTCATGCGCTTGACCACTCTTCATCTGGCTTATGCTATTTGTGTCGCGACACGACATGAGGCAGTGGGTCCGGCCGTTAGGCATCCACGAATGCTTCATCAATCGATTCAATCCTCAAGCCCTTCTCGATAAAGAATTGGCCAAGCAAGATACAAATGGCTGCGGTTCGCCGTATTGCCACGGAGCTCAAACTGCGGGAAGAGTGTTACAGGGGAAACCTCAACACCACGGTTTCTTTCCCGAGCCGCAATTCTGGCGAATGTAGGCGGTGGGACCCAAAACCGGGTGATGCCGGAGGTGCCGACCGCTATGCGAATTGTAGTATTCTGCTGTATAGTTTTCCGAGCTCAGTACAAGTTAAGACATTCCTTAAGTGCTTGTGCCTAGCCGCTAAAGGCCTGGCCGTGGTTTATATTGAAAAATCAAGCCCTCGGCATAATTATTTGACGCGAATGGCGGTTGAGCGATAGAGAAAAACTGTGTTACGAGCCATATTTCCTTACATTTCTTTTTGCATGTTTATGCTTGCGACCGCTGCTGCTCAGAGCGACCGCACGACCATGCCTGCGGAGCGCCCAACCCAAGGTATCCAGATTACTAATACGCCGGCTGAACAACAGCAGCAGGGCCGGATAGACCGGCAGGCTCAGGAAAATCAAGGCCAGGGTGATCTAATCAGGGAGGACCGGCGCGCAACATTAGAAAATCCCTATAATCTCCATGAGCCCGACATTGAGTTCCAGCATTTTGTGGCTGCCGCGCTGGGTTATCGCTTAGAGATCTTCGGTCAAAACCTATTTCGCAATGTTCCTTCCACATTCGCACCTTTGGACCGCGTTCCGGTTACTCCGGACTACTTGATTGGGCCCGGCGACGAACTGTTGATTCGCGCCTGGGGACAGATTGACATCAATTATCGCGCGGTCGTGGACCGTACTGGGACGATCTATATACCGAAGATCGGAGCCATTAGCGTTTCTGGTTTACGGTATGACGAACTGAATGGCGCGCTGACGCGGAGTATCGGCCGTGTGTTTAAGAATTTTGAACTAAACGTGACCATGGGGCAGTTGCGATCTATCCAGGTTCTGGTTGTAGGGCAGGTGAAGCGGCCCGGTTCCTATACCGTCAGCTCACTCAGCACTCTGGTCAACGCACTTTTCGCCTCCGGAGGACCGTCGAATCGGGGCTCCATGCGGCAAATCAGTCTGAAGCGCCATGGCAAGGAAATAACTCGATTTGACCTTTATGATCTGCTTGCATCTGGGGACAAGACTAAAGACGCTCAGCTGCTTCCTGGCGATGTAATTTACGTTCCCCCGGTGGGCCAGCTGGTGGCGCTTGCCGGCAGCGTCAATGTGCCGTCGATTTACGAGTTGAAAGAGCATGACAATTTAAGCGAAGTGCTACGGTATGCGGGAGGACTCACGACCACCGCGTCAGGCCAAAAGGCCTTTGTCGATCGTATTGACGACCGTCAGACACGTCGTACCGCGGAATTCGAGCTCAATACGACGGGACTAAAGACCGAGTTGAAGGATGGCGACATCGTGCGCTTTCTGCATATCTCTCCCAAATACGATAACGCCATCACGTTGCGAGGAAACGTAGCTGTTCCGGGACGATATCCCTGGCGCCAGGGCATGCGCGTCAAAGACCTAATTCCCAGCCGGGAATTCCTGGTTACGCAAGAGTTCTGGAAGCGCCAAAACAAACTAGGCGTTGACCCAGAGAGTTTGAGCTTTCAGTCGCGCGACGAAGTGGAGCAGGAGCGGCAAGAGAAGCAACGCGAACTGCAAGAGCGCGATCGATCCGCGACCCCGGACCAGGCCAACGGACAGAACCAAAAGCCGGCACCGTACCCATCGTCATCTGGCAATAACCGTGACAATACAGGAGATCAACGCCGGACGCTCGGTACAGAGGACCTATCCAGTCGGGTAGGCCGGACAGAGGCGCAGCGCATCAAGCAGGAAGAATTAAAGAACGAAGTCAAGCGTTCCGCGGCGGAGATCAACTGGGAGTATGCGGTCGTCCAGAGAATGAATCCCGAAGATCTCAGCACCAGGCTGGTTCCGTTTAACCTGGGCAAGGCCATCAACGGCGAAGAAGCCCAGAACGTGGCTCTCCAGCCAGGCGATGTGATCACGATCTTCTCCCAAAATGACATGCAGGTACCGGCGGCCCAGCAGACCAAATTCGTGCGCCTGGAAGGAGAGTTCCGCACTGCAGGCGTTTACCAGGTTGAGCCTGCGGAGACATTGCGTCATCTGATCGCCAGGGTGGGCGGACTTAGCCCACAAGCCTATCTGTATGGAGCGGAATTCACTCGCGAGTCGGCCAAGGAAGACCAGCAGAAGCGGCTGGACGAGTACACCAATGAGCTGGAAAAATCGATAGATCGCAGTGCCAGCTCGCAGAGGAACTTGAGCGGGGAAGAAGCGCTTACCGAACGGCAAACCCTGGAAGGCCAGCGGCGGCTGCTCGACAAGCTGCGTCAGCTTAAGGCGACAGGCCGGATCGTGCTCGAGCTAAAGCCAACTGCCAGCGATTTAGACGCAATCCCCGACCTGCCCCTGGAAGATGGCGACCGGCTGCTGGTGCCTTTCCGCCCCGCAACGGTCAACGTGATCGGTTCGGTGTACAACAGCAATTCCTTTATCTTCAAGCCGGACAAGACCGTGGGTGACTATTTACGGGTCTCGGGTGGTCCCACGCGCAACGGCGACAAATCTCACCTGTTCGTCATCCGGGCAGATGGAACCACCTCAGGCGGCCAGGGACATAAGGGGCTGTTTCTCAAGAGCTTTAGCGAGGCGAGGTTGATGCCGGGGGATACGATTGTGGTTCCGGAGAAACTCGACAAAGGTGTGGTATTGAGAGGGTTCAAGGATTGGACCCAGATCATCAGCACTTTTATAATCGGAGCTGCGGCAGCGAAGGTGCTTTTCCCGTAGGGTAACAACTTGTTGGTTAAACATTGGTGCATGGTGCGAGTCGCTAGAGATATGAGATGAGTGGCGGATCCGATCCCACTAATGAAAACTAATTGGGATTACGCTTAATCCCCGATACCGCATTTCCTCAAACAATATGGGGCTTTTGACTGATCCACGCGGATAGTCCGGCAAGGTAGAATTGAGTGTTGCTGGAACCTGCTCACAAAAGCTGCGAACTTCAGCGGGCGGTGGATTTCTCAAGTTGTAGGAGTCGATGAGTGAAACAAATCCTGGTCACAGGCGGAGCGGGCTTTATTGGGTCGAACTTCATTCTGCACTGGTTGGGCAGCGAGGCTTCTTCCGTCATCAATCTTGATAAGCTGACCTATGCAGGGAACCTATCCAACCTCCGCTCTGTCAGCGCCCATGAGCGTCACAGTTTTGTCCAAGGAGACATTAACGATCGGGACCTGGTTTCAGGATTACTTGAGTCCTATCAGCCAGATGCTGTTGTCCATTTCGCGGCAGAAAGCCATGTTGACCGCTCCATTCACGGCGCGGAAGAGTTTATTCAAACCAACGTGGTCGGCACCTTCAACCTTTTGCAGGAGGTTCGGCATTACTGGAGCGGACTGGAACGAGAAAAGAAGCGCAATTTTCGTTTCCTCCACATTTCCACCGATGAAGTTTACGGCTCTCTCTCTAAGGAAGCCCCGGCGTTTTGCGAGACGACGGCGTACGCGCCGAACAGTCCGTATTCCGCCTCGAAGGCCTCGGCCGATCATCTGGTGAGGGCTTTTCATCACACCTATGATTTACCCACTCTGACCACCAACTGCTCGAACAACTACGGCCCTTATCAATTTCCTGAGAAGCTTATCCCCCTGATGATTCACAATGCTATTTCCGGATTGCGCCTGCCCGTTTACGGAGATGGCCAGAATGTTCGAGACTGGATTTATGTGGCGGACCATTGCGAAGCCGTCCGCACGGTGTTGAACCACGGAAAAGTTGGCCATACGTATAACATCGGCGGCGAAAGCGAACAAACGAATCTTGACGTGGTCAAAGGGATCTGCGCGGTGTTGGCGGATTTGCGACCGGGCGCTGACTACGAAGCACTCATCGAATTTGTAAAAGACCGGCCAGGCCACGATAAGCGTTACGCGATCGACATCCGCAAGATACGCCAGGAACTGGGCTGGTGCCCGACGGAGAGCTTCTCCAGCGGGCTGAGCAAAACGGTGCGCTGGTATCTCGGCAATCCAGATTGGGTCAGCGAAGTAACATCAGGCTCCTACCGCAAATGGATAGACCTGAATTACAAGAGCGAATCAAGGCAGGCTATGACGAATGGCCGCTAACGAGCGTAAGGGGATCATTCTGGCGGGCGGCTCGGGGACACGTCTTTATCCCGTGACCCAGACCATATCGAAGCAGCTCCTGCCAGTGTATGACAAGCCGATGATCTATTATCCCTTGAGCGTCTTCATGCTCGCCGGGATCAGAAATATATTGGTGATCTCAACTCCTTGTGACACGCCGCGCTTCAAGGACCTCTTGGGAGACGGCATGAAGTGGGGCATCAGCCTTTCCTACGCGGTGCAGCCTTCGCCGGACGGCCTGGCACAGGCGTTCATCATCGGCAAGCAGTTTGTGCAGGGCCATCCCAGCGCCCTCATCCTCGGAGACAACATTTTTTACGGCCACGACCTGTCAAAGACGCTGCTACATGCTTCTGAACGGTCCTCAGGCGCCACGGTTCTGGCGTATCAGGTGACGGATCCGGAACGTTACGGAGTCATCGAATTCGACAGGGCAGGCAAAGCAGTGAGCATCGAGGAAAAGCCCAACGCGCCCAAATCACGGTTTGCTGTGACGGGGCTTTATTTCTATGACGAAGAAGTTGTCGACATAGCCGCAACGATCAGGCCCTCGGCGCGCGGTGAGCTGGAAATTACCGATGTCAATCGCCGGTATCTGGAGAAGGGGCGCCTGTACGCTGAAATTTTGGGGCGGGGTATGGCCTGGCTGGACACAGGGACACATGATTCTCTAATTGAGGCGGCATCGTTTATCCAGACCATCGAGAAGCGGCAAGGCTTGAAAGTAGCGTGCCCGGAAGAGATAGCGTTCCGGCTGGGATTCATTAGCACAGATGAACTCGAAGCATTAGCGGGCGCGCTGGGCAAGAGCGGGTACGGCCAGTACCTGCGAGGGCTGCTCGAGCAGCCGGCTTTTTGAGGACATAACGTGCAAGCCGCAAAGACAAAACTCGAAGGTGTGCTGCTGGTCAAACCCAGAGTGTTCAGCGATGATCGTGGCTTTTTCTTTGAGAGCTACAATGAGAAGGCGCTGCTCAGTAACGATATTGCCCTTCATTTTGTCCAGGACAATCACTCGCGTTCGTGCAAGAACGTCCTGCGAGGCCTGCATTATCAGCTTCGCCAATCACAGGGGAAGCTGGTGAGAGTCGTCTCAGGGGAAATCTTTGATGTAGCCGTCGATCTGCGGCGCGAATCGGCGACATTCGGGAAATGGGTGGGAGAGATCCTGTCAGAGCAAAACAAAAACATGCTTTGGGTGCCTCCGGGATTTGCACATGGCTTTCTTGTTCTTTCCGAGTGGGCCGAAGTGCTTTATAAAGCAACGGATTATTACGCGCCGCAGTTTGAACGCACGATTCGCTGGGACGACCCGGATATTAATATTGACTGGCCTTGCGGCGGTGGGCCTCAGCTGTCGCCCAAAGATACGCAAGGAGAACGGTTGCGGAATGCCGAGGTGTATGGCGAAGCATTCTCAACTTTGCCAGAAATGCTTTCTACTCGAGGTACCCCAATGAGTACGTACACGGAAAATTCGGCAACGCTGGAGGGGCAGCGGGGCTTTGAAAAGCCGAAATTTCAGACGGCGAGAACGGGGCCGGCACCGAACCTGACGAGCGGATGCCTGCTCGCCCGGAATACTATCTGGAACCTGCTCGGCCAGCTTTTGCCAATGACCGTCGGCGTGGTGGCAATTCCGCCACTAGTGCGTTCGCTGGGCGTTGACCGCGTTGGCGTGCTTTCGCTGGCATGGATTGTGATTGGCTACTTCAGCCTCTTCGATCTCGGCATGGGCCGTGCTCTGACCAAGCTCGTAGCGGACAAAATCGGCGGCAACGACGAAGCCTCCATCCCTCCGCTGGCCTGGACTTCGCTCGCTCTTATGTTGGCGCTCGGCGTCCTCGGCGGCCTTATCACGCTGGGGATAGCCCCATGGCTGGTCTATCGGGCGCTCAAGGTGCCGCCGGCATTGCAGCTTGAGACGCTGCGCAGCTTCCAGCTTCTGGCCGCGTCGATTCCTCTGGTTACGGTCACTTCCGGACTGCGGGGCATTCTGGAAGCGCAACAACGTTTTCGTGTTCTGAATTTTATCCGCATTCCGACCAGCATTTTTTCCTTTGCCGGACCGCTTTTCGTGCTCCCATTTTCCCACAGCCTGGTCCCGATCATCGTCGTTCTCATGATCGGACGCCTCCTCGGCGCCCTGGCGCATCTTCTGGCCTGTTTTCATGCCCTGCCGGCGTTGCGCCATAACATGGCAATGCGCTGCTCCGTGGTGGCGCCATTAATTAAATTCGGCGGCTGGATGACCGTCAGCAACGTCTTAGGCCCGCTCATGGTTTACGCCGACCGCTTTCTAATCGGCGCGCTGCTCTCCGTTGGTGCCGTAGCTTATTACACAACGCCTTTTGACCTGGTGGGCCGCCTCTCGTTCATTCCTGCGGCAGTGACGGGCGTCTTGTTCCCCGCTTTTGCTGCCAGCCTGTCCACCAATCGCGAGCGGGCGGCGCTGCTGTCTGCCCGGGGCGTCAAGTATATTTTTCTGGCGATGTTTCCCGTCATCCTGGTTACGGTCACGTTTGCACCTGACGGACTGCGCCTCTGGCTTGGCCCAGTTTTCGCCTCCCATAGCCAGTCGGTATTGCGATGGCTCGCCACCGGCTTCTTCATCAACGCTTTGGCCAACGTTCCCTTCGTCCTCATACAGGGGGCCGGCCGGCCCAGTCTTACCGCCAAACTGCATATGTTGGAACTGCCGTTATACATTGGGGCCGTATGGATGCTTACCCGGCGGCTGGGCATTGAGGGCGCGGCCATCGCCTTTACCGCCCGGGTCGTTTTGGATACTGTCGTGCTCTTCTTCTTGGCTGACCGCATGCTTCGCCACGAGCCCAGATTTATGACGAAGCTGGCCGTCAGCTTGACGGCCAGTCTGGTCGTGCTGGCCGCGGCCACGCTCCCGCATACTATTATCGAGAGGGCCGTGTTTTGTCTCTTGGCGCTATTGGCCTTTGGCTTGGTCGCTTGCATGGGCATGGCCCCCGACGAGCGCGACCTCGTCCGCCGTCTTCGCCGTAAAGCTTTGAAAGTCCAGAGTTCGAGCGTGTAAATGAGCCGGAAATATAGCGTGAAAGTCTCAAATTGGAGGATCCCTTTCAAGGAGTAAATATGTCTGCCCCAACGAAAAGTCACACGCTGGATACCAGCCAAGGTTTGGCGATTCGTTATGCCCAATCGACAAAATGGGATGCTTTCGACCGTAACAGCATCTTTGTCGAAGAAGCCCGGGGGTACAAGAGCGTCCTTGAGGCCGGGTGTTCTACCGGATTCCTTTCGTGTCAGATTGCCGCTAACGGTGCTCGGGTCGTCGGAATCGAGGTTGATAAGGAAGCTGCGGAATTGGCAACCCAGAACTGCCAGCGCGTTTTGTCATGCAATCTCAATTCCCCGGAATGGGTGAATGACGTTGGTGAGCGCTTTGATCTAGTGACTTTCGGTGATGTTCTGGAACATCTGAATAATCCCGTTGCCGTGTTACGGCAAACCCAGGAGCTTCTCAATCCTTGCGGACGCGTGCTGATCTGTTTGCCCAATGTTGCCCATTGGGCAATCCGCGCTAAGCTCTTAGCCGGGAACTTTCGCTATGAATCGACGGGAATACTGGATTTCACGCACCTGCGGTTCTTCACGATGGAATCCGCCAAGCAGTTGATCGCTGAAGCAGGCTATTGCTTAGTCTGGTTTCGTCCAATCATTGGCGGAAAGTTCAGTGGCAGACTTCGCCCGATTTGGCAGCGTCTCGCTAACATCGTGCCGGGATTGTTTTCATACCAGATCATGTTTCTTGTTGAACCAACCCCCGGTCCGCGGACTAAGCAGGCATTCACCGAAGCATGACTATCGGCAAAACTATTTCGATTGCTATGGCAACATACAATGGAGAGAAGTTTCTGCGCGACCAGCTTGGTAGTCTCTCGCGGCAAAGGCATCTACCGGACGAACTCGTTGTAACTGACGACTGCTCGACGGACCAGACCCTTAAGGTTCTGACAGAATTTCAGGCGTCAGCGCCTTTTGCCGTTCGGATTTCGGTGAATGAACGCCGGCTAGGCTATGCCGAAAACTTTTTGCGAGCTGCATCGCAGTGCAAAGGCGACCTCATTGCATTTTGCGATCAGGACGACGTTTGGATGGAAAATAAACTTGAGCGTTGCCTTCGGGAGTTCGAATCGCCCGCTTTGTATCTTATCGCTCATTCAATGCTCGAAGTTGATTCAGATTTGAAGACCATCCGCCATTCGCCGGCGATCCGGAAATCATGCACCGTCAGCCAGGGAAATGAGACGCCTGGTCTACGTTGGAGTCTTGGCTGTGCAGAGGTCATGCGCCGTGAAGTTATTCAGGAGCTCTTGGCCTGCTGGCCGGCAGAGCACGAACAATGCGCAGCCAGGTTTAACCTTAAGCTTCTTGGTCACGATGAAATTGCATATTTTTTAGCCAACGGAATGGGTGATATCCGGTTCCTTGCCGAGCCTCTCATCCGTTATCGCGTCCATGGCTCGAACGTTACTAATTTACTGCCGACTCTCGGACAAAGACTGATGTTTTCCGCGGGTGTAGGTCGGGATGCATATGAAAAGACTGCCCGATTCTTGCAGATGCATGGGCGCCTGATTAAGCAAATGGCGGATGCCAGCCGGGATCCGTGCGTATCAAGTGTATTCCGGCGCGAAGCTAAAAAATTCATGTTGGGTGCCGGCGCTTCAAAAATAAGGGCGAAGATTTACGGTGAGCGTAGTCGCCTCGGGCGTCTGATGTTAATTGTTAAAGCAAGCCGGCGGGGGTTGTACGGCCCGTCCTTCAGGTTCAGCGGTATGCGAAGCATCGCAAAAGACCTGGCGGTTACGCTGCTGCGTAGAGAAACCAAAGGGGAAGGAAAGGCGTGTTAGTATCTTTGGGTTCCGGTATGTTCCCTCGCAATGAAAGTTTAGATACCACTCTGCAACGGCTGCTTATCTTCACTTTCATAGCCCTCTGTCCGATACAAGATTTCATCTTGCGGGGAACAGCACTAATAGCGATAGTAGGGAGTAGCCCATCTTCTGTTCCGTTATTATTCATAATCTTCCTGACTCTTGCCCCCTGGGTTGTCTGCGGGAGATTTCGCGTTCTGCAAGTTGGTGCTATTGCCGCATTATATGCATTTATGCTCACGATTTACGGCGTCATGCAATTTGGGATGACTTTCTACGGTCAAAATTTACTACGCACATCGCTTGGCAGTCTTATGATTCTGTCCTTGTTCCTTGCGGCTATATTCATTCCGCGCTACGAGCTGCGTGGTACCGTTCGATCTGCCTGCTATGTTGCCTTTTTCATCCTGGTCCTCGGCCTTTGTTTCAGTCATCCAACTCCGTTCGGCCTGCCAAGGTTCTTTGACAATCCGGCGTTTCATTCCACAATAATACCAACCCTTGACCGCCCGCGCGGATTGTCCAGCGAGCCGAGTTTTCTGTCCGTCACTACCATCTCCATTGGTTTACTTTGTGCTCATTTCAGCCGAAAGCGCATCAGCAAAACCTTCTTTTTGCTTGTCACTGTCGGGTTGCTTTTGGCAATCGGTTCAAAGGGAGGGATTTTTATTATATTTATTTGTCTGGGCATCCTGGCCATGCTGAGATTCCGCAAATGGTATCAACTTCCGGTATTGGGCCTCGCAATTGTCCCTCTCGCCTTGATCGCTACAGCTTCAATTCCGACGCTATTCCCAGAGACCGGAATTCTCCAATCTGGCAGTGTTCAAACCCGGGCATCTATGATCCTCTGTGCAACCGCGATAGTTGCGCATCATCCGTTTGGAGTGGGCTTTTCCGGGTATCGAGCTGCCGTGAGTAAATATCTTCCCGACAGCATGAGTAGCATTCAGTCTCTATCGCCGCTGCCCCTGGACTTCAGCGAAGTATCGGAATACTTAGGTGTTTCGCCAAATGTCGGCACCAAAACGTTTTTCTTCGATCAGGCTATGTGTTTCGGGCTGCCATTCGTCATCTTGTTCATTGTGCTCATCATCAGACTACTGAAAAGGCTCAGCGTCGAGAAGCGCATCCTATTCGTGGGCGTGATGGCAGTTGCGATTGCCTTCTGTAGCTATGTTTCCGTATCCGGCGAATACGCGACGGCCATTCTTTTGGGTGTAGCCATTCAGGAGACGGGTCGGAATTTATTCGGCCGCGCACGTCCCATAATACAAGCGCAAATAGCTCACAGTAACCGGAAAAAGCTCACTATCCTGGACTAGAAATCGGAGGCGAGAGTAGACGTTGCAGATATTGCCCGTGGCCATAGTACTCAACGAGAAAGTTCTGAGCCCGCTCCACTGTTGCACGCGCTTGACCTTTGTCTAAAAGCATCTCCCGCACCGCTGCAGCAAAAGTGTTTGGATCATTTGCGAGCGTGAAATGAATACCCGCTTCAAGTCCAGTTCCTTCGACTCCGACATCGGTAGAAACTATGGGAAGACCGTGCAATGCGGCCTCAATGGTTTTCAGTTTTACACCATTGCCGTTCTTCATGGGGTTAACGAAGACGGAGGCGCTATCGTATAACGGTTCCAGGTCGGGCACGTCGAGACGCACGTCAATATTGGAAAAATGCGCGGTAATTTTGTTCAGCCAGCCCATGTCCTTGCCGCGCGAGCTGCCCGCAACTACCAAATGATACCCGTTCACGTCCGCAAGGCGGGCATGAACATTTTCGATATACCAAGTAATCGCCTGTTGATTGAACGAAACCGAAAGACTACCGACGAATAGCACGCGATTACCCGTTAGAGCAGGCCGCTGCAACCTCCGTAAGTCGACCCCGCTCGGAAGAAAAAGTGCCTTTTCAGTGTCCGCAGGCGTTCGGTGCTGCTTGTATCGAGACAGTTCATCGTTAGAAATAAACCAGAGAGAATTCACTCGCGAGAATGCCCGTGCCGAATAAAGTTTCACACGCAGCGCTTCCTGTAGAAAATAAAGCTTGCCCTTCCACGATCTTGTCGAACGCGCAGTACCAAGCTGATAAGAAAATTCATCGTTTTCCACCCTAATCGCAGTCCATTTTGCTTTCAGCGTAGGGTTTCGCAATATTTCGGCTGTGAATTCCGTTTGCATGATAACGGTGTCATATTCTGAGTCGAGCGCTATGTGCCTCAGGCCTGTCCGAATCGCAAGTTGCACTGGCTTGAAGGAAAGCAGGCCGGACTTGAGTGGTCTGCGCACAATAAGAGCCAGAGAGTGCACTTTTTCCTCAACGGTCCTCAGGGCTTCTGGCGGGGGAAGTTCTTTGACTGTCGCAATCACATCCAGTTGTGCACCGATTTGCACCAGCTCTTGGATGCGGTTCCACATGTCCAGCAATCCTCCGTGCATTGGCGGATAGGGAAAATCATGACAGACGTACAGAATTTTGGTGCCGCTTATTTGCACAGAGGCCCACTCCGCATTCATTCAATTTTAGCAGCTTTCAGATTTGTCCAAAACAACTCAAAATAGGCGCGGGACTACATCAGACCATTGCGTCTTTTCCACTACAATTGAATCGCATTATTATTGGGCGACAATGATCGGTGTCTAAATGAATAAGATTATGGTTGGACTCCGTGTGCGGGTGGCCAACATGAATCCACAAGAAACATAAGCATGTCAAGCCTACTCCAATGACACCAATGAAAATCAGTAGAATTCTTTTATTCGCCAGCTGTCTTGGGTGCCTTGCACCTGTTTTCGGGCAAACCATGGTTGCGCCGATTACGAACCCCAAGGTACAGTTCTTCGATAACGCTGGAAATTCCTGTGCTGGGTGCCTGCTTTTAACTTTTTCCGCGGGAACGACCGCGCCCTTAGCGACTTACCCAGAGCGGACAGGCACAACGCCAAATGTAACAGGATTAACTTCTCTCAAGAATCTTGAGAGCATCAGGCTTGCAGCGGATTTTGCCAGCGGTTCAACAACGTGCGGCGTGCAGGAAGCATACGATGTCCTTCCTTCTACAGGTGGCAAGATCATTCTCCAGCAGGGCAACTGCTCTGCTTCTGGCTGGCCAGTCACGATTCAAAAGCCTGTAGTCATTGAAGGTCAGGGAATGGGCGGCCCCTCCGATCCCGGAACAAACGCCAATATAGTCGCAGGATCGTCGCTTACGAACACATCAACGGGCAGTAGCTTCTTTAATCTCTCGCTGTCCGGTAGTTCGCTTGAAGGCGTGACGTTTAAAGACTTTGCCATGATTGGTAACAAGGCCGTTGGTGGTGCGACGGCAGGCGACTGCGTTAATGTCAATGGCGGGACTACGGCCCAGCAAGTCAGGGCAATCAGCTTTCAGAACCTTCAGTGCAATCAGCCCAAAGGCTCAGGCTTCGTCATCAAAGACAATGCCTTCATGATTAACTTCCTGAATGTGCATGTCGATCAATCAGGAAGCCACTGCTACGTTCTAAAGGATGGCATTAGCTCCGGCGTAAACAGCCAAATCCACTTTCTGCAATCTACTGGTGACCTGTGCGGCGGCAAAAATGCTTCATCGAATCCAGGGACCGCAGATTGCTGGAATATCTCAGGATCAACTTCGCGCACCGTTGATATCATCGCATCAACATGTGCAGATTCCAACAACGGGATCAATGTGGTCGCGGGGGCCGTTAACACGAATGTCCACGTAACCAACAGCGATTTTGAAACCAATTCGACCTGTGACATAAGCCTCAATGACGGGTTTGGGCACTATATTCAAGGAAGCACACTGCTCGGAACCGGAGTGGGAGCGCGTGGAATTTGCACACACTTTCCCGGTGGAGCAGGTACTACAAATATTCAGCTGATAATGCTGGGAAACAATATCAACAGCCACACTGTTCGGGACGTTACCATCGGAGCAACACAGCACACCTGTTTGCTGCTTCCGCAGGCCCAAAACAGCTACTCCTTTTCGGATGCGAGCGGGATTTGCGTAAAGATGGATGTCAACACTGACGGGGGTTTTACTTTCAACACCCCCGGCGGCTTGCTTCCAATAGGTGGTAACTGGACTCTTGGCAATTCAATTTCAGAGTGGGGCAATCTTTTCCTCTCTGCTAACGTGCGGGCATCTCAATATGTGAACCGCTCCACTAACCATCCGCTTATTTTTGACACGGCTCCGACTGTTACCGGCTTTGGAACAGCACCTTCGGTTATTGGCTCGAACGGAACCGCATCCTTTGCCATCAACGTAGGAACCGGCGGCACGGCATCAAATGGAACGATCATACTACCGTCATCTACGAACGGCTGGAATTGCTGGTGTGAAGATCAAACCACAACCTCAGCTACGGTCAATCGGTGCAAGCAGACTAACGGAACCGCAACATCCGCCATAATTGGGAATTTCAACACAGCGCCAGCAGCCGCGGCTTGGCTAGCCAGCGACATTTTGGTGGTTAGCTGCTTTGCGAGATAGCGATAAAGTAAAAGTCTTTCCCTGCATAGAAATAATCGCAGAATCGACCGCGAGACAATGGAGCGTCATTAGCAAGCCAGCGCGTCATCGTGGAGAGCGTCATCCCACAATCAGTCAGCAGATCGAATACCTGTTCTGGAGTATGCCCATAAGAATCGGCACCGCCTAGTCCGTGCTCGAACACAATGACTGGCTTATTTCTGGAAATGGTTTCTTTGGCCCCGCGAAAGACCAGTAGTTCAGCGCCCTCAACATCAATCTTAATCATGTCTATGCGGCCAGAGATAAGGCTATCGAGTGGCTTTGTGCGGGTGGCTATTTTCTTGAATTTGTGTCCAGCATCCATCGGAGTCCGTTTCATCCCGCTGCGTCCTGGCATGTCAAGATCGTGGCCAAACTCGATCACGCCAGAGGTATCGGAGAGTGCAACGTTAAAGACATTGGCGGAAGGAAATTCGCTTTTGAGATTCTTGGCCAGATGTGGGAGCGGTTCAAAGGCCCAATGCTTCCCTTCGGGAGCCAGAGCAACCGCTTGACGCAGGATTTCACCTGTATGAGCACCTACATCGACAAAGCAGGAATCGCACTTAAGAACACGCCGCATGACTTCAAGTGTCTGGCGATTATAAACGTAGTCTTTCGTTCCGGCTGCGGTGTGATAGACCCAGCGTGCAAGCGGCTCAAGTGGCGAACCGACGACGGTTTTCTTAATGAATTGGCGGACGTTCATAGAGGGGAGATTATATTCCTGGCAGCAGCACTTAGCCACCACCGGGATTTACCTTACTGCAACCGCTAAGGTGTTAAGTAAAGAGAGTACTTGTTGATGTTGTCGCTGCCCTTAAGCCCGATGATCTTAATTGTTGCCCGACGAGAAAGATCGCTTATGGCCACTGGCAGATATGCATTGACGAAATCAAAAAGGCGATTGCGAACTCGGAAACTGGGAGAGCTGCACTGCCGGGAGCGGCTGGGTGAGACTGCGGAAATGCTATGAGTTCGAAGCGGCATGAACTGAGGTGCCCGATGAGTTGTTTTGGCCATTACCTGATTGAAGAACAATTCTCAGACTTCTGGCTGGCTTACAGCCTACGGGTACATTTCATCTGGAGTTGTTAGTTATAATCAGATAATCATGCCCTCATTGAAACGCCTGCCTTTAAAGTTTTACAACGCCTTGCATAAGCGTATTTGGCCAGTTTACCGGCCCGTGCCTTCTTGTCCGGAACTCAAGGAAATTGAAGAACAGGCTTTGCGGATTCCGAGCGATATTTCCGATTACCTGGGGAATATTTTTTCTGAAGTCTCGGCTTTGCACCCGCATTTAATTGTTGAACTTGGAGTACGCGGCGGCCAAAGCAGATCCGTCCTTGAACGCGCCGCGAGGATTTCAGGTTCTTTTTTGGTCAGCGTAGATCTCGATGACTGTAGCGCTGTTTGTGGCAAATCTCCGCTTTGGCACTTTGTCAAATCCGACGACATTAAATTTGCCGGTCTTTTCCAGGATTGGTGTTCTCAGCGGAGCATTGAGTCGGCCATCGACGTACTGTTTGTCGACAGCAGCCATCTCTATGAGCACACCGTGGAGGAAATCAAGGCGTGGTTTCCATTTCTGTCCCCCAACTGCAAAGCCCTCTTCCATGACACCAATATGCGGTCTTTCTATCGCAGGCTGGATGGAACCATTGGACATGGCTGGAATAACAGTAGGGGCGTTATTAAAGCCATCGAAGAAAGTCTCGGAACTAAGTTTAATGAGCGCATAGATTTTGTAACTACTGTCCATGGATGGGTGGTGCGCCATTGGGCGCATTGCAACGGATTCACTACCATGGAGCGTCGATCACAGTGATGCGTACACCCTTAGGCGTGGGTTTGTTGTGCTTCTGCCCTAGGTGGGTAGCGTACTTGCCAGGCGCAATGTCTACGGTCCAGCCTTTTTGCCTTTTTCTACCGAACTTCGACGAAGTTTCAGTATCAAATATTTGCAAAAATGGTGATACCAACAATTTTGTCAACCAGTTGATGCACTTCGGGGTTCCTTTCGCATTCGCATCTCTTTTGTTGTTCTGAAGCGCCTGTGATTACAAGACAGTTAATAGTTAGTATCGCGATTTTGGGTTCTGCAATTGCCATGACAACTTATTTTCCAGCTGCCGGCGCTTTTACGGTTCCCATGGTTTTTTGGCATAGCTTTCGGAGGTAAGGATTGGAACGGATACTCTTAGTTGCGAATGATTTTCCCTACCCGCTGAATCACGGGGCCGCTATCGATATGTGGTGGCATATCCAGACGTTGAAGAAGCTTGGCTTCCGAGTAGACGTTGTTGCAACCGTTAAGTCAATGCCTCCTGAGGAGGACATTCGCGCACTGATAGCAGAGGTTGGTCAGCTGTTCATTGTTTTAAGACAGCGGGGATTCAAATCCGGAGTAGCAGCATTGCCATTCCAAGTCCAAAGCCGGGTTGCTCTGCGGACCGTCGCCTTGTCAAAGGAATATAAGGCGGTTGTTATGGTTGCTGAGCATGTGGCCTCCATTCTTCAAAACCCAAGCCTGCGCGCGCAGAAACGCATACTGAGACTGCATAACGATGAAGTGCGTTTCTTTCAGGAGCTCAGCAAGAGTAGTAAAAATGTATTGCGCAAAGCGTTTTACCAGTCCGAAGCCGCCAAGTTCAGGGTGTTGAGTCCTAGAGTTATGGCAAAGTGCGACGCGCTTTGGTTTATTTCAGACTATGAGCGGAAACAGCATCTAAAGAAACATCCGGCAGATCGCAAGAAAGCCTTTTTCGTACCGCCGCGCGTTGATCGCAACGCTATGAGGCACCAATCGCTCGAAGGGTGCAGGGTGCTCTTTATAGGAACTCTAGCTTTTGCCAACAATTCGAGTGCGGTGGAGTGGTATGTGTCTCAGGTCCACCAGTTGTTATGCGATCTTGTCGGATACAATTTTGTTGTTGCTGGCAACACTGTTGGAGAATCCGCCTTGGTGCTGAAAAGAATTGTCGCCCCTTATCGGAATATTACCCTTATTGAGAACCCAAAGGAGATTGAAAGCCTGTACGGCAGTGCTGTTGTATTTGTCAATCCAGTGCTTCGCGGTGCTGGCTTGAAGATGAAGACCATCGATGCAATCCAAGCTGGGTTGCCCGTTGTAACGACGTCAACAGGAGTTGAGGGAACCGGACTTACGCACCAGCGGCACTTGCTCGTGGCTGATACCCCCAAGGAATTTGCACAGTGCATCAGAGACATATTCAATGACAGGCGTATGGCGAGTAAGCTCGTGACGGCGTCCCAGAAGTTCATTGCCAGAGAGTTTGATCAAGAAAGAATCATCAGGGAGTCTTTATTAACGCTAGATCACGCGGAACGGTGAGGCGCGCTTGGGCTGACGATAGTGAAGATGCTTCCTAAACACAACACGGCCATAGAGTGGGGCCCCATCAATGCTGACGAATGATCAAACGAAGCTATTGCAGGTCAGTGGCTCCATTGTTGCGTACAAGAACAGCCCTGCGCAAATTGCTGCGGCCATCCGCAGTTTCGCATCGGGCTCAATTAGCCTTGCCGTTACGGTTATAGACAATTCTCCAACCGATGGCCTTCGTGACATTGTCGCTGAAGCCGGGGCCGAGTATTGTTTCAACGGGCATAACGCCGGTTTTGGGGCCGGCCACAATGTGGCCATCCGCAAATACTCCGGCGCATCGGAATACCATCTCATTCTTAATCCCGACGTGAGCTTTGGCTCGGAAGTGCTTCAGGCTCTCTATCAATTTATGCAACGCAATCCGGATGTTGGGCTTGTCATGCCACGCGTCCTTTATCCGGGCGGCGAAGAGCAAGGTTTGTGCAAGCTTTTGCCAACCCCTTCAGACTTGCTTATACGGAGATTTGGCGGGCCACTGGGACGTTCGATTTTTCGCGCGAAGATGGATCGCTACCTTCTTCGCGGAGTTGACTTGACAACTCCTCGAGTAGTGCCGTCGCTTTCTGGTTGCTGCATGCTGATCAGGACGAGTTTGTTCCAGAAAGTAGGTGTCTTTGACGAAAGATATTTCCTCTACATGGAGGACGTCGATCTCTGTCGGCGTATCGGGGAAGTATCAAAGACAATGTATTTCCCGGATGTGGCTGTCTATCATGAATACCAGAAGGGGTCTTACCATAACTGGTTGCTGACGAAATACCACGTCAAGTCCGCTTGGGAATACTTCAGCAAATGGGGTTGGTTTGTCGATAGGACTCGCGACCGGTTGAATCAAAATGGGTCTTAATCTGTCTGCGCATTCACCCACGACTAACCTACGACGTGTGGTCATCTCTTCGCCAGATGGCTTTGAACGCTTGCAGCCTGCTGTAGTCTTCCGGACGCTGGCTGGCCCGTCGGATGCCTTCCAAAAACAGTATCCCGAAGATGGCGAAAAGAGCCCAAACGAATGTCACCCCGGGAACTACAAGACTGATTTTGGGGAAGGATTTCCTGTCCGGGGGGACCGCAGGGTCAACCACCTGGATAATGGCGCCTTCGCGCGCTTCGTCGAGCTTGGCCAATTCAAACTGCTTGGCCAGCAGTTCAAAAATCAGTTCGTTGTATTTCACGTCACGCAACTTGCGGACGTAGTCCATCCCCGCCTCCGGAATTTTGCCGCGAGGAACAATCAGGTCAGAATCTTCAACGGACTGAGTCCCGCCGATCTGTCGTAGCTGGGACTGCAATGTCGCAAGCTGCTCCCGGGCCATCAGGATATCCGGATTGGTGGGGGTCTCTGACAAGCTCAATGACCTGATCTGTACCTCTTTGGCGGCAATCTGCGCACGTAGGGCGGCCACCGACTCGATCAGCGCCTTGGCCTGGCTATCCAGCTGAATCATCCCGCTTTTTTGCTGCGAAGCCTTCAAGGCTTCTTCCGCCCCGGCGAGGTTGTTCTTGGCCTCTACGAGCTGCTGTTCGAAAAACAGCCTGCGCTGGCCCGCTTCCGTAATAGCCAGGCGCGCGGAAAACTTACGGTACTCGTCCACATAGGCGTTGGCCATATCCGATGCCCGCTGGGGGTCACGGTCTTCTATCACAATTCGAATGATTCCGTCCTTAAGATTGCTGTCGATTGAGCAATGATCCTCAAAAGCCTTGCGTGCATCCGAAATCCTCTTTTCCTTGTAGAGCTTCATTAGATCGAATCGCCGGATCATCGCGTCCTCAACGCTTCGGCTTTTCAGCAAGGCAATTGTCATATCGGCCGGGTTCTTCAGTCCCAGGCTCCCTCCGGCCAGCGACCCTAGGGTCCCGAGGTTCCCCACCTGTGACAAAAGTGCGGCGCTCAGAGACGATCCCTGCTGCGGCGGGAGCACGGTGGTGTTGGCGGTAAAGCGCTTCGGGATCAGGAGGCTGACGATCAGAGCCACCGCCCCCACCACTAGGGTGCTGACCGCCAAGAACTTTTTCCGCTTGCCGAGGACAATCAGTAAGTCAAGCAACGAGACGTCGTCGGGCGATTCAGACGTTTCGGGCGTGACCGGCTCGTTAAGATCTGCCGTTTGGGTCACAGTGTCTCTATTTTTGCTGCGAGCGTCTTGCAAGACTGAGCGCATGCTTGGATTTCCATTGCTTTGAACAGCCAGTTGGCCAATGAATTGGTTGATTGATCTTGTATTGTACCTTAAGGGGCGCACCGGTTGGCTACTGTGAATAACACGACAAACACCAAAATCATCCTCAAATATTTGTGTAAAGCCACTTAGAGCAGAGCCTCGGACCATAATGGTACTTCCGGGAGATATTTGCCCTTAGGAGTGGGAAATAAACGGCGTTGGGTGATACGAGGTGCTACGCTGCGTCACTAACTGACAAGCACCGTTTTATCCGAGAAATCTGTTTCAGAACTTGTGCGAAACGGAAAGGCAGAGTCTTCTGCCCAGACGTTTCTCTCGCGCCAAGCCAATCTGCGATGCGTTAACTCGCGGTTTTATGGTGCATCTCGGTAATTGAAAGGGAAAGATCAAATGCACAGAAAGAATCTACTCACAATGTTCGTCACCGTTGTATTGGGAACCACCTTAATGAGCGCCCAAGCGTCACGTACGTGGGTTTCAGGTGTCGGGGATGACGCGAACCCTTGCAGCCGAACCGCACCTTGCAAGACCTTTGCAGGCGCAATTTCAAAGACTGCCGCTGGTGGCGAGATCGATGCTTTGGATCCAAGTGGCTACGGCGCACTTACCATAACCAAAGCCATTACCATTGACGGTGGAGGAGGGCAGGTAGCCTCGGTCCTGGTCAGCGGCACCAATGGAATTGTTGTTGCGGCCGGCGCTAACGACGTTGTGATTCTTCGGAATCTTCGCTTCAACGGAATTTCCTCGGGAATCAACGGCATCCGATTTCTTTCCGGTAAGGATCTGAACGTTGAAAACTGCTTTATTTTCGGTTTCACAAACAACGGAATCGATGTTGCTTTGAATCAGTCTACAGCGGCGTCGGTGCATGTCATCAACACCGTTCTGAAAAACAATGGCCAGGTCGGAATTAGGGCTACAAATGCACAGACACCACCAGTTCAGGTGGCGGTCAATAATTCGTTCGTTATCCTCGATACCATCGGCATCGAGGGAGCACAGCACAGCCGGGTCGTGGTCGACCAGTCTGTTATCCAGAATGCAAGCCAAGATGGCATAAAGGGTGACGACAACCCGACGTTCGATGTACAGATGACGGTTACTAACAGCGAAACCAGCTATAACGTAAACGGAATCAACGCCGCATTTGGATCGACCATCACGGTAGGCGGTACGACGGCTGCTTACAATTCAACTTGCGCGTTTAACGGCACGGCAGGGACGATAGTGTTTTTCCAAGGCACTAATCGGGTTGTCGGCAGCTCGGCATTGTGTGGGACTAACAACCCAACGCCCCAGACGTAATAAATAAATGAGCATGAATTTGTGGGCCCGGCGCTATTCGCTTGGCCCCTATTTTCATGCACGGGATTAGCCATAACTTGCGGCAAATCATTAATCGTTGAGAAGATATCGGAATGAGCAAGATAGCATTAATCACCGGCTGGACCGGACAGGACCGTGCCTATCTGTCGAAATTCCTTCTGGAGAAGGGCTACAAGGTCTACGGCCTCCTGGCAATGCGCTTCTCGGATACCCAATGGTGCCTGCGATATTTGGGGCATTTAAAATGACGCGGACCTCAGGGAAGGCGATCTCCCTGATTTTGCGTCCCTGACTCGGCTCCTTGCTGCGATCGGATTTGATGAGTTCTACAATCTCGGCGCTTATAGCTTTGTGGCAATTTCATGGATGCAGCCCATTCTGGCTGGAAGGCGCTGAAAAATTTTCGATAAAAGTATGAATATTAATCTTGTTTTGCGGGCAGCATTTATTGGGATTTCTCTGATCGGCTGCTGTTTTGCCCAGAAAGAAAACTCCCGGGTCGTTAAGACGACGTCGCAAACGCCGCAGTCCTCGCAACCATTTTCAGACATGCCCGGGGCCAAGCTTGCAGGCCTTATCCTCTCCGGCAATCGAGTCCATCTATGCGCGAAGGATACCTTTTGTGGCCGGGAGTTCGCTGCAAAAGCACGGAATCCCAGTGCTGATGCGAAGGGTGAGAAAAAGCCTCCGGTCCAAATGTCGGTGAAGAGAGTATTTCTCAACCTTCCGGGTGACCAGAAGGCCATTTGGACATCGCCATTCCATTTGCGGTTCCGTGACGCGCCCTGGGTCGTTCCCCTGGGCGGTGTAACCGGGCTCCTCTTCGCGCGGGATCGAAGCGTTATGGCGCGCGAGCATTCCAACCTAACGGCTATTAGCCGGAGTGACAACATTTCCAACGGCGGCACAATCGCCCTTGCCGGCGTTCCAGCAATGATGTATGTGTGGGGAAGCTTTACCGGGTCCGGACGTTCGAAAGAAACGGGCCTCCTCACAGGGGAGGGCTTGATCAACAGCTTTGTTGTTGGGGAAGCTCTGAAAAGCGTTTTCGGAAGGGAACGCCCCACACCAACGGGTGGGCGGGGGAGATTCTTTCAGCAGTTCGGCGATCCCTCGTTTCCTTCCATGCATTCGATGCTGAGCTGGACTGCAGCTTCCGTGATAGCCCATGAATATCCTGGATGGTTGTCGCAAACTCTGGCCTACGGCACTGCTTCCGCGGTGAGCGTCGCGCGAGTCACCGGCCGCAAGCATTTTCCCTCGGATGTCGTCATTGGCGGCGGGTTGGGATGGCTGATCGGCCGAGAAGTTTACAACCGGCACCACGATTCGGACCTTGACGAGGCTGACTATGGGGAGTTTATCTCCGAAGGTCACCACTTCGAATCGCCCCAGAACGGAACAAGCTATGTGCCAATCGATAGCTGGGTCTATCCGGACATCGACCGGCTTGCAGCTCTGGGATACGTCAACACGGCGGTGGAGGGGTTGCGCCCTTGGACGCGATCGGAGTGCGCCCGCCTGGTGGAGGAGGCGGGCCAGGCAATCGATCTTCACGATTCCAGCCAGTGGGCGACGACGTACGCGAGGCTGGCAATTGAGTTCGCTCCGGAATTAAAAGGAAAGCTAACCCAGCCGAACGCATTTCTCGAGGAAGTGTACACGCGGGTTGGCTTTCTGTCGGGCACACCGCTGACCGATGATTACCACTTCGCCAAGACTTTTACCTACGATTTTGGAAGGCCCTTCGGTCACGGTGTGAACGATATTTCTGGAGCTTCGGCCCGAACTATCGTTGGACCGCTCGCGTTCTATGTGCGTGGCGAATATCAGCACGCGGGCACGCTTTCACCTCTGAGCGGGCCAGCCCAGCAAGCAATCACAAATCTCGAAGGACTGCCATTTGCTCCGCCGCAGCGTACTGACTCCCTGGATCGTTTTCGCTTGCTGGACGCCTACGCATCGCTCAATTTTTACAACAACGTGATCTCGTTCGGCAATCAGACGCTTTGGTGGGGGCCGGGGGCGGATGGCCCTTTTCTCGCGAGCAACAATGCCGAGCCTCTGCCAATGCTTCGAATTTCGAGATCCAAGCCCTTTGTGCTGCCCTCGGTATTCCGCCTGATTGGTGGAATTCGCGCTGAGGCATTCTGGACCCAGTTGGGAGGACAACAATTTGTTGGGTTGCGCGACGCTGCAGGGAACGTAAGGGTGATCAGTGCGCCTCTACGTCCGCACCCATTTCTCCAGGGAATCAAACTCTCCTTGAAACCCACTCAAAATCTCGAGGTCGGCTTTGGGGTTACTGCAATTTTGAGCGGCCCTGGTTTCCCCCTGACGCTGCACAGCATTTTGCGCAGCTTCTCGACAAATAATCCGATTCCCGGCCTTGCCACCGATCCGGGTGATCGGCGCTCGGCATTTGATTTTTCCTACCGCTTACCTGGCGTTCGCAACTGGCTGACCTTTTATGGCGACTCATTCACCGAAGACGAATTGTCACCCATCTCTTTTCCGAGAAAATCGTCGTTTCGCGGTGGGCTCTATATGCCCAGGTTACCCAGGCTTCCGAAAGTAGATCTGCGAGCCGAAGGCATTTACACCGATATTCCGAGCCTGGGCGGAATCGGAGTGGCTTATTCAAATAACCATTATCTGAGTGGCTACACAAACTATGGCCAGATCATCGGGAACGCGATCGGACGGGAAGGCCGCGGAGTGAACATCTGGACGACATACCGATTCAATGCCAGCGACAATTTGCAGTTCCATTACCGCAACCAACATGTAAACCCCGAATTCCTGCGAGGCGGTTATCTACGAGATTTCGATCTAAGCGGCACTGTCGTGAAGATGGGTAGCCTGGCTTTGACTGGAGCCGCCAAGTATGAGCATTGGACCTTCCCACTTTTATCGCCAACCCCAAAAACCGATGTGAGTGTTTCGCTGCAAATCAGTTATCGCCCGCTGCATGGATTCAGCCTTTCAGACCGAAAATAAGTCAAGCCTTCGCAACTCGCTTCTTAGCATTAACGCCAATCGCATTGCTAGTAGCTGAAGCTACGTTGACAAGGACTTAGATCTCTCAGTCATGGGCAGAAAACTCATAATGCGTTCCTGCCGGCTTTCTTTGCCGCAGCCCAACGTGCTTTCGCCGCCAGAGATAACTTCCTCTTTAGTGCTGCGCTCATCTTGCGTCTGGGATGCCGTGTCTTAATTCCTGAAGATGCCGATCGGCCGTAAGAACGTTTTCCGCGAAGAGCTTCAATAGCCGCAACCAGGCGATCCCGCTGCTGGGTTAATTCCTCAACGATGCTGTTGGTATCCATAGGATTGGGATTGTAAGGCTTATTGCGGTCTCATTCCAGCTTCGAGCTCTGGCAGAGTCGATCCCGCGTTTGCTTCACCTTTAGTCGGTGGGAATTTTCAGGTGCCTCTCCGGAGGAGTATGCGCCCGTGATCGACTTCAGTGCCGCAACGGAAGTCAACCAACCCTGCGTAAAACATTGAAAAATAAAGCAAGATAAGAAGCTTGACTGTCCGCCCGACCAGAGCGTCAATGTCACTGACCGTATATCCCTAGATATAGAGGATGGCGACTGGAGAAATGGACGTCTCGGAACAGCTCAATTCTCTGCCCCAAATGAACAAAGCCGCCCTCGGTGCGCTTTGGCGGGAGCATTTCGGAGCACCACCGTCTGAGCAAACCCGCCGCGACCTGATCGTTCGGGTCCTGGCCTACAAGATTCAGGAGCAAGCCTTTGGGGGCCTCACTTCCTCGATTCGGCGCCGCCTGCGGCAGTTTGCCAGCGCAATGGAGCGGGATCCTAACTCAACGATTTCGAATACCCGCGTCATCAAACCCGGCACTCGCCTGATTCGGGAATGGCAGGGAAAGAGCTACAAGGTGACGGTGGCGAAGTCCGGGTTCGAGTATGACGGCCAGTGGTACGCCAGCCTGTCAGAAATCGCTCGGCTGATTACCGGTACCCGGTGGTCAGGACCATTGTTCTTTGGCTTAAAAGTATCCGCCGGACGGAGAGGTCAATGAGCACTGAACGTAAAGCTCCGGTGCGGTGCGCTGTTTACACCCCGGAAATCGTCGGAAGAAGGTCTGGAACAGTCCTTCAATTCTCTCGACGCCCAGCGGGAAGCATGCCATGCCTACATCTTGAGCCAGCGCCAGGAGGGGTGGCGTGCCATCGATGCTCAATATGACGATGGCGGCTACTCCGGTGGAACGATGGAACGGCCCGGGGTCAGGCGCCTGTTCGAGGACATACGAGCCGGGAAAGTGGACGTCATCGTCGTTTACAAGGTGGACCGTCTGACCCGCAGCTTGGCAGATTTTGCCAAGATGATCGAGATTCTCGACGCAAACAAGGCCAGCTTCGTCTCCATCATGCAACAGTTTAATACCACTTCCTCCATGGGACGATTGACCTTGAACGTGCTGCTCTCCTTCGCGCAGTTCGAACGCGAGGTGGCGGGCGAACGCATTCGGGACAAGATCGCTGCCTCCAAGCGCAAGGGAATGTGGATGGGCGCACCGTACCGCTGGGCTACGATATTGAGGATCGCAAACTAATCGTCAATCCCGCAAAAGCTGCCACCGTCCGAAAGATTTACGGCCTTTATCTTGGCGGGTGGAACCATGCGCCACTGGCTGGGAACAAGTCTGCGTTTTGTCCCCAATGACTTTTGCGTGCAAACCCAGTACCAGCAGCTGGTCAACTGGCCCTTCGGCTATCCTGAGTTAGAACCCTGGTATGGAGAGGCTGAAAAAGAGATTGGCGTTTCCGCCAATGCAGCCGACCAGGCATACCTGGGGATCACTTTCCCTGCTGGTTATAAGTATCCGATGAACCCGATCGTTCCATCTCTTGTGGATGAGGCGGTCACACAGGGCGTTAAGGGAACGAACTTCAAGGGAACTCCGCTCACGGTCACCAGCACGCCTGCCGGACGCAACTCTCAGCCTTACCAGAGCCGGCGTGTCTGCGCGGGCAATACCAACTGCATCCCGATCTGCCCGATCCAGGCTAAATATGATCCCAGCGTTACTCTGGAGCAGGCGCTGAACACCAACAACGTCCAAATCTGGCCGCAGACGGTGGCCTGCAATGTAGTAGTGGACGGAAACGGGCGCGTCAGCGAGATCAAATATATACAGTACCAGGAACCTGGCGGTCCACAAACCGGTTCGGGAAGTGTGACCGCGAAAGTGTTCGTCATCGCCGCTCATGCTATTGAGACACCCAAGCTCCTGCTCATGTCTAAGAACGGAAATCGGACACCCAATGGAGTAGCTAACTCTAGTGGACAGGTGGGCAGAAACCTGATGGACCATCCGCTCTACCTGGCGTGGGCGCTGATGCCGAAACCGGTGTTTCCCTATCGTGGGCCGCTGGCGACCTCCGGCATTGAGAGCACGCGCGACGGCGATTTCCGCAAGGAGCGCGCGGCGTTCCGCATTGAGATCGGCAACGAAGGTTGGAACTTCCCCATCAATGACCCCTACACCACGACCGTCGATTTCATTAACGGGATCAACCAGAGTGGATTGAATCCCATCGGAGGAGGCCAGCCGCAGGCATTGTTCGGGCCCGGTCTGGTGAACTCTCTCAATGACAGGCTTACGCGGCAATTCCGCCTGGGCTTCCTGGTGGAGCAATCGCCCGATCCAGCCAACTGCGTCACGCTGGCGGCAGAGACAGACCACTTGAATTTGCCCCGGCCAAAAATCAAGTATGACATTTCTCCTTACTCCCGAGCGGGACTGGGCGCGGCCGTAGAAGCCGCGGACCAGATTTTTAGTCAACTGAATGCGCGACAATTTACTACCGACCCCGCCCCGGACGATCCCAGCGCACTTGAAGTCCCGGTTAACGGCAAGCCGAAACGGATCAAGTTTTTCGGATCCGGACACATAGT
>DASYKK010000218.1:0-5551 GCA_035995565.1 Candidatus Angelobacter sp.
GCCGCCGGAGGCAAGCTTTCCTGCTGCCAACAGCGTGCCGGTGTTCATTCTGACCACGGCATCGGTGGTGGAGCAATAGTTGCGGCTACCCGTTGTGCCCACGCCGAGCGGGGTGGCGCTGGCCAGGTAATCAGGATTCGGCGTTCCACCGGTGGCTGTCAGGAAGTAGGTATATCCGCCCTTCGGGCATCCTGCGGCCGTGCCAGTGCCGCAACCTATAACGTTGTCAACCAGGCAAGCTGAAGTGGACGTGGGTGCCGTGCAAGTGGCGCCGTTCGGTCCCAGAGCCTGCAAAGTAGCGGCAAAGCCACTACCGACGTAAGAGGTGGAATAAGTGACTTCGGCGGTGTTAATGGTTCGAATGGTGCTGGCCGCAGCCGCATCATTGGCTGAAATACGGGCACGCAGCAAGTTCGGAATGGCGATGGCGGCAATGATCAGGATGATCGCAACCACAATCAGCAGCTCAATTAATGAAAAACCTTTTTGTTTGCGCATTTTAAAAATCTCTCTTCCTTCTGGAATTCTGTTTTTCGTTGGCAGATTTGCTAGCGTTGGCTGGCAAATCGAACCCGCGAATTTGCTAGTTCTACATGCAGGTTGTTAGCCAACTTGGGATCACAATCGAAACGCATCTTTAACTCATTGATATATATAGAATTAAACGATATCGTGGCTCAGGTATTTAGAAGCATTCAAGGTGGATTTTAGCAGAAAATGACAAAAAGCGTCATGGCAGACTAACAAAGAACGGCAGGGCTAATTGCACGACGGCTTTAAGAGGATAAAAATGATAGCCATATCAAAGATTTCTAACGGTCTTAACTGCGGTTTCAGCTCCACAAGTTGCACCCTTTGTCCCCGATCGAAAACAGGGAAATTTCCTGCGGGCAGCGTGCGACTTGCCGCCGCGAACCATAGCCAAGGCATTTCCCTTGGAACACGCTGATGTCGCGAGGAACCCTGCATCCCCACAGCCCAGAGCCTCACGCAAAACGATTTTCCCTCAGAAAGGGATGTCCTCGTCGGTAATTTCGGCGGAAGCAGGGGCATGTTCCTCGGAATGCGCGCTACGTTGATCAAAGGAAGCCGCTGCTCCCCGCGATGAACGTCCTTCGTGCTCGCCGCCGCCACTACCGCCCTCGCCGCGGCCGCCTAGCAGCACCAGATCGCTGGCCACGACTTCAGTGCGGTATTTCTTCTCACCGCTCTGCTTATCTTCCCAACTTGAAGTCTGGAGCCGCCCCTCGATATAAATCTTGGATCCCTTTTTCACGTACTCGCCGACGATCTCTGCCAGGCGCTGCCATGCCACAATGTTGTGCCATTCCGTGCGGTCCTGCCATTCGCCGGCTTTGTCTTTAAAACGTTCATTGGTTGCCAGGCTGAACTTGGCCACGGGGACGCCGCTGGGTGTGAATTTAACTTCCGGGTCTTTTCCCAGATTTCCCACCAGAATCACTTTGTTTACGCTCTTTGCCATGAGGGCTCCAGTTTCTATTCTTTATTTGGGCCAAATATATCAGCGTTTCGCGATTTGTTAAAGCGGGGATCGAACAAGTAGAAATCGACACCGCTCTGCAGCCCACACTGCTACGTACACCAACCGATGGCACTTGCAATTCGAACTGCAACGCATGGAAAATCATGAAAGTTATTATGGATTCGAGACAATGGTGGCGCGCCGGACTCAAGCTTTTGTGGACGGCGTACATGCTGCTAACTTCATTATATTGTCTCCTCGCCTTTTTCCCTTATACCTATTACGCACTAATTAAATCGCCGGTCTACACTTGGATGCCCTGGTTTGCGCATCAACATGTCCTTCTCTACTGGGTGGCGCTGCTCGCGCTTGCTGCCGCAATTTACAAAGAAAAGAAATGGCTGTGGTATGCGGCGGTGATCATTGCTCCACTGACTGTGGCCGGAATCTACATCACTGCACGACCATTTTTGTCCGAACTGCACACCAACGTCGCGGCATACCGGTGGAGCGTAGCCGCGTTGGTCGCCATCCTGTTTCTTGCCGTTATTGACCTGGCGACCCATCAGCCCGCGAGACACCGGGAATTTAGAGTCTCGCTCGCTTATTTGCCGGCGGTGCTATCGGTGATTACGGTCGCCGTTTTGAGCGTACTGGGACAATGGGTGCTGGACAGGGGTGAAGCCTATCCATCTGTTGTCCATGAGCATGAGATACAGTTGGGCTTTTGGAGCGTTGTTACTCACGTGGTAGTGGCGCTTTTGACCGTCTCGCTCCTTAACATCTTATTTGCCGTCGCTTCCAAGACTCCGTGGCCCGGACTGATCCGAGGCACGGCTATTGGTCTGACTCTAGCCTGCGGTGGCATTTACGGATTGCAGAATTTTCTGAAAAACGCTCTTGGTTTCCATGGCGGACTTGCATGGCTTTATAGCGTTTTACTGGTTGCAAGTTTTTTGTTCGTGGGGCTTGCCCTGACATTTCAGTTGCAGGGGACCACCCGCCTTCAGCAACCCAGACAGAGAAAGAAACCCGCGATAAAGGCTCTGCTGGTCTTGGCGCTTGTGGGATTAGGAGCACTGGCTATCATTTTACCTTCCACGGTTGGCCAGTGGGATTGGAATGGTATTTTTCAACTGATCTTCATTTTGGTGCTTTGGGTCGCCATGACCGGATGTTTTTATTTCTTTGGCCGCCCGCGAACACCTTATTCATGGCCTGCCATCGTCGCCGTCATCCTGATCACGTTGGCCACCTACAAGGTATTGCAACTTGCAGATATCTACTGGGGCAAGTCCCTGGGCTCTACGGATGACGAAATCGCACGCAATCTTGAGCAGTATGCTTCACTGGATGTTTCCTTTCGATTCACGCACCATTTGCTGGGGAATGCAGCTCGCGAAGAGCCTTGTGAGGATCTTTGCCGGATTCTCCGCTCCTACACCAACATACGAGACGCCCAGACGAATCGACAGATTCAATTTGTTGACAGCTTGATCCCGACCAAGGGTAAACGTCCTAATATCATTATGATCGTGGTCGATTCGATGCGGCCGGACTACCTGGGTCCGTACAATTCCAAGGTGGATTTCACTCCGAACATCGACGTTTTAGCCGCCGACAGCGTGGTTTTCCGCAACACCTATAGTCAGTATTCGGGCACTTACCTTTCCGAGCCAGCGATCTGGTCA
The DNA here is from genome assembly GCA_035995565.1 of Candidatus Angelobacter sp. Taxonomy (GTDB): domain Bacteria; phylum Acidobacteriota; class Terriglobia; order Terriglobales; family Acidobacteriaceae; genus Angelobacter. The sequence goes on from DASYKK010000218.1 coordinate 3,175, forward strand.
GGGGCAATGCTCCTGCATGCTCAATATCTCCGGCCCTTTGAGAATGTTAATGGTCTGGAAAAACTGGTGAACACCGACGGTTACAGGAAGATCGTCAGCTACGACAACGTACTGCGGGAGATCCTCTCGCCGCAGGATGACTTAACCAGGCTCGATACCGATAAATCTACGTGGAGGGCGCTCGATTTTTGCTCCACGGTTACACAATTGACCGCGAACCTGGATGCACATGTCGACGACAGTCGTCCTCTATTTTTTTATGCGCAGCCGCAGAACGTGCATATGTTTGCCAGTAACGATCATCCGACATGGACTACATCGACTTGGCGCCGTCCCGGATTCAATCTGCGCACCGCACTGGCGGTCCATCAAACCGATGAATGCATCGGCAACCTGCTTTCCTATTTGAAATCGCACGGTCTTTACGACGACAGCGTCATCGTTCTTACGTCTGATCACGGTGACGCCACAGGTGAGTTCGGCCGCCGTGCCCACTCTTATCTGATTTATCCCGAAGTGATGCATGTGCCGTTAATCGTGCACATGCCCAGGTCCATGCGAAATAAGGTCACTTACGATAAGGATCGCGTCTCGACGCTGACTGACATCACACCCTCGCTCTACTACTTACTCGGGCACCGTCCTATCAAGCAAGACCCGATGCTGGGACAGCCGTTATTTGCCGAAACGCGGCAGGAACTCGACAGTTATCAGCGCGATGAACTATTCCTTGCTTCTGATATTTCACCAATTTACGGGATTCTGGATAAGGGCAGATACATGTATGTGACCTATGCTTCTCCCGCACGCAGCTATCTTTTCGACCTGGCGAAGGACCCGAACGCTGAGCACAATATTGTGACCGACGCGTTGAAACAGCATTATGACCAGCGAGTGATTGACAATCTTAAACAGATTGGGGACTACTACGGCTATAGAATCGGGATCAACTCGCTTTTGGCTTCACGACCGTAGCGTTTATAAGCCAGCCGATTCGCGGCGCTGACAGCTACTCAGGCGTGCCCGCCATAGATCTGGTACAGCATGACGTAAACAACGACGCCGGTGACGGAGACATAAAGCCATACGGGAAAAGTCCATCGCGAAATTCGGCGGTGCTTGTCAAACCGGGACTTTAGCCCATACGTGAGTGACATCACCACTAAAGGCACCACAGCCGCCGCCAGTATTGTGTGCGAGATCAGAATCGTGAAGTAAACCGGCCTCACCCATCCCTGACCAGGAAAATATACTGAGCCCACGTGGGCATGGTAATAGAGATAGCTGACCAGGAAGACGCTCGACGTGGCAAAAGCGGCGATCATGCATGCCCTGTGCAGCCGCACCTGTTGGCGGGCGATCAGTGCCCGTCCCGTGGTGATCAAGATTGCGCTGGCGCCGTTGAGCGTCGCATTCAGGGCGGGGAAGAGGCTGTAAGCTGTCATCTTTTGTGTTGGTTGCAATAATTTATGAATGCACTACGTTCAACATCATCAGGGCAAAAAGCAGCGGCAGATAGATCACGCTGGCTTGCAGCAACTGGCGGGCAAAGAGTCTGGAATCGGGAGAAGTTGTTGGAAGCTTAGTGCGCGCCAGCCGGAAAACAAACCACAGAAATCCCAACCCCAGCGCCAGCGCGCCGAACAGATAAATCTTGCCAGTCATCCGCAACAGAGCCGGGACCAGGCTCACGGAAATCAGTGTGGAGCAATATGTAAACATCTGGCGGATCACGCTGTGTCCGGCCTTGTCCACGACGGGAAGCATTTTGATGCCGGCAGCTTCATAGTCCTCGCGATACATCCATGCAATCGCCTGAAAATGCGGGAACTGCCAGAAGAAGACGATCAGGAACAGAAAAACTGCTTCAATTTCCACCTTGCCGCGCACAGCCGTCCAGCCTAGAAGAGGTGGCATTGCGCCGGGAAAAGCGCCGACAAAGGTTGAGATCGGCGAGATACGCTTCAGCGGCGTATAAAAGGCCAGATATGTCACTGCGGTGCTGAATGCCAGCACGCCCGCAAGAACATTCGTCGTCAGCGAAAGATAAACCGGGCCCAGCACCGTAGCCAGAATCCCTGCTGTCAGGCCGGTGGCTAGGCTCATTCTGCCTGCGGGCAACGGACGGTTGCGCGTCCGCCGCATCAGTGCGTCAATCTTATGTTCCAGAACTTCATTCAACGCCGCCGAACCCGCGCACGTCACGCCAATTCCCAGTAGGGCATGAAGCAATGTCCACGACAGAGAGGAAACACCGCTCTTAGCCGCGCCCATGTAATAGCCCGCCCATGCCGTCATAACGACCAGCGAGGTGACGCGGACTTTGAACAGCTGGAAGTAATCGCCCAATAGGGAATTCTTGGTGAGCACCACGGGA
>DASYKK010000219.1:0-7747 GCA_035995565.1 Candidatus Angelobacter sp.
AGCTAGTAGTTAGAAATAAGTGCAATCCGATGTGTAGCAAACCAGCTCATACGGAGTGAAAAGCCATGGCGACGATAGCGACAGCAACGCAAAAGCCGGAAAAGAAGCAGGAAATGCAGCCGAAGGAACAAAAACCTCAACGGGCGCGCACAGACGAGAAGTTCAAGATCTTCTGTGGCACCGCGAACGAGGCTTTAACCGACGAGATCTGCGAATTCCTTGGCATGACCAGGGGCAAGGCCACGGTCACGCGTTTTTCCGACGGCGAGGTATATATCCAGGTAATGGAAAACGTGCGCGGAGCCGACGTGTTCGTCGTGCAACCCACATGCTTCCCAGTGGATGAACACCTGATGGAGCTGTTGTTGCTGGTGGACGCGTTGAAGCGCGCGTCGGCCCGGCGCATCACCACCGTGATTCCGTATTACGGCTACGCCCGCCAGGACCGCAAAGACAAGCCGCGCGTTCCGGTGTCGTCAAAGTTGATTGCCGATTTGCTCACAACGGCGGGGGCGCATCGCGCACTGGTTGTCGATCTGCACGCACCGCAAATTCAGGGCTTCTTTAATATTCCGGTGGACCACCTGTTCGCTTCGCCGGTACTGGTGGACTACTTCAAGAAGATGCAGCTGCCGAACTTGACTGTGGTATCACCGGACGCGGGCGGCGTGGAACGCGCACGCTTCTTTGCCAAAAAGGTTGACGCTGCGCTGGCCATCGTGGACAAGCGGCGCACCGACATGAACGTGGCCGAAGTGATGCACGTGATCGGCGACGTGCGCGGCCGTACCTGTTTGATTATCGATGACATCATCGACACGGCAGGAACGCTGGTGAAGACGGCTGACGCGCTGATGCTGGCGGGAGCTTCAAAAGTGTTTGCCTGCGCGTCGCATCCGGTGTTGAGTGGGCCGGCGATTGAGCGCATTTCGAAATCGCAATTGGAGCAGGTGGTGGTTACCAACACCATTCCGCTCACGGGCGCGGCGAAATCCGAGCCCAAGATTAAAGTTCTGTCGATTGCCGGCCTGCTGGGCCGGGCGATCCAATCCATACATGAAGAGACTTCCGTCAGCACTCTGTTCGCATAGCTGAAGGAAGCCGGAGAAGAAGGAAGAGACAAATGAGTGCACCAGTAGAAGTCGTTGAAGCCCAACCCAGGCCGGACAGTTCGCGCGGCAAAAACGAAGCGCGGCGTTTGCGCGTGAGCGGCCGCGTGCCGGCCGTGGTTTACGGCGCCAGGAAAAATACCGTGGCCGTAAGCCTGGACCCGAAAGTGATTTCCCGGATCCTGGCTTCCAAGAGCGGCCACAACACGATTTTTGACCTCCAGGTTGGAAGCGTCGAAAAGACCAAGGCCATGATCGTGGACTGGCAGTTTGAGCCGGTCCGCGGCAACATTCTGCACATTGACCTAAAGCGCATCGCCATGGACGAGAAGATGCGCGTGATGGTGCCGATTCATCTGGTAGGCGAGGCCGTGGGCGTGAAGACGCAGGGCGGAATCATGGACCAGATTCTCCGCGAAGTTGAAGTGGAGTGCCTGCCCGGCGATATTCCAACTCATATTGATGCGGACGTTTCAAACCTGGAATTCGGCGTTGTGCTGCGCGTGAAAGACCTGCCGCACGGCGGCAAGCTGAAGTTCATTACCTCTGAAGACCAGCCTGTGGCGCACGTGACTTCAGTGAAGGAAGAAGTTGTGGCCACGCCAGATGCGGCAGCGGCGGATGCGGCGGCGGGTCCGGCTGAGCCTGAAGTCATCAAGAAGGGCAAGCAGGAGACCGAAGAGGGCGCTGAAGCTGAAAAAGCGCCTCCGGCGAAGAAGTAGCCGCGGTGAAGCTGATCGTCGGGTTGGGAAATCCTGGTATCGAATACCAGTTCACGCCCCACAATATCGGCTTTCTTGCGGTTGACCGGATAGCCGAACAGTGCGGAGTAACGATCGATAACCGGCACTGCAAAGCGCTTACGGGCAGGACCAGAATCGGAAACGACGAGGTCCTGCTGGCCAAGCCGGAAACCTACATGAACCTGAGCGGCATGTCAGTGCTGGAGCTGGTCAGGAAGTATGAAGTTGATCCGCAGCGGGACTTGATCGTGATTTATGACGAGCTTGACCTGCCGTTGGGAATGATTCGGGTGCGGGCACGGGGTTCGTCGGCCGGGCACAACGGAATGCAGTCGATCATCAATGCCCTGCAGACTGAGGAGATTGGGCGGATCAGGATCGGTGTAGCACCGGATGATCCGCGAAAAGGCGGAGCGAAATACATACTCGCGCCTTTTCGAAAGTCGCAGATGGTGGCAGTGGATGAAGCGCTGGACCTGGCTGCGCAGGCGGTAAATGTGATTGTGAATGAAGGCATTCTGATCGCCATGAACAGATTTAACCGGAAGAACAGCGAAAGCAGTACTTAGTACTTGGTACTTGGCTTTGTTTTAGAAGATGCAAGCAGCCTGGAGTAGCAAAACAGGCAGGCGCAACAAGGCAGCAAGGCAGCGCGCAACAACAGCTGCAGTCTTGCAGCTAAGTACCAAATACTAAATACCGAAGCACTAAGAATTGAGAGTTTGGAGAAAACATGCAACGAAGCTATGAAGTGATGTTTATCGTACGGCCTGACCTGTTGGAAGAAGACATGGACAAGCTGATAGCAACGCTACAGGGCCATGCCACCACGGCCGGGGCAACGGTAGTGAACACGGAAAAGATGGGCAAGCGCCGCCTGGCCTATGATGTCAAGAAATTTTCTGACGGCCAGTACGTGCTGTTTGTATTGCAGGCTGACGGCAAGGCCATCCATGAATTGGAGCGCCGCATGCGCGTAGCAGAGCCGGTGATCAAGTACATCACCGTGCGCACGGACGAAGAAAAACAGCGCCTGGACAAAGTGCGTAAGCTGCGCGAAGCCAAGGTAAAGCGTCCACCGGCAGGCTCTCAGCAGGCTGCGGAAGCTGAAAGCCCAAGCGTAAGCGCTTAAGGGCAGCTTTTAGCACTTAGCCATTAGCTTTTAGCTTTGTGTCGTTACCTATTTCGGACTCGACGTTTGCGATCGGCATTCGGCTAAGAGAACCTGCAAATTTCCCGGGAGTCGTTTTATTACCGGCAATTTTGTAAGAGATCGGTTTTTAAAAGATAAAGATTTGCGTGCTGTGGAGCACGCTGCTTGAAGGAGAAACATGGCTGACGAGAATCAGGAAGTATCAACACCATCGCCACGGCCGCACAGCGGCGGAAGGCCGGATGGTCCGCGACCGGATCGTGGACCCGGCGGCCGCGAGGGCGGTGGACGCAAATTTTTCCGTCGCAAGAAGGTCTGCAAGTTCTGCGTGGAGAAGATTGACGACATTAACTATAAGGACGTGCGGCTGCTCGGCCAGTTTGTGGCGGAGCGGGGCAAGATCGTCCCACGACGGCTGACCGGTGTTTGCACGCCGCACCAGCGCCGGCTGACGTCGGCGATCAAGCGGGCACGCAACATTGCCTTGCTGCCTTTTGCCGCGCGGTAGAAAAAAACCTACCATGGAGACACAGAGGCACGGGGAAAACAAAGAGTTGGCAACACATCTACCCCAGCGGCTGAAGCCGAAGTATCGACGGTACTAACGCAGGGCTGAAGCCCTGCTCCACCCGGCCGCTGGATAGCTAAGAGATGTAGTGGCATAGCGAGATTTATCACTGGAGATTCTGAAATGGAAGTCATTCTGAAGGAAGATGTTCCAAAGCTGGGCCACCGCGGCGAGGTCGTAAAAGTCGCGGAAGGCTACGGGCGCAATTACCTGTTGCCGCATAAGCTGGCCATTGAAGCCACCACGGCTAACCGCGCCGTAATCGAGCAGATGAAACAATCGGCCGTTCGCAAGACGGCGGTGGAAAAGACCGCAGCCGACGCGCTGGCGCAACAACTTGACGGCACCGCATTGAGTTTCCACCGTAAAGTCGGTGAGAAGGACCACCTGTTTGGTTCGGTCACTTCGTCCGACATTGCCGAAGCGCTGGAGCGCAAGGGCTTCAATATCGATCGGCGCAAGCTACAGCTCAATGAACCGATCAAGAGCCTGGGCGAATTTGAAGTGCCGGTCCGGCTGCATCGCGACGTGATCAGCAAGATCAAGGTCACGGTGGAAAAAGAAGCGGAAGCGTAAGAACCAGACGAAGAAAATATTAGCGCGGACCAGTTGTCCGACGAAAACCAGCGGATAAAACCGCGAACTCAGACGTGAGAGGAAATTCTCTGGAATCCGCGGTTTGGTTTGCTTGAAAGCTATTTCAAGGCCTGCACTTCGCTGCGCGCCTCGGCCAGCTCCTGTCGTCCAGGTTTATCGGCGCGGTCCGCGACCTTAAGCAATTCGCGGAAATATATCTGTGACGCCTGACGATTGCCGGCCAGCTTCGCAGCTTCGGCTGCACCGTAAAGCGATCGAAAGCGATTGGGTTCCTTAGTCAGCGTTGCTTTAAATTCCGTGAGTGCTTCTGAGGGTCGCTTTAACTCCAGCAGCAACTCTCCCAGCAGTTCACGGGCCGGCGCAAGTGGCCCGGGCGTAATAGCGTTCTTTTCAGTACCGTCTTCCAGTTCAGCCGCTGCGCGCATCCCGGCGAGGGCCGCCTGCAGGTCGCCTTCAGCAAACGCCAGCCACGCCGATACTTCCTGCCGCTGAATTTCTACCTGGATGGCCCAATAACTCTCTTTGATTTTGAGTTTGTCGCGAATTTGTTCTAAAGAACCGATTGCCGAGCGCGCAGCGGCCGCATCTTTCATATGCGCGGATCCTAAGCCACGGGCAAAGTAGGTGATGGCATCAGCGGGCGGGAATGAACTGGTGAACGGTTCCAGCTTTGCCGCGTCAGCCCAGTCACCCCGTTCCAGACAGTAGCGCGCGGGAATCGCCGCGCGCGCAAAGTATGCCGCCGAGGGAGGGGCCGCACCGCTGAGTAACACTGACGGATCAAAGCGAGAGAAGGTCCGGACGGCTGATTCCAATAAACGCTGTGTGGCACGGTCCTGAGCGGTCTGCAAATATGCGTAGGCCATGTAGTCGCTGGCGTGCAATTCTTCGGCTGTCTGGCCTTCGCTGCGTGCGGCAGCGGCAGCAGCGATGTTAGTGTCAATGGAATCCTGCCAGTAGCCGACTCGCGTAAACGTATGCGATGGCATGTGTAACGCGTGCGGGGCCGAGGGCGCAATCTCATGATAGCGCCGGGCTGCTCCTATCGCTCGCGCAGCCAGCGGAGGAAAGTCGTACGCGTGAATGATGTAGTGAGCGAGTCCCGGATGATTTGGGTACTGTACAAACAGCTTCTCCAGCATGGCACCGGCCTTGAGCTGCCTGGCATACGTCTTATCGGCCGGGTCTGCGGCTGCAGCGAGAGCCAGCGCGTAAAAGATGGCAGCTTCAGTGTCCTCCGGATTGGCAGCGCTCACGGCGGCCATTGCACTTTCGTAGGCCAGTACACGCGAACGCTGATCGGTATTCGCAGTGTGGGAATAGAGGTGCGCAACGGCCTCGATGTAGGCGCGCTCTCGCTCCGTCTTTGCACCCGCGGCGCGCGCCTGCTCCACAGCTTTGAGTCCACGCTCCAGTTGAGGCTGGAGCTTAAGGCCGGCGGCAAAGGGGTTGCCCCAATTGCTCAGTGCAATGCCCCAATCAGCGATCGCACAAGATGGGTCCCGCACCAAAATGGCATTGAAGGCTTCAATGGCGTGCGCAAATTGAAACGAGTGCATCAGCGCCACGGCGCGATCGAATTGCGGCTGAACTTCTTTAGTGCATGACGTGCCGAACTGCACCTGGCCTAGGTTCTCAGGAGACGTGTGGTGATCAGCCTGGGCGAAACTCAGCCCCGGCGTCAGGAGGGCAATCGTCAATAGCGTCGAGCCGAAGCGAACTCGCATAAAAGCATCCTTTTGATCCAAGGTAGGCCGTGACATTGTACCTGTCTCCGCGAGCGCTTTTCATCAGGGTTTAGACGTTTCTTTAGTTTGGCGCAGCGGTTTCTCAAGTTGTTGTTAGTTCTGTTCCACGGTTATTACGACTTTCCCTTGCGCGTGTCCTTCTTTGAGATAACCAAGAGCTTCAGCCACTCTGCTTAACGGGTAACGTCTGTCGATGATGGGCACAACTTTTGCGGTTTCAAGAAAATCTTTCAGAAGAACCAAATCCTTATTGTTTATCTTCGCTACAAAGAAAAGCATCTTCTTGCGGCCAATCCGTGACAGCAATGGCCCCAGTAACATGCCTTGGAGAAGTTGAATCCAACCACCTCCAGCCATGACATAAATTCCGTCCTGACTCAGCGCACGCCGGTAATCGAAAATCGAGTTATATCCGTTCGCGGCAAGAATCAGGTCGTAACGCTGCCCATTTTGCGTGAAATCTTCCCGCGTGTAATCAATCACATGGTCTGCGCCCCGCGATCGCGCCGTGTCCACATTCCTGGTGCTGCACACGGCGGTGACCTCAGCCCCAAATGACTTGGCAATCTGGACCGCAAATGTACCCACACCACCAGACGCGCCGTGAACCAGAACCTTTTGCCCTGCCTGGATGCGCCCTTTATCACGAAGACCCTGAAGGGCGGTGATTGCCGCCACTGGTACGGCTGCCGCGTCCGCGAACGATAGGTTGGCCGGCTTGAGCGCTAATTTGTCTTCAATAACACAACCGTATTGGGCACAGGCCCCACGGCACACGCCGAACACCTCGTCGCCTGGTTTGAACCGGGTTACGTTCCTGCCAACCGCTTCAACCGTGCCGGACACATCACTGCCTACTCTTTTGTCCTTTGGTTTGCGTAGCCCCGTCAGAATGCGTGTGAAGTACGGCCTGCCTCGGAAGATCTGGTCAATTGGATTGACGGAAGCCCCATAAATTTTTATCAGTACTTCATCGTCCTTTGGGACAGGCTTTGGTGCGTCAATAAACTGCAGCACGTCCGGTGGTCCGTATTGTGTGCAGATAATCGCTTTCATAAAGTCCTCCGTGGCGGACGGCGGCGACGCTCCTTCAGGCGGCGCCGGCGGCCAATGGCTGCACCTTTGCTCCCTTAATGAGAAGCCACAACATAATCCACAGTTCTCCCAATAACGCCGGCATCGAGGCGCGAAAAGCGATATTTCCGTAAGCTGGGAGGAGTAACCAGGTAAGACTGATGGCCACATAAGCCAAACCGTTGACGATCAGCAAGACACCGAGGATTCGCGGCAGAAAACCCGATTTCATCACCAGCAGCCCGAACGGCAACAGCCAGAGTCCCCAAAAGATCTCGTTCACGAAGTTTCCCTGACTATGCAGACGGAGGAACAGCATGCCAAGGGCATCGCGCTGGGGTTTGTCGAACACGGCAAGGAAATCGGCGCCGCGGAAGAGTGTGAGTGCGGCGATGTTGTTCACCTCATTCAGGAAGCCAATCGCGACAGAGACCGCGACCAGGATCACCATCAGCGCAGCGTGCGTCTTGTTTACGCCGCTGAGCAAGCGGTAGAGCGCGATGACCAGCAGGATAAAACCCACCAACGAGACCAGGCCAGTCACAATGCCGACACGGAAAAGCATCTCGTGACCGAGAACGTTGTTGGCGGTCGCGGCCGGGTTCCCCGGTGCGATCAGCTTGCCTGGAATATAGATGAGGCCGAGAGGTGCGGGTAATCCCATCAACACATACAGCGCGCCCGCGACTCTGGCTGTTCTGTTGGTTGAATTCATGACTGTCTCTCCTTATTTTGCGGATGATGCGGGGACCGTT
>DASYKK010000220.1:0-3265 GCA_035995565.1 Candidatus Angelobacter sp.
GGATCGGATTGATAATCAGCAAGAATCTGGTTCACCAGATTCCCGTTCAGGCCCAGATCCATACGCCGGCCGGTGCCGTCGCCCTGCACCACGTGACCGCTCAAGACGAGATGAATGTTGGGGTATTTACGCACCAGCTTCCACCACATGTCTTCGCCATTATTGTCCTGCCCTACGCCGAAGCTGGCGGCGCTGTTCAGGTCGCATCCCGAAATCCGCGTGTTGTCCGAATAGGTGAACATATGGGTCACGATAATCGCATCTTTGTCCTGGTTTGCTTTCAGAATGCCGTCCGCCCAGGCCAGTGCTGAATCGCGCGCTGCAAATTCCAGCACCACGATCAAATAATTGCGCCCATTGACGGTCACGACGCCATAAAAATTTTCATTGCTGCCCGCGGGAAAACTTCCCTTATACCAGGCTGCTCCGGCATAGCGCGCCGCACCAAAAAACGAATTGAAATTCCTGGTGAAAGCCGTCCGTCCGGCGGGATTGTTCTGGTCGTAATCGTGGTTCCCGATAGCCATCATGTAAGGCACTTTGCCGCTCAGTAGGCGAACCGCGGCATCAGCGTTTTGCCATTGCGATAGGACGCCGCCCCCGTCGACGATATCTCCCAGTCCCACCACCAATTGAATGTTCTGGTCTTGCACGTGATCGGCAATCCACTGTGTCTGCGCCGCGAAGATCTGGGGATTCAGTGACGAATAAAACTGTGTGTCCGGGAGAGCGACGATCGTGAATTCATCCGGCGGCGTGGGTGTAGACGTCTGCGCGTTCGTCAAGCCGGGAAAAAGCAAAGCAATAGCCACGACCAGGGGGAAATATCTTTGTACCATCTTTCAAGGGTAGTCTCATAACACATGGGATCAAATGGGGCGTTTGACCCTGAGCAGGATTAAGGCTAACTAACCTTAGAAATACATCCTTTTCTTCGCATTTGCTTCTAACTATGGAGTCGCTAGTCTTTTGTTCCTTCTAAAACTCTAAAAACTGGCAAAGGAATTTAAAATGAAGGTTACATCTGACCGGATCAAGGCACGGGCCCAGCAGCTTCGCAACAATGGCTTCAGGTTGAGCGGCAGCATGGTACGTTCAACGCTCGAATTGAACGCGGGCGCCAGAACGTTGCAGCCTTCACCCACAGCGACTGCCCCGAAAAAAACGGAGAATCAGGCGAATGAGCCGAAAAATGTTGAAGCCGCCTGAATCGGATTTCTGAAACAAACTCTTCTGACTAAATCACAGGAACATTATGCCCAAGAATGAACGCAACCAGAGTGGACGTTCCAACGTAAGAGTCCTTCACTTCCCCGCTACATCGCCCACGCCGGCAGCCAATGATGGCGACACCGATGCTCTGGCAGATTCCATCCGCAAGGCCTGGACGCAAAAGTCTTCGACTACAAAACGAAGCTCGGCTACTAATCCAGGATTGCTGCGGCTGGCGGATGGAAAAATCTAGCTCGGATTGCCGCCTACTTACCGGCGTACATCTCCGCGGCCTTCTCGGTCAATATCTTCATGCGGCTGGTTTCGGGATCGATGACACGCATATTGTCCCAGTCATAAGCGAACTCTTTGCCACATCCCAGACATACAAAATAGGTTCCAGTGATCGATGCGATCTGCGATCGTGGCTGGCCCTTGCGGCAAGTAATGAGCGGAGTACACTTTTTATGACGGCAGCGAAAGACCTTGGTCCACGCTATTTCGATCAGTTCAATAAGCACAAGACACCTCTCGTAGGGGAGCCTCGGAGGGTGACGATACCAACCTCTAAAACATCGATTGATTGGAGACGGGGAAACTCCCTTGCGGCAATCATGTGCCGCATTTGTTAGGCGGTGATTAGAGATCGGTTAAAAAAGCTAATTCGCAAACTGCAATGATTTGCATAGGGCTTCGGGGCTTGAAGCGGCAGGAGATCAGTAGCCGGACGTCAAAAGGCCCTGAAAAAATTACTAGGTGGATATGGCTTCCGGGTCCATATCCACCTATTTAGCAGTCGACGGATGAGCCTGCTTCTGTAGTAGTAGAGTCAGAAGGTGTTTCGGAAATATAGGCTTCGCATAAAAAATAAGAGATTTACAACAATACCAGTAAAGCCTTTAAAATCAATCGATTAAGCAAATGGCATTTAAAGGGTCTAGGCACCGCGGTTCGTACCCTTGCCTCTCCTCACCATGAGTAGAATAGCTGCATGCCATTTTCTGACTTTCAGGGCAATGCCGAGACCGTCCGCCAGTTGCGGGAGATGCTGGCCCGCGACCGGTTTCCCCATGCCGTGATCCTGGCTGGCCCCCAGGGCGCCGGAAAGTACACGTTGGCGCTGATGGTAGCCAGGGCCATGAATTGCCTTCAGCTTCGTGTGACCGATGGTCTGCCGGATTTCTGTGGTGTCTGCTCGAACTGCACCCGGATTGCCCAGGCGGAAGACCTGGAATCCCGCTTCGCTGAGGCGGTGGAGGCCCGCGAAGGCCTGCGTGAGACCGACAAGCGGGAAACCCGCATCCTGGTGCAAACACATCCCGACGTTCTTGTGGTTCCACCCGACCCGCCCCAGATGATGATCAAAGTTGACCAGGTTCGGCAGGTGATCCAGACCGCGCGTTATAAGCCCCAGGAGTCGAGGCGGCGAGTGTTTGTTTTTGTGGATTCGGCTTTCATGAAAGAAGCGGCCAATGCCCTGCTGAAAGTCCTGGAAGAGCCGCCCGATTTTGCCACCCTCTTCATACTGGCCCGCAACCCCGGAGAATTGCTGCCCACGATACGCTCTCGCTGCGTGATCTTCAGCCTGAGCGCGCTGCCCAATGCCGAAATCGAGGGATATCTGGAAAAGTTCCGTCCGGAATGGAATCCGCGCCAGCGCCAGCTTGTGGCTCGATTGAGCGGCGGTGCCGTTGGCCGGGCGCGCACGCTTAACCTGGAAGAATATATGTCCGCACGTAAAGATGCGCTGACACTGCTGGTAACGGCCGTCCGTTCAGCCGACCATTCTGATCTCTTCCGAACCACGGAAACTTATCGCGCAGGAGGCGAGGGCAAGGAAAAAACGGACCGCCTGCTGAGCGCCGTCTATGGTCTCCTGAAAGATCTGCTGGCGTTGGTTTCGAACGCTCCAGAACTGGTCCGAAACACCGATATCGCGGCGGAATTGAAGTCTCTGGCGGCCACTGTGGACTTCAACTGGATCTCCCAGGCGACCTACCAACTGGGACAGGTCCAGAGCGGAATGCGCCGCAATGTCCTGCGGCCCCTGTCG
>DASYKK010000221.1:0-3989 GCA_035995565.1 Candidatus Angelobacter sp.
CGTTGGAGTTGGTTCCGGAAGCACTATGAAATGGGCTTCCAGGAAGGGCCGTCAACGCTCCGGAAGCTGCGACGGTCCAGGCATCCGCGATGGTTGATGTTGCGGTCGCCTCACCGCCATAGAGCAGGTTATTGCCGCAACCATTGAAGTCAAGGCCGCCAAGAGATCCCGTGCCGGTCTTCGGAAACGGCGATCCCAGGACAGAAGTCAGCGCGCCAGTCAAGGTGTTCACGGTGAAGATGGAGGCGCTGGTCTCATTGGAGGTCGCCAGAAATTGGCCGTTGGGCGAAATCTTCATGCTGACCATCGGCGTGCAGCAATTCGGCGTCGTCGCTACCAGAGCGAGCGCTCCCGTGGGCGCGATGGCAAATGTCTGGATCTGGCCGTTGCTGGATGCCATCAGGAATTTGCCGTCTGGCGTGGCTGCCAGGGACATTCCCTGACAAGCGTCGAGAGAAAGGCCGCTGGCAAATGGCGAACCGGCCACGGCGGTCAGGGTGCCGGAAGCAGGATTGATCTGCAGAACGCTGATCGTCAGGTCAAGCGTATTGGTGACGAACAATAAATTGTTGGGCGCGCTGATGACAATCCGGTCAAGGCCATAACAATTGACGGCGGCCCCTCGACCACCCGTGAGAAAGGGTGAACCGGGCACGGCTGTAAGTGCGCCGCTGGGAGAAACCGAATATGCGGAGATGGTGTTGGACATCGCCTGATTATTGACGTAAACGTAATTGCTCTGTGCCTGCGCAGCCGAGGGAAGCGCAAGGGCGGTTGTCAATAGCAGCGTCGCCATGAGCCCAAAGACTCCAGCGGATTGATAAGGTTTCATTTTTGGCGCAAAAGTCACAGTGCCTCCCCAGGACCCGCCAGGGCGGATCGAATGGTCAAAATAAAATTTGCGAAAGGATGAAGTCCCGGGAGGAAGACACACTTATCCTGCGCACATTGAAACAACGCCCAGTTGCTTTACGTCAGCCGGAAGGTGATGCTCATTTTGTTTTTAAATACCGGAAGGATTTCTCTTGCAGGTCAAACCAAAAAGGTGTTTCGAGCCTTAAATGACCAGATCAGGGAACCGCGTCACGATTCTTTTGAACTGGTAAGTCACTGGATCATGGCGTCACTATATTAGATGTGGATTAAAATTGCATTAGAATTTTTAATAATTTTTCGAAGAAAAGTATTTGTTTAGGCCGCTGGCAAGAAATTGGTGATTCGATCTTCAACCCATGCAGAACTTGTATTACTTTTCGCAAGAAGTATGCAATATCTTGCAATCCTGCATGGGAGATGCGAGCCGCAGCCTGAGGGCTGACCTGACCATATCATCAAGACAATAAACGTCTTTGATATTGAAAGCACGATGATCGTAAGGCCAGGAAGAGTGGCAGCAGAAATGCCCAATCAAGGGATTATGAGCACTCTGGAATACATTTCTGCGCACTCTGATTCTCTGACCGTCAAGCTGGAAAACCGTACCGCAAAAATCGGCGTGATAGGCCTGGGTTATGTTGGCCTGCCGCTGGTACTGCTTTTCAGCGAAAAGGACTTCAGCATCACCGGCTTTGACGTCGACGCAAAGAAGATCGACATCATCAAGCGCGGCGGATCGTACATTGTGCGTATCCCGGAGACGGAAATTCAGGCGGCGAAGGAAAAAGGGTTTACGGCGACGGCCGATTATTCGCAAATCGCCAACATGGACGCGATCATCATCTGCGTGCCGACTCCGCTGGATGATCATCATGAACCCGATCTGAGCTTTATCGAGGCGACAGCAGAAGCGATTGTTCCCTACCTGCGTCCTGGACAACTGGTGGTGCTGGAAAGTACTACCTATCCGGGCACGACGGAAGAGCTGCTGATTCCGATCCTGGAGAAGAATCCGCTGGGCTTGAAGGCCGCTCGCGGTGATGAAGACACCGCAAACACTTTTTATGTGGCATTTTCTCCGGAGCGCGAAGATCCGGGCAATGACACGGTGGCACGCTGCGACATACCAAAAGTTGTGGGCGGGCTGAACCTCAAGGCGACAGAATTTGGCCGCCAGGTGTATGGCACCATCTTTCACAAAACTGTCCCGGTTTCTACGCCTGCCGCGGCGGAGATGACCAAGCTGCTGGAGAATATTTATCGGTGCGTGAACATCGCGCTGGTGAACGAACTGAAGTTGCTGTGCCTGCGCATGGGAATCGACATTTGGGAAGTGATTGCAGCGGCGTCCACCAAGCCGTTTGGTTTTCAGCCGTTTTATCCCGGACCGGGGCTGGGAGGACACTGCATTCCAATTGATCCTTTTTATCTTTCATGGAAAGCCAAAGAGTATGACTTCCATACGCGGTTCATTGAGCTGGCCGGAGAGATCAACCTGAATATGCCGTACCATGTTGTCACGTCGACCGCGGCGGCGCTGAACCAACAACGCAAGAGCTTGAATGGAGCCAACGTGCTGATTCTGGGCGTGGCTTATAAGAAGGACATCGACGATTTGCGCGAGTCGCCGTCACTGACCATTATTGAGCTGCTGCAGAAAGAAGGCGCCAAGGTCAGTTATAACGATCCGTTCTTTGCATACGTGGGACGCGGCCGCAAATACAACCTGGAAATGAAGAACACGCCGCTGGAAAATCTTGGCCAATACGATTGTGTGGTCATCGTGACGGACCATTCGTCTTATAATTATGCGGAAATCGTGGCCGAGTCGAGCCTTGTTGTGGACACGCGGAACGCGACCAAGGGTATTCAGAGCGCTAAGATCGTGCGCTGCTAAAGTTTTGGGCCCTGGCTTCTTCTCTTCGATGGCTGGTCAACTTTGGCCAGTTTTTTTTGTGGGTTCGCCAAAGCAACCGAGCCGCGCGAATCGAGACTAAGGTGTAACCCCGTATTTTTTTCAGAGCACAGCCGCGATGCTTGATACCTCGGTAACCTTCTACTCTGGAATCTCTGCGGATATCATTATTCTTATGGCAACACAGGCACGCTTACGTTCGGTCCAGGGTGGCAAGGCTTCAACTGAAAGAGCGGTTTTCAGACGCTGGCAGCGGTACCGGCTCAACCTTCCGATTCGGATCATTCATACCCATGATGGAACGACAAAAATAATGTCGGGACGTGGAAACGATATGAGTGAGGGCGGCGTACTGGTGTTTGCCGGAATGGAATTGAAGACCGGCGACGAAGTCTTGATCGAATTCACGCCGCCGTTCGCCGACGGCCCCGTGCGCGCCCGAGGCGTGGTCCGCCATCGCCGCGGCTACAACTATGGCATTGAATTTACGCTGGACACTAAAGAAGACCAGGAGCAGACAGAAAAGTTTCGCGGACTGCTCCGCCTGGCCGCCGGCAACGCCACAGAGTAGACCGCACGTAGAATCACGGCGCAATCTGTAGCGACTTTCTCACCGCGGCGCTTCATATGCGCCCAGATCAAACGCCTTTCCCTGCGGACGCGGCGCGCCATCTTTGTCCGTCGCGCGTGGATTGCCAACAACAGACGGATTATTCGGCAGCACCGCTGCGCCTGTATCTCGCGCCGGGCTCGATCTGCGCAGGTGAAAATCAAACTTCTCCAGATCGATAAACTGTGGATCGCCGCCCACATTTCCTGATGTCTGCACCGGCCCGTTCCCTGCCCCGAACCACAAATTCTTTTCGCCGGTAATCTGCGCTTTGCCGCCGTCAAGGTAGACCTCGCCCGGCAGCTGATAAACAATGTTATTGCGCAGACGCATCGACAATCCCGCTCCGCCGCCCACGCTGAACGCGCCGCGCGAACCATCAGCGTTGCGCGAGTGATTGGCCCCGCAGTCGTACAAAGTGTTGTTGAACACTTCCACCGTGCCTGTGCCGGCGCGGCCGTTATTCGTTATCCCAGCAACATAAATACACGAGAATGCGCCCCCATCTTTCGGATCGGCCAGCCCAACGTGGTAGATCACGTTGTTATAGGCTTCCACCGCGCCCTTGCTGGGATCGACTGTGGCAAA
>DASYKK010000222.1:0-4084 GCA_035995565.1 Candidatus Angelobacter sp.
CCAGAATTCAAAAAATCTACCGAGCGCTGGCGCAAGACGTTGCACAGCACGACACCTACGAAATTCTCACACCCATCGGCCTTGTACCGCACCCGCTCATCGGTTCCGTGTGGGCCGCCAACCCAAGTGGCAAACCGTCAAAGTCATTGGCGAAAGTGATCTCGCGCACTACAAGCACCACAACATTTGAGGTAAGGCTAAATTCGGGCCGCCCTCATCAAATCAGAATCCATCTGGCATCCATCGGCCATCCCCTGGTAGGCGATCTTCTGTACGGCTTAACCGGCCAACCTCTTGAAAATCTCCCCGGCCTCCCGGGCGATGGAGGATATTTCCTGCACGCCCAATTTCTGAAATTCCACCACCCCATCACCGGAGAACAAATCAATCTTGAGGCAGCTTTGCCGTCTGGATTCTCATTGCATCAGTAGGTTCACGGCGGGTGGCCCATCTTTGCGTTGCACTATTCCCACGGAGAGTGCCCACCCCTTGCGTTTTTTGCAAGGGTGGGCGGCGATGCTGCCGGCGCAACTCTTGTCCGTTCTACACCGCCCGTTGTGTATGCCGTCGTCGTACCCGCCCTTTTCGCCTACGCGAAGGGCGGGGCACCCGCATCTGTGGTGGCTTCTGCAGTTTGAAAGCCGGGCCACCGCCTTTACTTCTTGGGCCGCGACTCCGGCGGCACAAGACCTGCGAGGCGGTAGTACACAACGAGCTGGCCGTAGTGTTCTCCGCTATGCTCGATGATGCCGTATGCAATGTCGATAACGCGCGCTTTCTGCTGAGGGTAATAGACAACCTCCGTCATCAGGCCTTTTTCGCCTTTCGACTGGATGGCGGTTGCGCCATCGGCGAAGGCTTTCTTGACGAATGCAACGATGTCGGCCTTGGATTTGTATTGCTCGCGCTTCGGATCTTCTGCCGCGGGAGGCTTCTGCCCCATCGCAGGATTCGTGAAGTAGTAGCATGAACCCGCCGCGTGCAGCAATTGCTCGGCGAAGCTCCGCTGCGCGGGTGCCGGCTTGAAGTCATATTTGTCCTCAGGAAAATCTTCGGCCAGCGCCGTCAGCTTGCGGCCAATCTCATTCCAGGAATCGAGCACGACTTTCGATTCCGGATCGGCAGGTTTGACGGCTGCATCTTTCTTCATCGTGTCCTGGGCATGGGCGGCAAATGCAAATGCCAGCAGGACGATAGCGAGAAACGGTGTTCTTTTCATTTCTTCCTCCACGATTGAGTTTCGCGAATCAAAGCTTCAGTTTCTTATTTCGCCTGCGCCAGCTCTGCAACAACGGCCGCAATTTTATCGAGTGTCTCAACCCAGCCCTCGAATTGACCGCTCTCTTTTGCGCTCTCCATGGGTTCATTTCCAATCAAGGTGAGCTTCGTCTGGCCGTTCCCGAGATCCTCAAAGATGGCCGTGTCGTACGCGCCGTCGATGGACTCAGGTTCGATTCCTAACTCCTCAGGCTCAATCTTGTTTCCCTGCGGGTCGGAGAAGTACATGGAGTAAACAATCTTCTCGTGCAGAACAATCTCGTGGTATTCCCCGCCGTTCCAGCCCTCCTGGCCATCCGGCATTCTCATGCAGAAGCGAAATTTTCCTCCCACGCGAAAATCAATCTCGCAAGCGGGGCAGCTAAAGCCTTTCGGCCCCCACCACTGCATCACGTATTTCGGGTCGGTCCACGCCTTCCAAACCAACTCGCGTGGGGCATCAAAAACTCTTGTGATCACCATCCGCTCTGTCTCGTTAACCATGTTTTTTGTCATCTCTCACCCCCGTTTTTTTCATTTGATTCACCACCACATCCAGCTTGTCGAAACTCTCTTCCCAGAATCGGCGATAGCTAATCGCCCAATCGCTGACTGTCTTAATCGCCTCTGGCCTAAGCGTGCATACACTCTCTCGTCCACGCTTCGTCTTGATCACCATCCGCGCCCGCACCAGGTAGGCAATATGTTTTGAAATCATCTGCTGCGAAAGTGCAAACGGTTCCGTCAATCCGTGCACAGAGGCAGGCCCATGGGAGAGTCGTTCGATCATTGCCCGGCGGGTTGGATCAGACAGAGCCGCAAATGTTGTATCTAGCTTACCCACAACCATATGGTAGTGGATTATCTGTCAATGTCAAGTGTGAATTTTGCGATCCCTGATTTCTGTTCACTGATCCGAGTTGGCTCGCTACGACAATCGCGACGAGTGGCGAAATCGCCTAGTCACTCATCGACCCTGATTGGTAATGGGAAATCGGCTTGTCGGAATTGAACGCAATTGCTCCGTTGACGGGGAACACGGAAACAAATCCTCACCCATGCGGCTTTTCCAAAATGACTCGTCACCTTCCTGTTGACAATGGGGCGAACAAATGGTAGAGTCAATCGTTTCTCTCCCAGTGAGGGAATGCGGCATATGGACGGGTCTTTGACAATAAGCAGCTAGCAATTAGCAACTGGCAATTAGCCGAAAAAACCATAACCTCCTTCCAGGTTGCGACCCTCTGCCGATTGGGATTGGGATTGGGTCACCCAAGGGTCACGCAAGGGCCACCCAAGCCTCACGCAAGGGTCACTCAGGCGTCACCCAAGCGTCGATGTGGGGAAGTGCCTTTGTTTGCAACAAAAAATGGGAAATGCCGGGGTGGATGGCTACGCAAGCTCACGTGCTTTGTCCCGAACCAACTCCATCGCTTCTTCCTTCGTGCTGATTGATCCATCCAACTGCGCGTCTTCCACTGCGGTCAGCAGCTCTTTGAACTTCGGCCCCGGCTCGTAGCCGGCTGCGATCAGGTCGGCGCCGGTGATGAGCGGCTGGGGGCGGATCTGTTCCGCGGGCAGCGTGTAGAACTTCTCCTTGGCGAATTCATAGAGGCTCAGGTCGCGATGGCTGCTTTGGCAATCCAGGCGATGCAGCTCCAGATGCTGTTCAAACCGGGGCAGGCGGAAGAAGCGTTTGAGCGTGGAATCTTTCATGCGCTGGACGTCACCGAAGCGCATGTGATTGGCGACGAGCGACAACACCTGGTCAGTATCATCGTTGGAAAGGCGGAAGCGGCGGCAGATTTCTTCTGCCATTTTGGTTCCGACTTCCGCGTGCTGGTCAAAGCGGATGCGGTCCGGCGCGACGCGAAACGTTGGAGGCTTGCCGACATCGTGCAGCAGCGCACCTAGCGCAAGGGTTTTGGGACAGCCGGCGGGCAGGCCTTCCAGCAGCATGAGCGTGTGGGTCCAAACATCGCCTTCAGGATGGTATTGCGGGGGCTGCGCGACGCCCTGCATCTTCTTGATTTCCGGAAGCACGTGCTCCAGCAGATCTGTCTGGTCCAGCAGCTCAAAGGCACGACGCGCATGGCCTTCCGTGAGCATTTTCAGGACCTCATCGCGCACGCGCTCATGGCTGACCTGATGAATTTGCGGAGCCAATTCCCGGATCGCAGAAAGAGTCTGGTCGTTGATCGAATAGCCAAAGCGGGCGGCAAAGCGTACAGCGCGGAGCATGCGCAGCTTGTCTTCGGCAAAGCGCTGATGGGCTTCGCCAATGGTACGAATGATGCCGCGTTGCAAGTCTTCGCGGCCGCCCACGTAGTCCAGGACTTCGCGGGTATCGGGATCAAGCAGCAGGCCGTTGATGGTGAAGTCACGCCGCTGCACGTCCATGCGGGCGTCTTTGGAGAACTGAACTTCGTCGGGATGGCGTCCATCGGAATAAGCGCCGTCGCTGCGGAAAGTAGCGACTTCAATTGCGTAGTTATCACGCTCACCATCCGGAGTTTCGCGGCGCACAGGGACCAGAACCACGCCGAACTGCGCGCCGACGGCAAACGTCTGAGGGAAGATGCCGATGACTTCCTGCGGTGTGGCTGAAGTGGCAACGTCATAGTCGGCGGGCTCGCGGTTCAGAAGCAGGTCTCGGACGCAGCCGCCGACGAGATAGGCGGAGTATCCGTGTTCGCGCAACGTGTGCGCGATGCGGGTGGCTTCAATCGCTTTGGGAGCAGTGAGGTTCAATCTTCAGCAAACTCTCGTGCATCGATGTCGTCATCCCAAAAGCCGTGAGCGAGTGCTCGGGATGACGGTCTTGTTA
>DASYKK010000223.1:0-7526 GCA_035995565.1 Candidatus Angelobacter sp.
TGACATCAAAGGCGTAAAAGTAGTGGCGCAGCGCGTGGACAATCTCGATCGCGGCCAGATGCGCACGCTGGTCGATAACATGCGCAACAAACTCGGCTCCGGCGTGGTGGTGCTGGGCTCCGTGCAGGATGGCAAAGTGGCGCTGATCGTTGGAGTCACGGCCGATTTGACGTCACGCGTGCAGGCCGGAAAAGTGATTAAGCCGGTCGCAGAAAAAGTTGGCGGCTCCGGTGGCGGACGCCCTGACATGGCCGAAGCCGGCGGAAAAGATCCCGCCCAACTCGACGCTGCGTTGGACGAAGCTTATGCGGCGGTGGAAGGGCTCTTGAAGTAGTTTTTCTGAAACCCGAGCGCAGCGAGGGAACCCTATGCTCTCCGAAGAACTTTAGGAAGAATCTCCCATACATCCGATGCAAGGTCCTACTGGTATGCGGGTCCCGCTTCCCTTGTGTCTCCGCTTCCTGTAAATTTCTTACGTCCGGCGTAACTCATTCACAGCTCATTTACTCTTTAATATTCAGGGAGAAACGACTTGAAGAAATTTGTTCTCGGTTTGATTGTTGGCTTGCTGATTCCGGTGATTGGCGGCT
Source organism: Candidatus Angelobacter sp. (assembly GCA_035995565.1). GTDB lineage: Bacteria > Acidobacteriota > Terriglobia > Terriglobales > Acidobacteriaceae > Angelobacter. The sequence continues at coordinate 591 of DASYKK010000223.1, forward strand.
ATTTATATATAAAAATGGGCATGATGCCGGTGGCCACGGCGTCCGCCCCGCTGCCGATGGAAGAGAAGATCGCGCATATGGCGCTGCGGGCACGGATGGCGAAAGATCCAACTCCGCAATCGCCCTTATCGGCGGACGAAGCCAACATGACCCAGGGCGCGCATATCTACCTTGAGAATTGCGCGTTTTGCCACGGCTTTGCCGGCGAAAAAGCAAGCTTTGCCGCAAAGGGCATGTTCCCGTTACCGCCGCAGCTGCTATCCGAGGAGATGGTTACCGACGATCCGCCGGGCAAAATTTACTGGAAAGTGGCGAACGGAATCCGCCTGACCGGAATGCCGGGATTCAAAGACTTGCTTACGCCTACCCAGATGTGGCAGGTATCGCTGATGCTTCAGCAGGCAGACAAGCTGCCGGAGCAGACGAAAGCGGCCCTGGGCAAGCCCACGGCGCTCCCAGTTGCGCCTCCTGGTCCCACGCCTGCGGCAATGCAAGGCAAGAAGCCAGTAAAAATAAATGACAGGAAATAGATGGGAGCTAACCGGGGCAGCTGCAGATGAATGCAGCAGCCCCAATTGGCTAGAGCTTTTCGTGGAATTCGCAGCCTGAGCAGGAAATAAAAATACCGCCGGGGGTGTTACGCTCGCGGTCCTTCACTCGCTTCACGATTCGAGTCGGTTTGCCGCATTTGGGGCAATCAGTGCTCTTGGTAGTGTCCATTATTTTCTTGCGGTCCGCCGTTTTGGCGATCTTAGCCATGGTTGAATCTTCTCCTGGGATGTCGGGTTTCCGCGGCCCTTAGTCGGCGGCGGCAATGCGGCGGTAGAACATCTGATGACGGCACGCCAGACGGGTGCGTCCATGACCGCAACAATATGATTTTACACTGAGTGGACGGTTTTCGTCTCTGGCCGGGTCCGAGCCGCGGCTCGAGCAGAAAAAACTTGCTTTACTTGTAACCCGCCATTCAGTTATCAATCAATACAACCGTAACAGCCATTTATAAGGGAGATCATGAGGAGAATAGCGCTGGTATTGCTTACAGCCGCGGCATTGAGCGCGTTTGCCGCGGAGACGAAGGTGCAGGGTTATCTGGTGGACCTGGCCTGTGCGAGCGAAGAAGGACAGAAACCCGGCTTTGGGGCCAAACATTCCAAGGAATGTCTGCAAATGCCTGAATGTGTGAAAAGCGGCTATGGCGTGCTGACCGACGACAAGAAAGTGATCAAGTTTGATGCGGCCAGCAATGCTAAGGCGAAGCAGTTCATTAGTGGTCTAGAGAAGACCAAAGATATCAAAGTGAGCGTGACTGGAACTCTAAATGGCGAGAGGATCGCGGTAAGCAAAATTGCTTTGCTCTAACCTATACGTGTTCTTGATCGACAACAATGAAGGCCGCGCACGCCGCGGCCTTTATTTTTGAGGGCCAAATATCCCAGTTACTGCTGAACCGCGGCGATTTCCACGTTACTTTTGTACATTGGCCGCAAGTGTATGATTCTGTGTGGCTTATTGCTACACCCCCAAACGCATCGCGCCTCACTCGCTCCACAGCTGCGATGATCGGATCGTTGAAAATACGGCACTTAGCTCGATGTTCTTTAGTTGGCCGGACAAGTGCATTTATACCCGCCGAGGACTTCCCCACTCACTGAAAACTTGGAGGCCCCTATGAAGCGGTATTTACTTTTAACAGTCGTAACTGTTGCTTTGATCCTGGCGACAGGCTGCGGTGGCAAAGGCAATCTGACCATCGCCGGACCGACAAACGCCACCATCAACACCACCGACGGTCTGAATGATCAGATCGTGAAGTTTGAGCTTTCTGTCAGCTCGCTGACACTTACCGGAAGCGGAACCACAACCACCACGGGCAACTTGCTTTCCAAGACGTCCGAGGTCGAGTTTGTCCACCAGGCAGGATCGTTTGAGCCTTTGGCCCTGGTTAACATTCCGCCGGGAACTTACTCTGGCGCGTCGCTCACCGTTGCTAATCCGGAAGTAGTGGTGATGAATAATGCAGTCCCGCCCGCGCCAGTAAAAATCACGGCGACTCTTGCCAGCCCGAGCGTAACCGTAACTTTTACCGCGCCAATTACTGTGACCAGCAGCAATTCCTCGGTCATCAACTTTGACCTGGATCTGGCCAGTTCAGTGGTGTTGAGCGGCACGCCGCCGACCTCGGCCACCGTCACGCCAAAATTCAACGTGACCACAGCCACGGCCAACAACTCCGATGGAGACAGCGGCGAAATGGACGACGTTCATGGCAGCGTAACAGCCATTGCAGCGCCAAACTTCACCATCCAGACCAAGACCAGCAGCATCGTTTTCGCCACGGATGCCAGCACGCAGTTCAAAGATGGCATCACGTCGCTTTCACAGCTCAAGGTGGGCGACATCGTGGAAGTGGATGGAACCACCAAGCCTGACGGCAGCAAGCTTGCCAGCAAGGTTGAGGTGGAATCGAGCCAGAGCGGAAAAGAAGCTGAAGGCGTGATTACCGTTGTGACCGGCACGCCGGCCACGCAGATCACGATTGCACATCAGGTCGATTCCTCGAGTTCGACTACCCCGCCGGTCACACTGGACGTGGCCATCAGCGCCACGACTAAGTTTTCCGTGCGCACAGACAAGCTGAACCTGGGCGGCGCCGCGCCAGCCTTCGATGCCGGCCACATTGGCAAGGGACAGCGTGTTGAAGCCGATTCAGGCAACAGCACCGCCACGCCGATCGTCGCAGACAAACTGAAGCTGCGCGAACAGGCGCTGGTGGGAACTGTCTCCGCCGCAAGCGCGTCAGGCTTTACTCTGACGCTGAACGCCAGCTCCGCTTTTGCCACCCTGACCGGTCAATCCACAGTCGCGGTTTCAACCGTGAGCGGCACCAACCTGAAGGTCACACCCGCGAACACCAACACCGTACGCGTGCGTGGTCTTATCTTCTTCAACGCCGGGGCGTACAGCATGATCGCGGCCCGCGTTGATGACAACAAATAACCAGCATCATTAGCCCTTCCAAAATTGGGTCCGCTTCGGCGGGCCCTTTTTTATTTCCGCTGGAACCGGCGGGTTTTGGCAGCATCTACTCACTCTAATGTTGACAATGATAATTACATTGCTATGCTTGCCTCCTAATAATTGCAACAACGAGGCTATAGCTTATGCTTGCACGGGGTCTCATTGTCACTTCCACTCTGGTAATTTCCCTAGCTTGTGCATCGGCGCAAACTGCTAAGTTTTCTGATCACTGTTCAGACGGCACAGCATTGCCCTTTGCCCCTATTGAATTAAAGCATCCAATTGACGCAACCTGCGGAACCAAAGGGAAGACTATGTCTTCCGCTCCCAGCCAATTGCAAAATGAAGCAAAAAATAATTTCTGCGGAGCCGCTGCAGGCGCTTCGCCGGAAAATTTCACCCCTCAGATGTTCTTTGACCTGGAACATAACACGCATATCAATTCCGGAACCGGCAAAGAGCCAGCGGACCGGACGGAGTTGCAGCACCTTGGCGAAGGAAAGATCGTCAGGATGAAAGCAAATTTGATTGAAGCTCATCATGCCGACGTCGGCAGCGGAGAGAGCGTAAACTGTGGCGGGCTGAAGGAAGAAGATAACGATATTCACATCGCGTTCGGCCCCACCGCCAACACCTTGGAATGCAAGAGCGTATCCGGGGAAATCAGTCCCCATTTCCGTCCAGCCTCCTGGAATGAAATGGGATATTTCGAAAAATTCGACCCGGCAACGAAAAAAAATATCGTGAACGCCATGCTGGCATCCCGGCTCCAGGCACATCCGTATCGAATCACAGGACAACTGTTCTTCGATGCTTCGCACACGCTGTGCGCCTGTGGCACCAAATGTAACCCTTCACGAAGTGCACGTTGGGAAATCCATCCCATCTATAACATTGAAGTCTGTAAGGCGGGTACTCCCTGCAACGCCGACACTGATTCTGACTGGATCGCATTTGACACGTGGTGGAATACCCTGGTGCCACCGCAGCCGATAAAGCCTCCGCATAGCCATCAGCCGCATGAAGCAAAAAAGAAAGGGACGCCAAAAGCAAAAAAGTAAGCAGCGTTAGCTGTTTACAAGTTTAGTGGGCCGCCGCTACGCCGCAACAGTTACGCTTGCTTTCCTCGATAATCACAGTCCGTGTCTGGCCCAGCGCGCGATTGAGTGACTGTTTGGGAATCGAAGTAACGAGCGGTTTCAGAAGCCATCCCAGCCCAGTGGGCATGTCGCGCGTGAGGGACAGGGCTTCACATTGCAGATAAACGCCACCATCCTTTTCTTCAAAACGCCAATAAGTATTCAATCGCCAGAGATAGCCGTGCCCGGCGCCGACGGGAAGCTCTTCGCCGTCCGGCTTGTTGGGATCTTTTACCTCAGCAATACGAGTGCTGATGGAGTTGGAATAAACCTTGGTCGAATCCACGCTTCCCCAGTGGACGTCATAGGTCGTGTTGAAGTCGACCGTGGTGAATCTCTTCTGGTGCAGGCGCAGGAACATTTTGAAATCGTCGCCATGATGGGCAATAGTGCGTGACGCACTCACATCGGGCTTATAGAGCTCGGCGCGGCGGTCATAGTCCTTGACGATAGGAAGCGTTTTGGCCAGGGTGGCGCCGGGAATAAAGATGAGCCCGACCCAGTGATGCAACATGCCGTCCGGAATATCAGGGCTTAGCCCGGCGGCCTTGGTTTCCAGTTTTTCCACCAGAATCCCGCCTTGCCTGAGCTGGTCATAAGCCTGCCGCCTGGCATCGGGATTCATGCCGTCGATATAGAGAAAAGTCCCCTCCTGGCGGAGTTCGTTGGCAAACCGCGCCTCCGTGGCCGCGACGTAGCGGTCAAAGGCTGAGGTCGTTTTCTGCTTGAGTTCAGTCGCCGGGGCAATGTGACATAAAGCGAGGGAGATTAGGAGCGTGGTAAGGAACCGAATAATGTAAAGTCGTCTCATAGAATATTGGAAATTGTCTCTTCAAGTAAGATGCACGGTACCGGCGCTTGTTTCAAGGCGTTTCCAGACAGATTACCGATAATTGAGACAGTTGATTTGGAATTTACCCGCCGTTCAGGGCATTCAGATCCCGGGTCTTGAGAGGGATCGACCAGCGTACGTGCTTTCCCAAAGTTTTAGTACCTCTGGAAACCGATTTATTGCAAATCTGGGTTAAACTCTTTTCACCCTCCCCCATTTGGCTCGACGAGTATGGCGAATAATCACCGGTCTGACATTTTGTTCTTTTTCGGCGTGATCCTCTCTTTGTGGGTCGCGTATAGCGTACGTGACGTTCTGATGCTCATCTATGTGAGCGCGCTGTTCGCCGTCGTGCTGTCACCGGCCATAGGCATGATTCAAAAAATGCGGATCGGCGGCTGGCGCGCCGGCCGCGGGTTTGCCATCATCTTTCTTATTCTGATGCTGGCGCTGGCAGGCACTCTGTTTGCGGTGTTTGCCCTGCCGCCCGTGTATCGCGACGGCCGCAACTTCTCCGCTGACTGGCCCCGGCACCTGGCCGAACTCACCGACGGAATCAAGCGCATTCCCTTTGCCGCGAAGATTGACCCAGCCGGACTGCAGAAATATGCCACGGAAATTGCCGGGGGCGCGGGTGGACTTTTCTTGAACCTGGCCGGTGGAATTTTCGGGCTTTTTACCGCTATCATTCTTACCGCATACTTCATCATCGACGGCGATCGCACCTTTCACTGGGCCGTATCAATGTTCCCATTGAAGCAGCAGCCTCGTCTGAACAATACATTGCTGCGCGCCAAAGCTCGTATGCGCAACTGGCTCATTGGCCAATCGCTGCTCATGCTCAGCCTTGGAATCTGTAGTTTGATCGTCTATTGGGCTTTGGGACTGAAATACTTTTACCTTCTGGCCATGTTTGCCGGCATTGCCAATATCCTGCCCATCGCCGGCCCCATCAGCGCCGTGGTGCTGGCATCGGCGGTGGCCATCATGGACTCGCCGCAAAAACTGGTTGGCGTAATCATCTTCTTCGCGGTCTATCTCCAGATTGAGAGCGTCTTTCTCTCCCCGCGCATCATGCGCCATACTCTGAACCTTTCGCCACTCACGGTGATCATCGCTCTCTCCCTGGGCGGTGCATTGGCTGGTGTTGTCGGCGCATTAGTTTCCGTTCCGACTGCCGCTCTGGTCATGGTCCTGGTAGATGAGTATCTGGTAAAGCGCGCGCCAGCGGAGGCGGCAAAGGCGGCGGCAGCGGATTGACAACTGCTCTCACCGCAATGGACGCAGACGCAACGAGGAACAGTGCTTCCATCCCATTAGAGATCTCAAATGGATTAGTGATGGCCTGAGCATGAATAGGTTCGTGCCCAGTTCCTTTCGCGTCCGTTGCGTCCTTTGCGGTGAGATCTTGTTGTTCTTCTCCGTGCTCCGTGTCTCCGTGGTGAGATTCTTGCCTGATGCTAAAATCTAATTTTCAGTGTCCATGACAGGCAAAATTCCAGTCGGCATTCTCGGAGCTACCGGGACCGTCGGGCAGAGATTCATACAACTGCTCCACGAACACCCATGGTTTGAAATCACATGGCTCGCGGCGTCGGACCGCTCAGCCGGTAAGCCTTATGCTGAAGCCGCCAAGTGGAATCTGGCCACGCCTATTCCCGCCCGCATCGCCGCGATGAAAGTTTCCGCGGCGGCTCCGGACAATAGCACTCCGAAATTGGTCTTCGCCGCGCTTGATGCCAGCGCCGCGCAGCAGATCGAGCCTGCATTTGCCGAAGCCGGACATGCCGTGGTTTCCAACTCCAGCGCGTTCCGCATGGCGGAGGATGTTCCTCTAGTCATTCCCGAAGTCAATGGCGACCATGTTCCGCTCATCAAGACGCAGAAGTGGTACAAGAAAAATGGCGGCTTCATGGTGACCAATCCCAACTGCTCCGCCATCGG
>DASYKK010000224.1:0-4552 GCA_035995565.1 Candidatus Angelobacter sp.
ATTCTGGACATGGCGCTGGCGCAACTGGCCCGCGGCGCGCGCGTTGTGGTTTGTGGCGCGATCTCACAGTATTGCTCCACTGACGGAGTGAAGGGGCCCAACAACTACCTTTCATTACTCGTGAACAGCGCGCGCATGGAAGGCTTTGTGGTTTTCAATTACGCCTCGCGCTACGCGGAAGCATTGCGCGAAATGGCCGGCTGGCGCGCTGCCGGAAAATTGAAGTCGCGCGAAGATATCGTTTCCGGACTGGAGACATTTCCGGATGCGCTGTGCAAGCTCTTCCATGGCGAGAATTTCGGCAAACTCGTACTCAAGATCGCCGACGCTTAAGCCTTGCCGCCATCAAGTACGGCGCGAATCTGCTTTGCGTACTCCGCGCTTTCACGATCGCCAGTGACTAACTCGATCTGCTTTGGGCTGCTCACGCCAATTTTTAACTGCACGGCGCGTGCAATCTGTTCCTGATCGAAAATCGCGCCCTGGCTGACTTCCGGCGTGGTGCCAAAGTGCCGCAGCAGCGCTACCCCGACGGCGTCGATGGCCACGCGGTCCGTTCCGGCGAGAATTACATTAGATTGCACCATCTTGCCTTGGTCCGGGCCACCGTTGGTAAATGCCTGCACACCATCCAGCAAAATCAGATCGGGTTTGTAGCCGGTATTGACCTCGGCAATCATGTGGCGCTGGTGCGCTGAGGAGTGGAGCTCGCGCATGAAGTTGTAAGAATTTCCGGGAACAACTTTGGCTGCGAAGCCGACGGAATTTTTGAGCGACAGCGTGAAGTGGCCGCCATAGCGATGCGTCTTGAGGCAGCAGGTCTGGACCACGCCTCCGGCCTTGCGCACCACTCGCGGCAAGGCAAAGCCTTGCTCCCAGTGGCTGTCCTGCGGCTTGAGCAGCTCCCAATCGTCCGGGCCAAGCTCATCAAAGACGACAACTTTCGCGTCCAGTTCTTTGCCCATCTGGAAGGCGCTCTTCTTGCCCATCACTTCGCGGGTGTTGCCCATACCGCTGCGATCGCCGAGCGTAAGCGGACCTGCACCCATAGATTTGAGCTGGCGCATAAGCGCAACCAGCGTGTCTTCATGCGTGGATCCGGGCGTGGGATCAGAGCTGTTGAAGTTCGGCTTGATGAAAAGATCTTTGCCGCCGAACTTCCCCATGCCCAGCAAGTCAATGGCGCGCTTTACGCCGGTAGCGCGGTCCGTGGTCTTGACGAAGGCCACGTGCGAAACGGTAGGCGCTCCGTCGAATGCGCGAAGCAAAGAAGGCGCAAACCCAGAGGAAGCAAACCAGGCGGCACCCAGTGTTGTGGAGGCATCTTTGAGGAACTGTCTACGATTCATCTGAGTCTCCTCTGGCGATTCGCTTTTGATATTGGACACCCACCGAAGGCAGGAAGGCAAGGGACGAAATGCAGGGTGCGCGACTCACAGAGAGCAAAAGCACCGCCTTATAATTTGAACGGCAACGAGAAAACAGTCGCCAGGAGTAAGAGATGTCTAACGATTCCGTCCTTCTTGAAATTCGCGACAACGTTGCCCACCTCACGCTCAACCGTCCGCAGGCCGGTAATGCGCTCGATCTGGAGATGGCAAAGCAGCTGATGGCGGTGGCTTTGCGCTGTGAAGCTGATCGCAGCGTGCGAGCGGTCTTATTGAAAGGCGCAGGCAAGAGCTTTTGCGCGGGCGGCGACGTGAAAGTCTTTGCCGCGCAAGAGCAGTTTCCGCAATACCTGCGCGAAATCACCTCATATCTCCATCTGGCCATTTCGCGCTTTGCCCGGCTGGATGCGCCGGTGATTGCGGCGGTACAGGGATCGGCTGCCGGTGGAGGATTCAGCCTGGCAATTTCGTGTGATCTGGTGATTGCTGCCGAGTCGGCGACGTTTCTGATGGCGTACTCTAAGATCGGCATGGCGCCCGATGGAGGATCAACCTATTTTCTTCCGCGGCTGGTAGGACTCAAGCGCGCGATGGAGTTAGCGCTGACCAATCGCGTGTTGTCGGCGCGGGAAGCATGCGAATGGGGGATCGTGACGGAAGTTGTGGCGGGGGACAACCTGTCTTCACGCGCTGAAGAGCTGGCTCGCTCTCTGGCGCAAGGCCCGACGGAGGCGTTCGGTTCAGCCAAACGCCTGCTGCATGGCGGATGGAACCAGACACTGGAAACGCAGATGGAACTCGAAAGCCGGGCGATCGCTGAAGCGGGCGGGACAACGGATGGGCAAGAAGGCATTAGAGCATTTGTGGAGAAGCGAAAGGCGAAGTTCGGAGGAAAGTAGCGATAGCCCTCAGAAAAATCAATCTATTAGAGCGGATTCCATTCGGCGCCAACTTAATTGAGCCTGAAGCTTATCTCGATCCTCATCTCGACGGCAACCGGCTGACCATCCTTCGTTGCGGGCCCGAAGCGCCAGACTTTCACCTCTTCCATGGCATTTTCATCGAGGCCCATGCCTAGAGGACTTTCTAAAATGATCCGGCTTACCGTGCCCAATTTGTCAACAACGATGCTCAGCACCACCATGCCCTGATACTTTGCCTGGCGTGCTTCCTTACTGAATTCCGGTTCCGGAGTGTAGGTGGCTCTGGGCGGAAGCACGTTATCTTTTTTGACGTGATAAATGGGCTCATCCGACGAGATGCTGTCGGCGCGGCGGAACTCTGGCTTGAGATGCTCCGTACTGTCCGCGCCGATGAAAAAGACACGGCCAAGGATAGTGTCTGCGTCGTCCGGGGAATTGAGGGGTTGCGGCAAGCGAATTTCGATGCGCAGAGATTTGCTGAGCGGGATCAGTATCGGCTTGCCGCTTTTATCCCTGCTGATTACCACCCTTGGGCCTTCCAATCGCAGCGCGTCAGCGGAGAGAGTTACCTTTTCAAAATACATTGCACCGTATGTAAGCCACGGCCCCTTGGGGGAAGGGCCGATCAGGTGGCCGTCTGAATCAAATTTTTGCCCTCCGGGTAAAAACGGCGAGCGGAGAGCGAGGACGTGCTTTTTGTATTTCTGGTTGAGAGCGTCCTTGACGCTATCGGCGTGGGCGATCTGAACGAGAAAAAGAGCCAATAAGCAAATGAGGGATTTGTGAGTCATGGCGATGACAAGTGTAAACAGGTTAATGAAATCCTGGCGCCCTTTCTTGGCGCTCCGGTGACTCGCTTCCTGGCTACAGATTGTTGCATCCCTGGCCGGGACAGAAGCGTTTTCGTGCTGAGCTAATGGCAGACCGCGAATTTCCAGCGAGAAATGAAAAGGTTTCGAGAGAACTCCCTGACGCGACATGGTACGGGAAAACGTGTCGGGATGTTTCGACTCGCCCTCGGTTCGCTGCGCTTGCTCGGGCTACGCTCAACATGACAAGGTTTAAAGGGGATATCTTTCGCGGCCTGAAGGTGAGGTTCTTCGACGAAACAGCCTACCTCGGCTCCCAGCGGACGCCTCGTTCAACAATTTTGCCTGCGGGGCTCGGGTATTCTCGAGATGCTTTTGTTCGTGCCACCAACCTTAAAAGAAAAAGCTACTGCACCGGGGCTGAAGCCCAGCCATTGTTGAAGTCTTACGGCACGACTGAAGTCGTGCCCTGACACTTGTCTCGCCGGGCGCAAGGGGGTGGCCTGTCAAGAGGGGCGAGACTGAAGTGTTTCGTGAGTTAGTGTTGTCAAGATGGCCTGATTCCAAGAGATAGATCGGCCAACTTCGCTATTGATTCGCTGAATGGAAATGCGCTAGAGTGGGTTATTTCGCTTCGTTCCGAAAAAACGAGTTTTTAGCGGAGAAAAACCTCCCCACTGATGACACGGATAACACATTTGCACGGATCGGAGCTTGGGATTGGGAAGATCGGCCCGAATGCCGAAGCTGTTGCACAAAGGCAAAACCTAACGCGGATCAAGGCGGATGAGCGCGGATCGGAAAAGAAAACTTTACCACTGATTCACACTGAGGACACTGATCAGGAAGGGGGAAGATGTTGCCGGAGCCGGTGGGGAAGTCTACGCCAATCGAGTGCCAATCTCTGAAGTCCCCGCCAATATGGGATAACTTGGGATGACATTGCTCAAAGCTACGCCAAAATGGGATGACGTGGGATGAATGGGGGGAGGGGTGGCGCGCAGAGAAGGGCTACATCGGAACATCGCCGGGATCGCGCGACATTGCCGACATCGGAAAACCAAAAATCTTCACTACAGAGACGTGGAGACGTGCCTAGATCGAAAACAAAGCCGAGGGCGGCTGTGCCACACGAGTAGTTTATGTTGGCTTAGACGGGGAAGAGGGCCCTGGCGCTAGAAAGAAGTTTGAATCGATGCACACGAGCGCATGATCGGGTAGAATAAAGGTACTGGCCGCGTGCCCGGGTTGCTTTCCTGGGTGCTGGCGTTGACATATTTGGGCCAAGTTGGGTATTCTTAAACCTTCACTGCTCTGCAGTTGGCCCGCCTTGTGTCTTCCCCTTTCAGGAAGTAAGTGGCGTCATCGAGCGGTCTTTCTTAGTGCTTTTATTCTCAGGAGTTTGGAAATGGTAACCCGTTTTCCAGGCGGG
>DASYKK010000225.1:0-3790 GCA_035995565.1 Candidatus Angelobacter sp.
CAACTGCAGAGGCAGTCCGATATGGTTGTTCAGGTTGCCGGAACTCTTCATCACACGGAAACGCGTCGCCAGAATATGGGCCAGGATTTCCTTGGTCGTCGTCTTCCCTGCCGACCCGGTTACCGCCAGAAGCGGTTTCCCCCAAAGACGGCGCGCGGCAGCACCCAGTAATTGCAGCGCCTTCAACGTGTTTTCAACTCTCAGCAGCCGCAGCGGATCGCGGGCAACCTGCTTCCCTGCTTCAACAATCGCGCCCACCGCGCCTTTCTCCAGCGCCGCCTGCACGTATTCATGTCCGTCAAAACGCTCGCCGGTGATGGCGATAAACAGATCGCCCGGATTGAGCGTCCGTGAATCTATGGAATACCCCATGGCGACGGCTTCCTGGTCACCCTCGCCTTTGGAGCCCACGAACTCGGCGATTCGCCATAACGGCAGTTTCATTTCTTTCCTCCGCCAACGTAACTCATCTGTTGTAACGCTTCCCGGGCCACCTGCACATCATCAAAAGGGAATGTACCTTCGCGCGTGATCTGAACTTTCTCATGCCCCTTGCCGGCAATTAATACCACGTCGCCGGACGCGGCTTGCATCAGCGCCAGGCTGATGGCTTTTCGGCGGTCTGGCTCTACTTCATGCCGCGTGCCGGTCAGGCGCAATCCGGGGAGCGCATCGTGAATAATCTGCTGTGGCTCTTCGCTGCGCGGATTGTCCGAAGTAAGGACAACAAAATCGCTTCCCTTCCCGGCAGCCTCAGCCATCAGCGGACGTTTGGCCCGATCGCGATCGCCGCCGCAACCGAAAACTGTAATCACCCGGCCCCGACCCACGCCCCGGCTGGCGAAGTCACGCGCGATGGCCGTAAGGTTGCGCAGCGCGTCGTCGGTATGGGCGTAGTCCACCACCACAGTGAAAGGCTGGCCGCAATCCACTTTCTCAAATCGACCTGGCACCTGCTTGAACTGAGCAATGGCTTCCGCAATCTGCTGCAGAGAACACCCACAGGCAAAGGTGGCAGCGGCCGCGGCGAGGATGTTGTAAATGTTGATGCCGCCGATCAAAGCGGTTTCAATCCTGATGCTACCGGAAGGCGTAAGCAGATCAAACTTTGTGCCGTCCTGTTGCAGACCGATATTGGTCGCGCGAAAATCGCCATTCTCGATGCCATACAGGATTACCTGCTGGCTTAAAGTCTTCCGGCTCTGTCCCAGGCTCTGGCCGTATTGGTCGTCGGCATTGATCACGGCAGCCCGCGGCGGACGCGTTCCACAACCCAGAAACAAAATGCTCTTCGCCTCAAAGTAGCTGTCCATGCTCTTGTGGTAATCCAGATGGTCGCGCGTGAGGTTGGTGAAGACCGCAACTTCAAACGGCACGCCCCATACTCGCTCCTGCGCCAAAGCGTGCGATGAGACTTCAATCACAGCGTGTGTCGCGCCCGCCGCCAGCGCTTCAGCAAAGATCTGGTTCAGTTCCAGCGCTTCGGGCGTGGTATGCGGCGACGGCAGAACTCGATACGGAAGATCCGCTCCGGCTTGCGCGCGATTTGGCTTTGCAGGCACATGGTATTCAATCGTCCCGATCAGCGCCGACGAACGGCCGCAGTGCCTGAGGATCGATTCGCAGAGAAAACTTGTCGTGGTCTTGCCATTCGTTCCGGTAATGCCGATGATCTTCAGCTTCTCCGCTGGATGGCCATAAAAGTTTGCGCTCATATGGGAAAGCGCGCGCCGCCCGTTGGGGATTGCAGCCCAGGGAACATCGCGCCGGGGCTGTTCGGACTTTGAGTCCGTCACCACCGCAATGGCGCCGTTTTTGAGCGCCGCATCAATGTAGCGATTACCGTCACTGCTTTCGCCATGCATGGCCACGAACGCGAATCCTGGTTGCACGCGACGGGAGTTGTAGTCCAGACCTGAGATTTGCGGATCGCCACCGCTGTGCGAGACACCCAGCCCCCGCAACAGTTCAGAGAAGTTCATTGGCTAGATTATATGCATTTTTTGAAAAGGAAACAGATGGGAAGTCGCCGCGAATCAACACGAAAAGGCGCGAATCAAGTTCTTTTCTTCTTGATTGGATTCGTGTTTATTCGCGTGTATTCGCGGCTAAGCGCGATTGTATTTTCTCGGGCAATGCCTGTAATCTTCGGCAAGCCTCGGTCAACTCCGCATCCGTCTTGGCGAAGCAGAAGCGGATCAGGTTCTCGCCGCCATCGCCATGATAGAACGCCGAACCCGCCACGGTTGCCACGCCAGTGTGCTGGAGCAGATACATGGCTTTGTCGCGGGTCGTTTTGCCGGGAAGAATTGTGGCATCAGCCAAAGCATAGTAAGCGCCCTTCGGCACGGAAGGCGTCAGACCAACCTCTTTGAGCACGTCGCACAGAACGTCGCGTTTCTGCGCGTATTCTTTGCCAATGTTGGTGTAGAAGCTTTCCGGAAGCTGGCGGATGCCTTCCGCCACGCCAATCTGCAATGGCGCCGGAGCGCACACATATATAAGGTCGTGGAAGTAAGCGATACCCTGGGCCCAGCGGCGATCGCAAACTGTGTATCCAATGCGCCAGCCGGTAATGCTGAAAGTCTTGGAATAGCCGGACATGGTGATCGTCCGCTCGCGCATCCCTGGAAGCGTGGCCATGCTGATGTGCTGGCCTTCGAAGACAAAATATTCGTAAATCTCGTCGGTAAAGACGAAGAGATCATGCCGTTTGGCAAAGTTGGCAATCGATTCCAACTCTTCGCGCGTAAAGACCTTGCCTGAAGGATTGGCCGGCGAGTTCAGCACAATGGCCCGCGTCCGCAGCGTGACCGTGCGCTCCATGTCTTCACGGCTGAACGTCCAGTCCGGCGCGCGCAACGTGACGTAAAGCGGTACGGCCTCAGCGGCCACCAGCGTATTCAAATGGTAGCCATAATAAGGTTCAAAAAGGATGACCTCATCGCCCGGATTGAGCAAAGCCAGACACGCCCCATAGAACGCTCCGGTAGCTCCAGAGTTAACGACAACTTCGGTCTCCGGATCGCATGTAACGCCGTTGAAGCGCTGCATCTTTTCGGCGATGGCCTCGCGAATGGGCGCCAGCCCTTCCGCCCGCGTGTAACTGTTGACGCCCTGGTCCATGGCCAGTTTTGCGCCTTCGCGCACCGGCAGCGGCACCTCGGTATCGCACACACCCTGGGCCAGATTGATGCCCTGTACCTTCTCGCAGGCAATCGACATGGCGCGAATCTCAGATTGCACGGTACGGGCGGCGCGTCGGCTTAAGGAAAGGGGCATGGGGCTCCAAAGGGCTCAAGCGATTGTAAATCGCGGGCGCTAAAGATGACGTCGGTTGGTAAACTCCACCAGCGCGGCCAGCTTTGCCCGGGCCGCTCCGGTATCGATCGACTGAACGGCCAGAGGCATGGCATCAGCCAACGAATCGGCACGGCCGGCGGCGACCAGCGCGGCGGCGGCATTCATCAGCACAATGTCGCGACGTGGAGATTTTTCGCCGTCAAGCAGCTTCCAGATGATGTCGGCGTTGGTTTTGAGATCGCCGCCCAGAATCGCGCTCATGGGCGCGCGCTCCAGTCCAAACTGTTCCGGCGTGACTTCATAAACACGCACCCACTCGCCGCGCACCTCGCCGATCTTGGTCGGGCCGCTGATGGAAATTTCGTCCAGACCATCTTTGCCATGGACGACCAGGGCCCTCCGCAGTCCCAGGAGCTTGAGCGCATGCGCCAGCTTTTCAACGAGGTCTTCCGAATAGACACCCACCACCTGTGCCGATGCGCGGGCC
>DASYKK010000226.1:0-5722 GCA_035995565.1 Candidatus Angelobacter sp.
ATCCGGCGGCTTTATAGCGACAAAATTCTCGCCGGCTTTGCCGGGTCCACGGCCGACGCATTCTCTCTGTTTTCCCGCTTTGAAGCCAAACTGGAGCAATATCACGGCAACCTGGGTCGCGCAGCGGTCGAACTGGCCAAAGAGTGGCGAACCGACAAAATGCTGCGCCACCTGGAAGCCCTGTTGCTGGTCGCCGACAACACCCTGACGTTCCTCATCAGCGGCGCCGGTGACGTGATTGAACCTGACGGCGGAGTGGCGGCCATTGGCAGCGGCGGCTCATACGCCCTGGCTGCGGCACGCGCCCTGATCGAAAACACCGAGCTTCCGGCACGCAAGATCGCCGAAGAGGCCATGAAGATCGCGGGGAAAATCTGTATCTACACCAATGAGAACTTCACCATTGAGGAGCTTTCGTCGGTGCCGGAAAAAGCAGCTACATCAGTCCCGGTAAGTTGAACACGTCGAACAAAATGGCAGGCTATTCAGGAACGCCGCTCATCCAGAAAATCGGCATCAAGCCCGGTCATCGGATTATCCTGCGCAACCACCCTGCCAGCTTCGTTAAGGACCTGGGCAAACTTCCTGAGGGGACGGAAAGCGCGGAGAGGCTTTCAGGTAAGGCCAACGTTATTGTCTATTTCACTGACCAGTTGGCCGAGTTGAAGAAGGATTTCGACCGGCTCTCCGCAACGCTGGTTCCCGATGGCATGCTGTGGATCAGCTGGCCCAAGAAAGCCAGCGGACGTCCAACCGACCTGACGGAAGATATCGTGCGCCGCGTCGGACTCGAATGCGGGCTGGTGGACGTGAAAGTCTGCGCTATCGATGAAACGTGGTCAGGATTAAAGTTTGTGATTCGCGTGAAAGACCGTCCGGCAAAGCAAAATAGTGGAACCGGCAAACAGAAGGTATTGAAGTGAAGTAAGGAGTGGTAATGGCGATCTACCTACCAAGTATGGCGGAAGAGAGTGACGTCCTTCTGGACGATCTGACGCCCAAAGAAATTGTTGTTGAGTTGGATAAATACGTAGTCGGCCAGCATGACGCCAAACGCGCCGTGGCCATTGCGTTGCGCAACCGCATGCGCCGGCAAAAGCTTCCGCCTGACATCGCGGAAGAAATCATGCCGAAAAACATCATCATGATCGGTCCTACCGGTGTGGGTAAAACTGAGATCGCCCGCCGCCTGGCCCGGCTGGCCAATTCTCCGTTCCTGAAAGTTGAAGCTTCGAAGTTTACTGAAGTCGGCTACGTGGGCCGTGACGTGGAATCAATGATTCGCGACCTGGTCGAGATCGCCATTGATATGGTTCGCGAAGAGAAGCTGGAAGAAGTCACGGAAAAAGCCGAGCAACAGGCGGAAGAGAGGTTGCTGGACCTGTTGCTGCCGTCAACACCGGCTGCAACCAACTCCACCGCAGGATTTGCGCTCGTCACCGAAGAAGGCGACTCCTCCTCCCGCACCCGCGAAAAGCTGCGCAACCAGCTGCGTGAAGGCAAGCTCGACGAACACATGGTGGAACTGGAAGTTCGCGAGCGTTCCACCCCGGCTTTTGAAATCATCTCCAATCAGGGCGTTGAGGAGATGGACATCAACATCAAAGATATGCTGCCCAACATTTTTGGCCAACGCACCAAGAAGCGCAAAATGAAAGTGAGCGAAGCGTTTGAATACCTGGTGCAGGAAGAAGAATCGCGGCTGATTGATATGGACCAGGTCACGCGAACCGCCGTGGAGCGCGTGGAGCAATCTGGCATCATCTTCCTTGATGAAATCGACAAAATCGCCGGACGCGAAAGCGGCCATGGGCCGGACGTCTCGCGTGAAGGCGTGCAGCGCGACATACTACCGATCGTTGAGGGCACCACCGTTAACACCCGTTACGGCATGGTGAGCACTGACCATATTCTTTTCATCGCCGCCGGCGCTTTCCACGTCTCCAAACCCAGTGATTTGATTCCTGAGCTGCAAGGCCGCTTTCCCATTCGCGTGGAGTTAAAGTCGCTGACTATGTCTGATTTCATTCTCATTCTCACCGAGCCGAAGTCATCGCTGGTGAAGCAGTACACTGCGCTGCTGGAAACCGAAGGCCTGAAACTGACATTTACCCGCGAAGCCCTCGACGAAGTTGCCCGCTTCGCTTTTCAGGTCAATGAAGCCACGGAAAACATCGGCGCGCGCCGGCTGCACACGATCATGGAGCGCGTGCTCGACGAAATCAGTTTCAATGCGCCGGACATGCAGGAAAAAGCGGTCAACGTTGATGGTGAGTACGTAAGAAAGATGCTGGCCGATATCGTGAAGGACCAGGATTTGTCGCGGTACATTCTATAATTAGCAGCCGAGATGAAGAGTAGATCGATGTGCGCCGTGTGCTTCGTTGTTTTTGCATTGCAGGTTGTTCCAGCCATACAACAGACTGAGAATGCATGTGAGGACAGAAGTTACGAGAACCACAACCAAATCGACTATAAGCCTCTTAAGCTGGCCAAAATTCAGGGCACGGGCGTAATCGAAATCCGGCAAAATGTGATCAAACACAACGAGATAGTTCCGGGCGCCTGTTTAACTTTGTTCACGACTGACCATAAGTTTATTGTAAGTACAAAGGCTAATTCGAGAGGAGCTTTTCAGTTCAATGATATTGCTCCGGGCCGGTACAGCCTGCTTGCGCGTGCGCCAGCTTTCTGCACTGCCAATATTCCAATTCGGGTGATTAAAGCATCACGTAGAAGCAAGCTTCAACGGCAGCGTATCGTAGTTCACTACCGTGTATCTGAGATAGATACTTGCAGTTGGGGCGGTATCGAAAAGATCGACAATTAAAGAACGGAAAAGACGAATTCATGCTTAAACGCTGCTTGCGCGATTACTCGAATAAAAGCTAACCTTCTCGTTCCTCATGCGAGAGATATTTCTCTTCATTCTGCTGGGCTGCCTTGTGCTTTCGGGCTGCGGCGTCCCTGGCGCTCCTCTGCCTCCCTCAGCTGACATTCCTCGCTTTGTAGGCGACTTGAAGGCGGCCCGCAAAGGAGACACTGTCACGCTGACGTGGACCGTGCCGACCGAAACCAGTGATGGCGAGCTCATTCGTAAGCCCGGCAAGATGCTGGTGCAACGCGCGCTGAGTTCGGGAGCAAATTCCGATCTCCACTTCCAGACAATTTCCGAACTGCCTTTGCAGCCTGCATTGAAAGAGGGCCACGGCGACCAGGCTGTAGCAAAAGATACGTTAAGCGACATCCTGAGATCAGGCACCGCCGATTTCGCTGTATACATGGTGCTGGCCCAGGGACACAACGGGAAATCTTTTGGCCTGCCTAACCGCGTGTCCGTCCCGCTGGTTCCCAATCTCTCTCCGCCTCAGAAAGTCTCGGCAAATCCCGTGCCTACAGGGGTCAAGATCAGCTGGGAAGGATCTGGCTTCACCCCGTCAACTTCTCGCAAGCGAGCGCAATATGCCTATAGGCTGATGCGCCGGCTACAGGGCGCGAAAGATCCGGTAGTGGTTACACAGCTGAATCCCGACGATCCCGCAAAAAGTTTCATCGACACAACAATCGAATGGGAAAAGAACTACGAGTACTGGATTGTCTCTGTCACGCTCTGGCAGGACGGCAATCGCAAAGGGGAAATCGAGGGCGAGGACTCGCCAGTCGTTAAAGTGCTCGCGCATGACTCTTTCCCCCCGGCGAATCCTTCAGGCGTTCAAGCTGTCTTCAGCCCCGCGGCCCAGAATTCTTTTATCGACATCACATGGACGGCCAACATTGAACCTGATCTGGCCGGTTACAACGTTTATCGCCACCGCGCAAAGGAACCGCCTGTAAAAATCAATTTAGAGCTGGTTAAGACGCCGCGCTTCCCTGATACGCAAGTTCAGCCGGGAAAGAGATACTTCTATTCAGTCACCGCCGTTGACCTGCGCGGCAATGAGAGCGGCAAATCGGAAGAGACTTCGGAAACCGTTCCAAAGGATTAACCTCATTCTCCCGCGCACTTGCGACCACCCTCTCGATTTGACTGACCTGCAATAGGTAAGCTAGCCTCAGTAGCTGGCCTGCAGGCTCGATGTGAGCACGTGCAGCCTGCCTTTAGCGGCAAGATGGGGTCAACAAGCCTGGCCGGTTTGTACCAGCTCATCGGAGGCCGCAATCAGATGACAGTTCTGCGTAAATTTATGATTTGTCAGCTAGTTGTCTGCTGCCTGGCAGCGGCTGAGCTGAGCCACGCTGAGGGGCTTCAGCCTGTCCACGCCCGCAGGGAAATGGTCGTCACAGTTCATCAGCAGGCCTCCCAGGTTGGCTTGGACATACTGCGCCAGGGCGGCAATGCAGTGGATGCATCTGTGGCAACAGGTTTTGCGCTGGCTGTTGTCCATCCGGCGGCAGGAAATATCGGCGGGGGCGGCTTCATGCTGCTGCGCAAAGCCAATGGCGAGCTACATTTCCTCGACTTCCGCGAAAAGGCGCCCCAAGCTG
Source organism: Candidatus Angelobacter sp. (assembly GCA_035995565.1). Lineage (GTDB taxonomy): Bacteria > Acidobacteriota > Terriglobia > Terriglobales > Acidobacteriaceae > Angelobacter. Next base: position 4,486 of record DASYKK010000226.1, read on the forward strand.
CAACGCGGGAGATGTATCTGGACGGGCAAGGCAATGTGGTTCCGAACGCTAGCCTCATCGGCTACAAAGCTGCCGGTGTTCCTGGCTCGGTAGCCGGACTGGTGTACGCGGAGCAGCACTGGGGCAAGCTTTCGCTCAAGGCGGTGATGGATCCTGCCATCAGGCTGGCGCGCGAAGGCGTCCGGCTGACCTATGAAGAAGCACAGTCCATGCATAACCGGGATTTGGCGCAGTTCGCTGACTCCAGGCGCATCTTCCAACGTGATGGTAAGTTTTACGAGCCCGGAGAAATCTTCCGGCAGCCCGAATTGGCTCGCACGCTGGAGCGGATTGCCGCCAACCCCAAAGCCAATGAATTTTATAAAGGTGCCCTGGCACGCGAACTGGCAGCGGAAATCAAGCGTGGCGGCGGCCTGATTACCGCCGAAGACCTGGCAGAATATGAGGTAAAGGAACGGCAGCCGATCAGAGGAACGTATCGCGGGTACGAAGTCATCAGCGCGCCGCCGCCAAGTTCCGGCGGCATTACCATGTTGGAGGCGCTGAACATTCTGGAAGGCTACAATCTGGGCAAGATGGGCAATCGCTCAGCGGACGCCATCCACGTAACGGCCGAAGCTTTTCGACGCGCTTTTTTTGACCGCGCGGAGCTGTTGGGCGATTCTGATTTCAGCCAGATACCTGTGGCACAGTTGATCGACAAAAAATATGCGGACGGCTGGCGGCAATCTCTCGACATCATGCGTTCCACGGACAGCAAAGACGTGCACCGGCCTTCCGGCTTTGGCGAACTTGATCGCCGCGCCGCACTGCACTCGCCTTTCACTGGCCGCGAATCGAACAACACCACGCACTATTCCGTAGTTGACGCACAAGGAAATGCCGTGGCGGTAACAACCACACTGAATGACAGCTTTGGCTCGGCCGTGACTGCCGGCAAGCTCGGCTTCCTGCTGAATGATGAGATGGATGACTTCACTTCCAAGCCCGGCGTGCCGAACGGCTACGGATTGATTCAGGGTGAAGCTAATGCCATTGCGCCGGGGAAGCGTCCGCTGAGCGCCATGGCGCCGACGATCGTCCTTAAAGACGGCAAGCTGTTCATGGTGCTGGGCTCTCCGGGCGGTCCGCGGATCATCAGTACGGTAGCCAACATCCTGATGGGCGTGATCGATTATGGGCTGGATATTCAACAGGCAGTCAATGCGCCACGCTTCCATCACCAGTGGCAGCCGGA
>DASYKK010000227.1:0-6486 GCA_035995565.1 Candidatus Angelobacter sp.
CAGTCTTCCTGATTTGCATTAAGAAGTTCCGCTTCACGCTCTTCCAACCCATCCGCCGCGGCAAGCAGAATCTGGTTGCGCTGATCGGCGGAGAGCCGGGCCAGTTCGCGCGCAGCCCGGCGCGTTGCCTGCACCTGGGCGGCGATGGACTCGGGATTTCTAAATTCCGTGGCGCTGGACATCGGATTCCTTCGCTGAAAGGATCAGAAAATTTTCGCGACGCACCAGCACGCCGCGCTTGCTTTCGCCGGAAGAGAGAGTGGCTGCAAGCTGCTGGCTGCTGAGTTCTGCGATCCCTTTTCCGATGATATTCCCTTCGGGGTCGAGCACGGCAATCACCTGTCCAGCGGAAAATTCGCCCTGGCACGCAGTCACGCCAGAAACCAGCAGACTGGCTTGTCGATGCTGGAGGGCCCTGGCTGCATTGGTATTGATGGTGATTTCGCCGCGCACGGTCGTGGCAAAAGCGAGCCAGCGCCGCTTGCCTGCCAGGCGCGAGCCGGGCAAAAAAAGCGTGCCGACTTCCTCGCCTTGAAACACTTGTTCGAGAATGCCCGCCGTTTTTCCATTGGCAATCACCACCATGCCGCCGGCCTGCATGGCAATCTCAGCAGCGTCCAGTTTGGCGGTCATGCCGCCACGTCCGGTGGCAGAAGCGCCGCGGGCGGAGTCGCGAATCGCGGCGGTAATTTCGGTAACCATGGCTACAACCGTGGCGTTCGCTAAATCCTGGTTAGGGCTGTAAAGCAGGCCGTCCACGTTGGAGAGCAGGACCAGCGCGTCGGCATCAAGCTTGCTTAGAACGAGAGCGGCGAGGCGGTCGTTATCGCGGAAGACCGGCGCCTGTTCGGTATAAATATTGGTGACGGTATCGTTCTCATTCACGATCGGGACGGCGCCCAGCTTCAACAGGCGCTCAAAAGTCTGGCGCAGGATGCTGTAGCGCTTCAGGTCGCTGAAGTCATCTTCGGTGACCAGTACCTGCGCGACTTTGATGCCGTGGGGACGAAACGATTCCGCATAAGCCTGCATCAGCTTGCATTGGCCCACGGCGGCACAGGCCCGGGTGACGCTGGCATCTTTCAGGCGGCTGCGATGGATTCCCAACTCCGCCGCGCCCAGTGTTACAGCGCCAGAGCTAACCAGCACCACCTGGCGTCCGGCAATTGACCAGCCCGGAGATACTTGCGGCCAAGCCGGCAACCTGCCGGGGATCAAACTCATTTTCAGCGTTGCACACTACACCGGTACCGACTTTAATCACAACGCGGCGGGCATTCACCAGAAGCGCGCGATGGTTAATCGAACCGTCGGATTGGTATGTTGTGGCCATTCAACTTCGTCTCAATAAAAAACCCGCTGCTTCAGCAGCGGGGGAGGCGTTTGTTTGCTTGCTCGATAAACCTTTAACTCATAGCCCCCAGCCGCTTGTATGCGCATGTGGGCACGGCGGACAACAACACGGAATGAAGAAACCAGAGGAGATCATCACGAGCGAACTATAACCCGCAAATACGGGCATTGCAAGGCAGTTTCGCGGTTATTAGGAAGATTACTCTGGTGCGACTAATTGAGGAGAATTCAACAGATAGCGAACCCCGCGCGTCTTCGTTAATCCACTGCTAGACAGTCATTTAGTTAGCATCCAATAACAGAATAGCAGATTGCAATTCCCAAGACCGCAAGTATAATCGGCGTGAGGAAGCAAGATATGGCAACCAAAAAAAAGATAACCAAGGGAACCAAGAGACCACCGCAGAAAAAGAAAAAATAGGCTAAAGATAAGCTGTTCGCGACATGCAATAGCGTGGTCTCTTGCCTTGGACTTCCAACGTGGGACTCACAGAAAGTGCACATGAGTGTGTGACAACAACCAGTCTCACATTGTCTGAGACTCTAACCATCAAAACCCGAATCTTATTGGGCAGACATACTGCAATCCTTGTTCACGCAAACGACATGAAAGGTTAGCTCTTGATTTGAGCTTCGTCGAACAAATATGCGCAGCTCTTCCTCGGCCCCAGAACGTAAAGAGATCGGTCCTTCACCCTCCAGCAAGCTGTATTGGGCTCTCATATTGCTACTGCCTGCAGGATGGTGGATTGGTGTGGGCGGGGACAAGATACGTCGCACGATTCTAGCAACGGCGGCCATCGGAGTGTTTATTTCCGGACTGCTGGCGGGTTTCTTTTCCAGAACAGCCCAGGCACTAGATGATCACTCAAAGGAGAGCCTGAGTGTTCTTCCGGATACTCGCTATGGAAACAATCCGTCGTTTTCTCTCCCCAGCAACATTTATTGGCTCATGCTGTTTGTCTTGTCGGTATTTTGGTGGATCATCGCTGGGGGGAGCGATCAACCTAAATCAATCCTTTTGGCCGCTGTCAGCCTCGCCGCGTTCATGATTGGGACAATGGCTGGATTTCTTTTTACAAGCTTTGGCGATGAATTGGCCACTTTTGGAAAGATTAGGGATTGGGTGATTGCGGGGATCACGGGGGCTACGGTTGCGGAATTAGCAGAACAAGGCGGGGTTGTAAGGACCATTCTCCTTAAATTTGTGCCGACTCAGCGACCAGGTGAATTTGGCCTCGTCATAAGCATGGCCGTAGTATATTTCTCGCTTGGCTTTTTCTTCATGTTCTTGCAGCGCGAACTACTACTGAATGTTCTTCTAGCAAAGAGTCGGGCTGAGCGCGGCAGATTAGACGGTACTGTGCAGGCTGGGCTTGCAATCCAGAAAATTTTACAAAAACTGCCCCCTAGCCTCTTGACTGGTATCGACAGTGTTGATGCCGTATTAGAGCCTAAAGAAGCAGAGGAGTTGCGTACTTTATTGGAGTGCGACGATGTCACACTATTCCTAAATCAGGCTGAACAAGCTCTCAAGGATGGCCATTCTCTTGACTGGGACACAGTGTCGAAGGTAGCTTACATTTATTACTACAAAGTTTATTGCGCATCGGAAACAGAGAAAAAAGACTTCCTCCAGTACGCAAATCAGTGGATACAGCGTGCCCTAATCCTCAATCCCATGCACGTCGATTTGCTGATCAAGTATGCGGACTTAGAAATGATCGGCGAGGATTATGCGACTGCCGTGGCCATGCTTGAGCAACTGGCAGCGCGGGACGACTCTCCCGGGTATGTCAAGCAATGGTTGGGATATGCGCTGCTTCAGATTCCCGAAAGATTAACCGACTCGATCAAATACTCCCAAGAGTTTTTGCATCAATTTCCTGACACCAGCGCTTCAATGTTTAATATTGCTCTAGCGTATGCCAAACTTTATTGTCGCGAGATCAGGGTAGCGAAGGTAGCCTCGAAATTAGATTCAGAAAATCGGCTGAAGGCACTGGCACATTTGGAAGAAGCCCTCGAAAAGGATCCCGATTACAGAGAGCATGTCCAAAAAAACTACAGTTCGAAGGGAGGATCGTTCGAATGTATGGACTTAGATCCCGATTACCGCAAATTAGTCGGACTCGACGCAACGGCCGCAAAACCATGATACGAACAGTCGTGAAGAGCACTTAGGGACTCGCGACTGTTCCGACGAACGCACGTAAAGTTCTGTTAACTCCTCTCGCAATTGATTAGCCTTGCGAATTAACCATCCTGACAATTATTAATCCCTGGCTTACTCAGTGTTTACTCCGAGCGTCCTTAGTTCGGGTTTGCACCTACAGAGGCCGGAACGCGGTTTTTGCGGCCTGGGGGTTCAGGATGAAATTCTTAAAAAACAAATGGACGATCATTGGTGTGCTTCTGGCGGCCATCGGGCTGCTGACGGCTTTCAAGTATGAGAGTAAAAACACGCCACAATATTTTGCTGAAAAAGTACAAAAGGGCGACATACAACATGTCGTCCAGGCCACTGGCACGATCAACGCAGTGACGACCGTGCAGGTGGGCTCACAGGTGTCTGGAACCATCCAGACGCTGGCGGCGGATTTCAATTCGCACGTGAAGAAGAACCAGGTCATCGCGCAAATTGATCCGTCTCTATTTCAAGGAGCGCTGTTGCAGGCGAAGGCTGACGTGGCCGACGCGCAGGCAAACTTGATCGTAGCCAAGGCGAACCTGGACAAAGCGAATGCAGCTGCGGCGCAAGCCAAGCTGGATTTCACGCGCTACACCACGCTGGCGCAGGAAGGCGTGGTTCCAACCCAACAATTGGATACCGCACGAGCCGCTTCGCAGAGCGCGGACGCCGCCGTGGGCGCAGCCAAGGCACAAGTGACGCAGGCGAGTGCGCAGGTACAGCAGAAGTCTGCCGCGGTCACAGTGGCTCAGACCAATGTGGACCATTCAACCATCCGGTCTCCCATCGACGGAACGGTGATTGCCCGCAGCGTTGATGTGGGCCAGACGGTAGCTGCGTCATTGCAGGCGCCAACGCTTTTCACCATCGCGCAGGATCTGACCAAGATGCAGGTCTATGTGAGCACCGACGAAAGCGATGTGGGCACGATCCACGCCGGCCAGGAAGTGAACTTCAAAGTGGATGCGTTTCCCAAAGACTCGTTCAAGGGCCAGGTTTCCGCGGTGCGACTGAATGCCACGACCGTGCAGAACGTGGTGACTTATACCACCATCGTGGACTTTGATAATCCGGAAATGAAGCTCTTTCCCGGAATGACGGCTTACGTTACTGTGCCTGTGGCAACGGCGACTGATGTGGTGAAAGTTCCGAACGGAGCATTGCGTTTTACTCCAGATTTAACTGCGCAGCAGATCAGCGACCTTTACCAGAGAGCTGGAATTACCGCGACCGGCGCGGCACGAAAAGGCGGCAAGGGAATGCAGTCCTCTGGACAGCAGGCTTCGACGGCAGTGGTGTGGAAGCTGAATGTGGACAAGTCGGTTGCGCCGGTGCAGATCAAGCTGGGCATTACCGACCACACCACGACTGAGGTCGCGCAAGTGGTGAAGGGAGCACTGAATCCGCAAGATCAGGTCGTAACTGGTTCAGCAGCGGCCACGAAGACGGCGAGTGCAACGTCAGCGGCTCCGGGAATGGGCGCGGCGCGTGGAGCAACCGGTGGAAGAGTAGGCCGGTAGAACGATTTACCACAAAGGACACGAAGGACACAAAGGAAGGTCGAGAGGCATTTATGGCAACCCTGGCACAAGTGGAATTGAATGCAAATGCAGCAATGAATTCAGAGCAACCGGTTGGCGGAACCCCGGTAATTCAGGTACAGGACGTGCACAAGTCTTACGACCTTGGCGAAACCAAGGTGCACGCTTTGCGCGGTGTGGATATGACGATCCAGCCAGGAGAGTTTGTGGCGATCATGGGCTCCAGCGGCAGTGGCAAATCGACGTTCATGAATATGCTGGGCTGTCTGGATAAACCGACCAGCGGTGAATACATTCTGGAAGGAACGAATGTCTCCAGTCTGGACAAGAAGCAGCTGGCAGCCATCCGAAATCGCAAACTGGGATTTGTGTTTCAGGGCTTTAACCTGCTTTTTCGTACCACGGCGCTGGAAAACGTGGAGTTGCCGACACTGTACGCGCAGATGCCGAAAGAGCAGCGTCAGGCGCGGGCCAAAGAAGTGCTGAAGCTGGTGGGGTTGGGCGAGAGAATGGACCACTTTCCTTCGCAGCTTTCTGGCGGACAACAACAGCGCGTTGCAATTGGGCGCGCTCTGGTAAATAAGCCGGCAATCCTGCTGGCCGACGAACCAACGGGAAATCTGGACAGCAGAACGTCAGTGGAGATCATGCAAATCTTCCAGGAACTGAACGACACCGGGCTCACGATTGTCCTGGTCACGCACGAACCGGACATCGCGCAATTTGCGAAAAGAACGGTGGTGTTCCGCGACGGCAAGATCAGGCATGACGAGCCGGTGCGGCAGCGGCCACGCGCGGCTGAAATGCTGAAGACGTTGCCGACAGTAGATGAAGACTAAAAGCAAACGTCCACCACGGAGGCACGGAGACAAGCTCGGGGTTTACAACGGGGGTTATATGGATTTCATAGCGATTTTAAAAATAGCGGTACGGGCTTTGACGAGGAACAAGATGCGTTCGTTGCTGACCATGCTGGGAATTGTGATCGGCGTGGGAGCGGTGATCGCCACGGTAGGACTGGGGCAGGGCGCGCAGCAGCAGGTGCAGGACCAGATTGCGTCGATGGGAACTGATCTGCTGTATGTCAGTTCCGGCAGCGTCAATAAAGGTGGCATCCGGCTGGGCGGCGGCGCGACGAAGACTCTTGTCTATGACGACATGAAGGCGATTCAGCAGCAGGTTGCGACCATAGGCCAGGTTGCGCCGGGCGCGGGCGCCAGCGCGCTGGTGGTTGCCGACAATCAGAACTGGAGCACGCGCATTACCGGCACCGAGCCGCAATATTTTGATATCCGCAACTGGAATTTTGCCAAGGGCGCGAACTTTTCTCAGGATGACGTTACCCGCGCCGCCAACGTTGTGGTGCTGGGAGCGACGGTGCAGCAAAACCTTTTCGGAAAC
>DASYKK010000228.1:0-3256 GCA_035995565.1 Candidatus Angelobacter sp.
GCGCGCGCGCGTGCCCGCCCCTGTTCCCAGGATCATCTTGTGCGTGTCCAGGTTGGCGACAATCTCTTCGACCAGCGGATAAACCGCGCTGCGGCCTCGATCCATAATGCTTTGGCCGCCGATCTTGACCACGTTGACCCAAGGCAGGATGGCAAAGTTTGATGTATTCTCCGTGGCTTGCTGCAGAGAAGCATCTGTCAAAGAAGTGGAGAGCAATTGCTTGCCTAGCGCGTTGAGCGCTGGGTCCTTAGCTTCGATATCGTTGATCATTTAACTTTTCCCGGAACCATAATTCGGTCTTCTTAGAATGTAAAAACGTTTAATTCGAAGGTGCGTTGCTCCAGAAACCCGGCGTCTACCGACCCGAACGTGGTTTCGGCCCAGTCGCCCAGTTTCTCCAACGCCTGCTCCTGCACTTTAATCGGTAACGCGGCAAAGCGAGCGCCGGTGCTGCGGCGTCGCAGAAACTCTCCTGCCGTGGTGCTGACACTCCACGAAGCAGCCAGAGAATGCACGTGGCGCTTCGCGGATGATTCCAGCCAGGCGAGAGCTTGCCGGCGCGACTCCTGTGGCCGATGCCAGGCAACCTGCATTTCTTCGAGAATGGCCGCCAACTTACGCTTGAGTTGCGCGTCAATTCCCGATTCAGGGTTGACAGTGTGACCGACAGCAATGTTTCCACCCGGACGCAGGACGCGCCGTGCTTCATTGAGAATCCTTTGCCAGTCGCTAACGCCGCTCAGCACTTGCATTAACAGCACCAAGTCGAAGGCGCTATTAGAGAATGGCAATTGCCGTCCATCGGCCTGCGCCAGCAAGCCGCTTTCGGGAGCTACATGAAACTCACGCAACATGGCGAGGGACGTGTCCACGCCGACATACAAATCTCCGGCTACTATGAAGGCTTGGCCGATCCGGCCGGTACCTGCGCCGATGTCAAGCACGCGGGCGCGAGCCGGAAGGTTTGCCGCGGCCCATATTGCGGAGCGGATAGCTTCCGGCGCGCCATTGGGAAGAGAACGATGGCGTTCGAAGCTGGAGGCGGTTTTATCAAAAGCAGAAGCCATAACCGGGTTCAACGATAACCCTCCGCCTGGAGACGGAAGAGCTCGGCATAAAGCCCGTTCTTGAATATCAACTGCTCGTGGGTTCCTTCTTCCGTGATTGCGCCGCGCTGAAGCACCACGATGCGGCTGGCCATGCGCACGGTAGAGAAGCGGTGCGAGATCAGCAAGGCCATCTGTCCTGACACCAACTCCGCGAAACGGGCAAAGGTTTCGTATTCCGCGCGAGCATCCAGCGCAGCTGTTGGTTCATCCAGAATCACAACCTGGGCGTTGCGGATGTAAGCGCGCGCCAGCGCGATCTTCTGCCATTCGCCTCCGGAAAGCTCTACACCACCTTCAAAGCGGCGGCCCAGCATTTGCCGATATCCAAAAGGAAGATTGCGTACGAGCGCCGCTGCTTGTGATTTTTCCGCGGCGGCCATGATGGTGTCGTGACTGGTGAAGTTTCCGCTCGGATCGTTAGCCGAAGGCTCGGCCGGGCGGTCCAGATACTCTTGCACCTGACCGATCTCGCCTACGCCGATGTTTTCGTCCAGGCGGAAATCGTAGTGAACAAAGTCCTGAAAGATTACCCCGATGGCCCTGCGAACCGACTTCAAGTCGTATTGCCGCAGATCGATTCCGTCCAGCAGGATGCGACCTTCCGTGGGATCGTAAAGGCGGGCGAGCAGCTTGGCCAGCGTTGTCTTGCCGGCGCCATTTTCGCCCACGAGAGCGACTTTCTCTCCGGGAGCGATGCGCAGGTTTACGTGCCGGACAGCCCAGGTGTCACTGCCAGGATATCGGAACCCCACGTCCTCAAATAACAATCCTTGAGAGATCGGTACGGGTACGGCGCCGGCAGCGGGGGGAGAAACAATACTCGGCTGCATCTTGAAAAAGCCGAAGAGATCCTGGATGTACAGGCTTTGCTCGTAGATGTTGCCCGCGCTCAGCAGGAGCCGCTCCGTCACGCTGCGGCTGCGGGCAAAGGAAGCAGCAAGGAAAGTGAGCGTACCGATGGTGATGATTCCGTAAAAACCACGCCGCAGAATAATCACGTAAGCCGCGTAGTATCCCACGATTCCAAGCAGGGAGAGCAGCGTGGCGGCAATGCCTTTACGTATGGCCAGATTGCGGTTGGCTTCATAGAAGAGGCGCGCAAGCTTTCGATAGCGGCTTACCAGCCATTGCGAAAGACCGAACATCTGGACTTCTTTGGCGGTCTTGTCTCCGGCGCTCAGAAAACGCAGGTAGTCCAACTGTCTGCGTTCAGGCGTCATGCGATAGAGCAGGGAATATTCCAGGGAACTAAAATGAGTTTCTCCGAGAAAACCGGGAAGCACGGCCGCCACCAGCAACGCCAGCAACCATGGACCATAAACGAAGACCGCGACGGCCAGGGAAATCAGGGTCACGAAGTCTTGTCCGACGGAAAGCAATTGCGTGAGCAGGCCGATACGCCCGGTGGTCTGCCGTTGCGCGCGCTCCAGTTGGTCGTAAAATGCGGGATCTTCGAAATGGCACAGGTCAAGCGCGGCAGCGTGAGCTATGAGTTTCTCACTGATGTGATTGGAACAGAGGTCGCCGAACAGACCCTCGATCGCCGTTGATGCCTTGTCCAGCGCTTCACCCGCGGCGACGACGATGAGTTCCAGCCCCACCAGAAGCCAGAGCCGGGAAATGCTGGGACGGCCCATGCGCGCTGCAACCACGGAATCAATAATCAATTTTGCGATCCAGAGCGTTGCAATTGGGATGGTGGCGCGCAGCAGCCGCAGCAGCACGATAGCGGTTGCATAGCCGCGATGTGTTTCCCAGACCAACCGCAGAAAAGGAGGCAGCGAACGAAGCGCGCGAAATTTTTCTCGCCACGTGGACGCGCTGCCGCGTGAAGGCTTGTCAGATAGCTTCGGCGAGGTTGAAACCGCGGGTGGCAAAGCGTTTGTATTGTAATCCCCATTCGGATGCAGAGTTGCAGGGATGTCAGCGGCGGCGCTTTGTCATAGCGTCGCCGCTGGCCAACCCCGATATCAGGTTTCTTCAGCCCACCGGCTTGTGAGTTAGTGGTGAGTGTAGATCGTGGTATCCGGCACCACCTCAATCAATTGCATCATGCCGCGGTCCTCATGCGTGAGGATGTGACAGTGCAATACGAACTGGCCGGGAAAATCAACGAACCGGCTGCGCATCCGGAAATATCCAGGGAT
>DASYKK010000229.1:0-4654 GCA_035995565.1 Candidatus Angelobacter sp.
AATACAGCTTATGAGAACGGTGGGCCTTATCTCTAATCTTTCGGGAAGGCCCACCTAAACGGTCTCTACTTTTTTCTCATATCGGGAGGCGGAGGAGGACCTTCCGGCTGGCAGAGACCTGTGGTGCCGCTGACAATAAAGCACATACATGGTGCCTGGCAGGCCGTGGTTTTAACGCAGGGGCTCCCGCAGGCGGTCACGCTGGTGGAACCTGTCCGCAATTGGCGGACAGAGAGTGCGCTGGCGGAGAAGACCGCCAGGAACATTACTGCAGTCACAAATTTCTTCACCATCGTCGTTCTCCTTGTTAACTCATTTGGTCGGCGCAGGCGCGGGGCCTTCTGGTTGGCAAACGCCTGTGGTGCCTCCGCCCAAGCCAAAATAACAACCGCATGGACGTTTACAGATATCGCCGCTGGTGCATGGGCTTCCGCACGCCACAATTGCGTGTGTGCCGGTTCTCAATTGGTGGACCGATAACGCGCCCGCCGAAAGAGCGGCTGTGAGCATCGCTGCGAACATTAGTTTTTTAACCATATGATTTGCTCCTTTGGTTGAAGCCAGTATTCGAACAGTCTGCCGTAAACCCAGAGTAAATCGTAACGCCGAGACTGGCTTTCCGGGCCGTTCTTGCACGGAAAAATTTGAGACTAGAGCCATTTTGGAACTGCAGCTCTCCTGTTGTTAAACTCACTTGAGTGTCCTTTGCCGACCAACTCGGCTTCACCTTTGAACAGGCGCCCACGCGCCGCATCTGGCGCGTTGCCGATCTGGTGAGCGCCGTGCGGACCACGGTGGAGCGCGCCTATACGGACGTCTGGGTAGAGGGCGAAATCTCCAACTATCGGCCGGCGGAATCAGGTCATCTTTATTTCACCTTGAAAGACGGCGAGGCGCAGTTGCGCATCGTTATGTTCCGCAGCCAGGCCCGGCTGCTGCGCTTTCGTCCTGAGAACGGCATGCAGGTGATTGCCCGCGGCCGTGTGACCATCTATGACGCTCGCGGCGAGCTGCAACTTTCCGCGGAATTTCTGGAGCCGGTGGGCGCGGGCGCGCTGCAAGTCGCATTTGAGCAGCTCAAGGCCCGGCTGGCGCAGGAAGGTTTGTTCGATGCCACCAAGCGCAAGCCCATTCCACCGTTGCCGCGACGCATCGGCCTGGTAACTTCTCCGCGCGGGGCTGCCTTGCAGGACATGCTCAACATTCTTGCCCGGCGCCACGAGAACGTCGGCATCCAGATTTATCCCGCGCAGGTGCAGGGCGAAACGGCAGCGGCGGAAGTCGCAGCCGGCATCAAGTATTTCAACCGCGTGAAAAGCGTGGACGTGATTATCATCGCGCGCGGCGGCGGATCCATTGAAGACCTGGCGGCATTCAACGATGAAATGCTGGCCCGCACCATCTCCGCTTCCACGCTGCCGGTGATAACGGCCATCGGCCACGAGACTGATTTCACCATTGCAGACTTTGTTGCCGACCTGCGGGCCCCCACGCCATCCGCCGCGGCGGAACTGGTCATTGAATCCAAGCATCGCCTCGCCGAACATCTCGCCCATCTTCACCAGCGGCTGGGCCGCGCCACTCGCTATCGCCTGCTGATGGCGCGCACCCGTCTTCAGGAACTTTCCCAGCATGGCGCCTTTGCGCGGATACAAGACCTGATGGTCCGGCGGGCGCAGCGGCTGGATGAACTTTCATACCGCCTTGCTGCCAACTACCGCACCTTGCTGCATGACTACCATCGCCGGCTCGATATCGCTGCATCGCGTGTGCGGCACTTTGATTTCCGCCGTTCGCTGGCTGTGGTACGGGGCCAGCTCGATACGGGGACTAACGCCGTAGTCAATGCTTTCCGGTCGTATCTCGCCGCGCGGCGCTCAAGAGCAGATCGGCTCACAGCACAACTCGACGCGTTGTCGCCTGTCAAAATCCTGGAGCGCGGTTACGCACTTATCTTCGATGAAACTGGCGCTCTGGTCAAAAATGTTTCGCAGCTTGCGGTTCGCTCTGAAATTTCCGCGCAGGTAGCGCGAGGCAGGTTCACTGCCGAAGTGAAATCGACTAAAAGCGATTAACCACAGAAGGCACTGAGAAGCGTCTCTGTGCTGTCTGTGTCCTCTGTGGTAAAAGGAAATAGCAGGAACAGACTTGAGAAAACTCTTTGGGACTGATGGAATCCGCGGCGTAGCTGGCGAATACCCGCTGGACAAGAAAACCGTGTATGCCATGGGCCGCGCCCTGGGCGATCATCTTCCCGCCGGCCCGCGGCGTGTGGTTATCGGCCAGGACACGCGTGAATCGAGTGGATGGATCGCGGACACACTGGCCGCAGGCCTTCGCGCCTCCAAAGTTGAGACGGCTAGCGCCGGCGTTGTTCCTACACCAACCATTGCTTACCTGACCCATACTCATGGCTTTTCTGCCGGCGTCGTAATTTCCGCTTCGCACAATCCCTGGCGCGATAACGGTATCAAGGTGTTTGGCCCTGATGGCTACAAATTGCCAGACGAAATTGAACTGGAGATCGAAACCGAAATCTTTGCACTGTTGAAAGAAGACGCAGCACAAAGCCATCACAGCAAGGTAGAGCCTTCTCTCCCTGGCGATCCAGCATTGCGCTCTAACTACCTGAACTGGCTGGCTCGAACCATTGCCGGTGCAGAGCGCCTGCACATTGTTGTGGACTGCGCCAACGGCGCGGCCAGCACGGTCGCTCCGGAAATATTCAAGCGCTCCGGCGCGCATGCTGAGTTCACTCATCGCACGCCCGATGGACGCAACATTAATGAGAATTGCGGCGCTTTGCATCCTGAAATTGTCGCGCGCGAAGTTCTGGCGCGTACCGGCGACCTTGGTATCTGCTTTGACGGGGACGCCGACCGGGCCCTTTTTGCAGACAGCCATGGCCGCGTGGTGAATGGCGATGCCGTGATGCTTCTATTGGCACGCGACCTGAAGCAGCGCGGCGAACTTGCGAATGACACAGTGGTAGCCACCACTATGTCCAACATGGGGCTTGAGGCAGCGCTGCGCGAATCCGGCATCAAGATGCTGCGCGCTCCCGTCGGTGATAAATATGTGCTGGAAGAAATGAGAAAAACGGGTGCCGTCCTGGGCGGCGAGCAGTCCGGACACATCATTCTTTCCCGCGAAGCTACCACCGGCGACGGTCTGTTGACCACGATTCGCGTGCTGGGAATTGTTGCGGCAAGTGCCCGCCCGCTGGCTGAACTTGTATCGGGCATGAAGGTCTTTCCCCAGACCATCAAGAATGTGCGCGTAAAGGAAAAACGTCCTTTGGAGCAGCTACCGCAGGTCATGTCAGCCATTGAAAAGGCGGAACGAGAACTAAAAGGAAATGGCCGCGTCAATGTGCGCTATTCTGGCACGGAATCACTGGCGCGCGTGATGGTGGAAGCGGAAACGGAAGAAATGGTTCAACGTGTTGCCGGTCAAATTGCGGCGGCCCTTGAATCCGCCATGGGACTGGGTGTGTCCTCTGCCCATTGAACTCATACCTCCGCGCAAGAAACGGCTGGCGTCTCGAAGCATAATTCTGGTGCTGGTTTTGCTGGCGGCAGTTGTGTTCATCCCCATGCTGCGTTCAGCGCTGAGCGCTGGCGTGGGAATTGTGTCCGCTGCGATCTACGTTCTGGCTTACCTGTTTGCGGTGGTGATGTTGCCGCTCATGTGCTTCGCGCTGGCGCGCTTCGCCTACTCAGTTTTTCTCCGTCCTTATCTGCGCGCATGGCATATCAATCGCATCCGCAATGCCCGCTATCTTAAAGATGTGATCCGCCGGAACCGGAGCAGCGGGCCACAGAGATGACGATTACTTCACGTCGCGCCAGTTAGGTCCCACACCCAATTCCACCAGCAGCGGGACGCTTAGCTTATGCACACTTTCCATCTTCTCGCGGACCATGCCGCGCATCAACTCAATCTCATTTTCCGGCACCTCAAACAGCAGATCGTCATGCACCTGCAGCAGCATGCGGGACTTCAGCTTGCGTGAGCGCAGCTCCTCATCAATCTGGATCATGGCAAGCTTGATCAGGTCGGCGGCGGTGCCCTGCAGTGGCGTATTCACCGCGGTGCGCTCCGCAAAGCCGCGCATGTTGGCGTTTTTGCTGTTGATGTCGGGAATGGGACGCGTGCGGCCAAACAGAGTCTTCACACTCTGCTCGCGCCGCGTCTCTTCCAGCGTGCGGTCAATGTAGCGCCGCACACCGGCATATTTCTCAAAGTAAGCGTCGATAAACTTTTTGGCTTCGCGCTGATCAATGCCGAGTTGCTGGGACAGACCGAACGGAGAGAGTCCATAAACGATCCCGAAGTTAACCGCTTTGGCGCGGCGGCGATGCTCAGCGTCAATCAGCATGGGTGGCACGCCAAAAACCTGTGAAGCGGTAAGCCGATGAATGTCGTCGCCCTCACGAAAGGCCTTTACCAGCAGCGGATCGTCAGAAAAATGCGCCAGGAGCCGCAACTCGATCTGCGAGTAGTCAGCCGACAGAAGTGAGTAGCCTGACTCGGCGATAAAGGCCGCCCGGATTTCGCGGCCCAATTCCGTGCGGATGGGAATGTTTTGCAGATTGGGGTTGGTCGATGACAACCGCCCCGTGGTGGTGCCTGTCTGATTGAAGGTCGTGTG
>DASYKK010000230.1:0-2762 GCA_035995565.1 Candidatus Angelobacter sp.
GCCCGCGCTGCTGACCGCGCAGATCCCAAATTCGAATCACGTTGTTGTTGTGCTGGAGGAAAACCAGAGCTACTCGGCTGTCATCGGCAGCGCCTCCATGCCTTACCTGAACAGCCTGGCATCGCAAAATGCGCTGGCCACGCAGTATTACGCGAACACGCATCCTTCCATCGGCAATTACTTCATGCTGACCGCCGGACAGATCGTTACCAACAACGACTCGCTTAATTCCACGGTCAACGTTGACAATGTTGTGCGGCATTTATTGGCTGCAGGAAAAACGTGGAAGAGCTATGCAGAAAGCCTGCCTACGGTAGGCTACATTGGCGGCGACCAATATCCATATGCTCGGCACCATAATCCGCTGTCTTATTTCTCCGATGTGGCGAACAGCAACGTGCAGCGGCTGAACCTGGTTCCCTTCACGCAATTCGGCGCTGACCTGACGAACAATCAGCTGCCAAATTATTCATTCGTGGTTCCGAACCAGAACCATAACGCGCATGACTGCCCTACTGCGCCCACTGGCTGCACCAATGCCCAGAAGCTCGCCACGGCGGATGCCTGGCTCAAGAACAACATTGGCCCTTTGTTCAATAATCCCGGGTTCCAGCAGGATGGCATCCTGATCCTCATTTTTGACGAGGCCTTCAGCGCGGACACGGCGCACGGCGGCGGACACGTCCTCGCGCTTGCAGTAGGTCCTGGAGTAAAAAAAGGCTTTAAGTCCACGGCTTTTTACCAGCACCAGAACGTGCTACGCACCACGCTTGACGCTCTGGGTGTACACAATTACCCCGGTAACGGCGGCAGCTCAGCGGCTATGACCGACCTGTTTGGCGCCGCGCCTCCGCCGCCACCGTCCGGCTGCGCGGCAACAGCCACAGGCGTTACCGTTTGCTTGCCCGCTGCCGGAAGCACGGTGGCATCCCCGGTGCATTTTGTTGCCGCGGCCAAGTCCACGCATCCCATAACGGCTATGCGGATTTATGTCGACAACATATCCAACTTTGCCACTAATTCCAGTTCGCTCGATACGTCTTTGGCCCTCGCAACCGGGACGCACTCTGTAGTGGTGCAGGCGTGGGATTCGACCGGAGCGGTTTTCAAGACTCCGCTGACCATACACGTGCAGTAATCAAGAGACCTACGAAGAAAAAAATGCCCCGCTTCTGTCAGACGCGGGGCGTTTCTTGAACTTTGAATTTAATCAGCCTGAAATTCGAGCCGGCATTGATCTCGCGCCCCAAGTACAAGAGCCAGTTCCCGTGGACTGTCGATCAACACATCAGGCGGAGCGTCTTCCAGGGTATGTGGCGCCAGACCGTAGGTAACTCCAACGGAATAAATTCCCGAATTGCGGGCGGTGAGCACGTCAATGTCGGAGTCGCCGATGATGACGGTTTCATCCGCCGCCACCTTGGCTTCTTCCAACAGCGCTTGCACCCCTGTGGGATCAGGTTTCTTGGTGTGGAAGCTGTTTCCGCCATAGACCTGAAAGAAGTATGGAGCAAGGCCAAGGGCTTCCACGATCGCGCGCGAAGGGCCGACTGGCTTGTTGCTGAGGACCGCCATTTTCAGCAGCTCGCCGTCACGGCTTTTCTGGATGGCGTCGAGCGATTCCTTCACTCCTTCATACACGTAAGTGTTATCCAGCTTGTGCTCGCGATACCAGCCCATGAAATACAGCACAGCGTCCTGCACAAAGCTTTCATCGTCAGGATCGCCCAGGGAGCGGCGGACCAGCATGGGCGCTCCATCGCCAATATAGCTGGCGATCACCTCATGCGGCAGCTCCTTCTTGCCAAAGTGCTTCAACATGGCATTGATGGAGTTGGCCAGGTCTTCGCGGGAATCGATAAGCGTACCGTCGAGGTCAAAAATGAGAAGCTTTGCGGTGTGCCCAGGTATGGGCCGGTTTTTACGAATCATCCATTTTCAGTATATCCCGGTAAACACCTTAGGATTTAAAATGGAAGGTACTCCAGGTACGCCCAACAACCCACCGTGTCTTTTAGAGGAGACCCATGGCTGTAACCAAGATTGAGTCCAGGAAGAACGCTTCCGCAGTGGCCGATATGCCCGCCAAATCCGACAAGAATTATGAAGGGCTCAGCCGCCAGCAACTGGTGGAGATTTATCGGCTCATCTACCTTTCGCGGCGGCTCGATGACCGGGAAAAGGTGCTGAAAAATCAGCAGAAGATTTTCTTCCAGATATCGGGTGCGGGGCACGAGGCGTTGACCGTGGCGGCGGCGCTGAACCTCAAAGCCGGCTATGACTGGTTCTACCCGTATTATCGTGATCGAGCATTGTGTCTGGCTTTGGGCATGACTCCCTATGAGCAGCTTTTGCAGGGCGTGGGCGCTGCCGATGATCCCGCTTCTGGCGGCCGGCAGATGCCTTCACACTGGGGACACAAGAAGCTGAATATTGTGACCCAGTCTTCGCCTACAGGCACCCAGTTTTTACAGGCGGTGGGTTGCGCTGAGGCGGGACGCTATTTTGCCAAGCATCCGGAAGCAGCGGAAAAACATGATGGCGACTATCGCCAATTCAAGAACGTTATCTTCCAGGGCGATGAAGTGGTTTACTGCTCCGCCGGCGATGGCACCACCAGCGAAGGCGAGTTCTGGGAAGCCATGAACTCAGCCTGCAATCTCAAATTGCCGGTCCTGTTTCTGATTGAAGACAACGGATACGCCATCTCTGTTCCGGTGGAAGTGCAAACCGCCGGCGGAAGCGTGTCAAAGCTGGTCAGC
>DASYKK010000231.1:0-7994 GCA_035995565.1 Candidatus Angelobacter sp.
GGTAGCATTTCTACTCCAGCAGGAACCGGGGCAACGCAATCGCGTCCGTCAAACGGTTCATCTCAACCGCCGGTCTCCAATCCTCCGGCGACCGACAACAAACCACCGAACAACATCTTTTAGCTTTATTTCGGTTTCTTCGCAGGAGGTGCCGCGGATCGCAGCACCTCCTTTTTTCGCGTAAGCAATGTACGGGGCAGGTACATAAGCACAGCGGCCTGGAAAGAACGCTAATGCGCAGAATTTAGAGATGTCTCAGTCGTGCAGAATGATGTCGAGAAGAGAGCTATGCACCTGGAGCCCGCCGTTGTAGTGAATGAATCCCATTTTGCGGAAGCGATTCATAGAGAAACTAATGCGCGCGCGGGTGGTGCCCACCATTTCCGCCAGCATCTCCTGGCTGACTTTCGGGACTACGGCTTCCGCATCGAAATCGCGAGTCTTTCTGCGTTTCATAGCTGGAAAGGCACTAAACAGGATGTACTATGCCAGACATAAGAAATCCCAAACCGGACTGCTGAAACCTGGGCCGACATTCAACAAGAATCGACCAAGTGAGTCACGCCCCAAGGGAGTCGGGATCAGCTTGGAGGACCGTCTTCGTCGTCGAGCACAGGCAGGCTGTAGAGAGAAACGTGGCCGCGGCGCTCGCGCGCCAATTCCGGCAATTCTCGTACAAGTTCGAACCGCACCTCCTCACGGCATTTGGCACATGGCGGGAAAATCTGTCCTCCGATCAGCGTTACCTCATGCGGTAAACGATGGTTCGCGTGAATCACCTGATAGATTCCGCTTGCAGGGATGACGTCTGAGCTTTTAAAGAGTATGGCCATAAGAGTGTTCACTTTTGAACATAGTTACCGGAAAATTGCCACGTATCGGTAATCGATGCATTTCGCTCTTGCCAAGTTGGTACCGCACGGCCCTAAAGGGTGAACTCAGGGTAGTTCTGTCGTCGCGCCTAAAGAATTTCTGTTCGGATTTCCTCCTGCAGCAGCACTGACGTGAATTGTTGAGTTAATTCTTTTACCTGAGTTGAAAATCGGATAATATGACTGGCGTGTCCACCGCCCTCAAGTGCGTAATCACTCTGGCTGTTGTGTTTGGCATTTTCTACGTGCTGATCTCGCCTCTGCCGGAAATGGACGCCACGTTCTCAGGAAAATCCGCTCTTACTCATTTCATTCTAGTAACGCAGGCTTTATTGGGTTTGTTTTTTCTCGCGTTGTTGGTGCGTTTCCGGCCGATTGACTGGAATGCTGCCGCGCACGGCGATGTTCTCAAGCTGATTTGTGTCAGGCTTTGCTAGGTTGACCTTGCTTACAACGTTTTCACTCCTGCCTGCTGCCCGCAACAAGTCTGCTTGAACGGTGTCAGCCAGGAGGTGGTCTGGCGTTGATTGCCGGCCACTGTAAGCCAGACACTCGCGCGGGATCTTCAGGTTCAGTTACCGGACGCATCCTGAGCAGACGGCTGTCTCTATCGTACGCGGATACGTAGAAATTACTTGAAAGGTGCAGTGATGAGCTATTTCAGGGAACTGATCAAATCGACCGCAAGTCTCCGATTTGCCGGCAGGCCGACTCGCATGGAACGCAAGTTGCGCCGGGATCTCGCCCGCTTCGGCAAGATGCTTCATAGCATGGGTTTCGTGGCCGCGACAGACGGCAACCTTTCTGTCCGGCTGGATTCGGACCGCGTTTTGGTCACGCCCACCGGCTTCAGCAAAGGCATGATGCGTCCTGAAGATATGGTAGTCGTCGATCTGCACGGCAAAAAGCTCAGCGGTGTCTGCAATCCTTCGAGCGAAATCGTAATGCACCTCACCATCTATCGCATGCGTCCGGACGTGGGAGCGGTAGTCCATGCCCATCCCTGCACCGCCACGGGTTTTGCCTCCGCCGGTATCGCGCTGGACGAACCACTCTGCTCGGAAATTGTGATTACTCTTGGCGCCGTCCCGCTTGCCCCTTACGCCACCACCGGCACCATGGAACTGAGCGATTCGCTGCGTCCCTTTATCCCGTACCATGACGCCATCCTCATGGCGAACCATGGTGTGGTTACCTATGGTGAAGATCTCTGCCGTGCCTATATGAGAATGGAAGCCGTAGAGCACTATGCCAAGATCGTTATGACCACCCGCCAACTTGGGACCGCCCGTTCGCTGGGCAGTAGCGAACTGGAAAAACTTTTCGAAGTCCGGTCGCAGTACGCCAAGAACGGCCACTAGAGATTGGATCCAGCGGACGTCCGGTCGTCTGATTCGGCGAATTCCGCGCATTCCGGCGATCTCGGCGATTACCGTATTCGATTGTCAAAGAACCTGGCTACCACACCCGCCTGAGCAGGCTTTCCATTTAGTCATTCCAAACTCTGCCTCAGATTGCGATGAACCGCTGTCCCATCTCTACCCCCTACCCAGGTATCCCACTTCATCCCAGGTCATCCCAGATTGGCGCGCACTTCCGCAGAATCTTTAGGGGCGATCACTGACTGTACCAGCCTTCGCTGTCCGCCCAATTCAGGCTCGATCCGCAACCTGACTCGCTCAAACCCGTGCCCTCCCGGCACAGGCACAAATTCCACATCCCTGCTCCCGTCCTCTCCACCTGCTTCCCCAAATTCAGTGTCATCAGTGTTCATCAGTGGTAAGCCTTGGTTTTTCTCCGTGTCCTCTGTGCCCTCTGTGGTAAAAAGGTTTTGGTTTCGCGGTAAGCCCTTCTCTTCCTCCGTGTCCTCTGTGTCCTCTGTGGTAAAAGGCCTTTGGTGTTGGTGTTGATTTTGTTTTTCGCTGACTGCTGAGTGCTGACTGCTAAGTGCTTCTTCGCTGAATGCTTCCTCTTCACCCACCGTATCCCGCACCATCTCTTCGTCCTTCGCCTGCCCAAACGTTGTCTGCCCCACGTTCGTCACCGCCAGCTGCATGGAATACAGCAGCAGCCCGGCCTTCTTCGTCGAGATCGTGTCCTCAATCAACGCCTTCTGTATCCGCATCAGCCCAACCTGGATCGCGTTGGCGTCCTCCGGCGGCGGCAGCATCAGCAACAGCGTCCTGGCCTCCGCCATCTGCATGTGGGCAAAACAGTAGATGTGTTGCTTCATCTGCGGCGACCGGCAACTCGTTCCGTCCTGCCTGACCCACCGGCAGCGCGGAGCTATGTCCGCCAGCTTCAGCCGCTGTTTCAGCTTTTGGTAAACCTTGTCCTCCCTGGCCTCGCCCTCCGTGATCTGCAGCTTAACCCCCGGATTCCTTTCCAGAAGCCTGGTCAGCTCTTCATAGGTCTGCGACAGGTTATGGGCCAGAGCCTCCGCCCGCTGCTTCACCTGCTCGTGCTCTTGTACTTGCTGCTGTTGATGTTCCTGAGTTTCCTTAACCGTCAATGGTTTACCGTTCACGATCACGGGGTCCCCAGGCCGGCCGGTTTTGCCGGATTGGGGCGAGATCTCATGAGCCATAGCGCTTTCCTGCTTCCCGGTGAGGTACAGTTTGAACTTTCCCTAAACAAACCCGTCATCCCGACGCCGTAAGGGAGCGCGCGCAATCACCAGCGCGCGAGTAGGACGGAGGGACCTTGTGTTTGGTGTGTTTTAAGGAGACGTTCGACTGTCCCACTACCGCTTTCTCTTCTGACGTAGGAAGTTCTATTTTCGGAGCTTTTGGGCACACCCCGACAATCATACTTTAGCCCAATGTTCGCCCACGAATCAATTGCGAAACCGTTCATCGTCCTCTTTCGCGCGCTGAAAAATTCCTGCCCTGTCCTTTCGCCGCACAGGAGCTACTCCCAATGGCCAAGCCCCAGATTGCCCACTCTCACTCCGGCCTCGTATCGGCACATTGACAGCCATGCCGATTTAGGGAGTTCTCTCGAAAATGCAATTCACTTCGATCTTGAAGAATTCATGTTCGCATTTTTCGGAGAGGGATTCGATTACGCCGCGAATGTCTTTTTTCAGCATAGAGATCGCGTCTATCTAACTCGCACCAGTCCCGCCAGGGACGGCTGGTAATAGCCCGGCCACGTTTCCGACGGCGCGCATCGCGTGCTGAGGCGGAAATGCCGGGTAAGCAGAAGAAAAACCTTTCCTTGCGCCGCAGGCTAGCGCGTAGCGCAGCGGAGTGCTCTAAGGAATTTCTGTTCTCTTACTGGAACCCAGCCGTCCACCCTACGTGGCGCTCACCCCCCACCTCCCCTTGACATCTATGGGTGCGCGGATCTATGCTGCCGTTGAAGCCCAGACCTCTAGGGGAACACAACCGTGGGAAAGAATGACCAGCTTCAGGGCACGCTTGATCTTCTTGTCTTGAAGACGCTCGCGCAGGTCGGAAGCATGCATGGCTACGGCATCGCACTGCACATCCAGCGTGTCTCAGAAGACCTGCTGCGCGTTGAAGAGGGTTCGCTTTATCCGGCGCTCCATCGCATTGAAGAAAGCGGCTGGATCAGCTCGGAGTGGCGTGCTTCGGAAAACAATCGCCGCGCCAAGTACTATCAGCTCACGCCGCAAGGGCGAAAACAACTGGTTCGGCAGGAAAAAAGCTGGCAGCGCATCGTGCAGGGCGTAGGCAGCTTGCTGAAGTTTGCCTGACATAGTACAGCCTCGGAAGGCATGAAGGATCCGGTTATGTCATTATTCAGCCGCGTTGCAGCAACGTTCCGGCGTAACAAGAAGGACGACGATCTGGAAGAAGAACTGCGCTCGCATCGGGAAATGCGTGCTCGGGACAATGTCAACGCCGGTATGAGCGAACAGGAAGCTGACCTGGATGCTCTGCGTCGCTTCGGCAACAGTGCGTCGATCCAGGAATCAACTCGCTCTGCTCACATTGTGCTGTGGCTGGAAACCGTGCTGCAGGACGCGCGCTTCGGGCTCCGGATGTTGAGCCGTACACCCGGGTTCACCATCGTCGCCGTACTCACCGTGGCGCTTACCATCGGCGCAACTGCAGCGGTTTTTGCCGTAATCAACTCCGTTTTGCTGCGACCTCTTCCGTATGAGAATCCCGAGCGGCTGATTGTGATCGCCACATTCATGCCACGCGAAAGCTCTGAGGTCACCGCCTCGCCTCACTACGTTGCATTCAAAACCAACAGCCGTATCCTGGAAGACGCAGGAGCTTACTCTCCTGAGGATTACAACGTGAGCGGCGCTGGTGAGCCCGAGCGGCTCCACGGCGTAGTGGCAACGGCGAGTTTCTTCAGCACTCTCGCCGTTCATCCTGCATTGGGTCGCGTATTCACTGTCGAAGAAGACATGCCCGGAGCAGAGAAAGTCGTTGTGATCAGCCACTCGTTCTGGCAGCGGCACTTCAATTCTGATACCGGTGTTGTGGGGAAGACCATTCTTCTCGATAGCGTTCCTCATGTGGTGATCGGCGTGCTGCGGTCTTCCTTCCGATTTCCTGATTCTGACCTGCAGCCTGAACTGATTGTGCCTGCGGCGATGCCAACTAATAATGGCGATGCCAACCAGCCAATGCTCATCGTCAGCGTGATCGGTCGCATGAAGCGCGGCGTGTCTTTGGAGCACGCCCAATCTGACCTGGAAAATGTTTTCCAACAATATCTGGCCAGCATGAATTCCAAATTCGGAGCTTTTTTTGAAGGTGCCAGCGTGCATACGCGTCTGCTCGAAACCGAATTGGTTGGCCCGGTGCGCCGGCCGTTGCTGATTATCATGACAGCCGTTGGATTTGTGCTCCTGATCGGCTGCCTCAACATTGCCAGCCTGCAGTTGGCCCGCGCCGTCCAGCGCAGCCAGGAAGTCGGCGTGCGCTCCGCGCTGGGAGCAGGCAAGCTCCGCCTGTTGCGCCAGTTAATCACGGAAAATCTCGTGCTCTCCGGGTGCGGGTCTTTCGGTGGCTTGCTGATCGCGGTAGTCGCAGCCAGCCTTGTGCGCGCAGCCAAATTAAGCGCCTTACCTCACGTGGCGGAGATTCGGGTCGACTTCTGGGTGCTCGGCTTTATCGCGCTCATCACGCTCGCCGCGGGGCTGTTCTTCGGAGTGGCTCCTGCCTTGTGGGTCAACGGCACCGATCCGGCAGAGGCCATCGCTAAAGGAAATCGATCAACCGCCAGCACCAAGCACCGGCGCCTGCGCAACCTGCTGGTCATCGCAGAACTGGCGGTAGCGCTGATATTACTCGCGGGCGCGGGCCTCCTGGTGCGGAGCTTTAGCCGCCTGCTCGCAGTCGATCCAGGCTTTGATTTTCATAACGTGCTTACCGCCCGGATCAGCTTTCCCCTGAGCAGCTTGCGACAACAGGAGTCGCGGTTTGCCTTCCTCGATCAGGTCACGCAGGAACTGCGCGCGCTGCCATCAGTCGAATCGGTAGGTACCACGAACAGTCTCCCGCTCCTGCCTTATGAAAACAGCCTGTCTGTTGTGATTGAGGGTAAGCCAGCCCCGCCCAAAGGAATGTCTCCCTTTGTCCCGCTCCTGCAGATCAACCCGGACTATTTTCACGCGATGAAGATCGCCACCATGGCCGGCCGCAGCTTCAACAATTCAGATACCCGTACTTCGGCGCCTGTCGCCATTGTGAATCAGGCGTTTGCCCGCAGGTTCTTTCCCGGTGAGGCCGCTCTGGGCAAGCGCTTCCGTGTGCCTGCCCCATCTGGACCGCCCCCGGCATTGACCACAATCGTGGGAGTCGTGGGGGATGTCCATCATCTCGGCCTGGCCCAAAACGCTTCGCCCGAAGTCTATTCCCCGCTCGCACAAAGCCGGATTTACGATGGCGTGACCTTTGTCATTCGTACTTCGCAAATGGAAAGCACATCCGCCGCCCTGCGCCGGATCATCGCGAAACTTGATTCGAATCAGCCTGTTTCAGACGTAACTTCCATGGAGCAGAAGCTCTCCGCTTCGCTGTCTGCGCGCAAGGTCAACATGGTCTCGTTGGGCGCGTTTGCGCTGCTGGCACTTGTGCTGTCTGCTGTGGGGATCTTCGGGGTGCTCTCGTACTCCGTGGCGCAACGCTCGCATGAGATCGGCGTGCGCATGGCGCTGGGGTCGGATCGGGAGCGCGTTGTCAAGCTGGTCTTGCGCGAGGCTGCATGGCTCAGCGTGACAGGAGCCCTGTGTGGGACTGCCGGCGCATTGGCTCTAACGCGCTTCATGTCGAGCCTGCTTTACCACACAAGCGCCTTCGATCCGCTGACCATGATCTGCGTTTCCGCTCTTCTGATCGCGGTTGGGATTCTCGCTGGCTACGTGCCCGCCCACCGCGCCAGCCGGGTGGATCCGATGATCGCTTTGCGTGCCGAGTAGAGCCGGAAGCTGTGTCTAACGGCTGGCAGCCTGATTTTTATAAACCTTTCCGCCCTTCATCACAAAAACCACTCTTCGTACCGACGTGGATGTTCCCGAGGGGATTGCCATCCCGCGCCGCCACTTATGGCCTGAACAGCTTTGGCTTCAATTTGCGGATGAACCTGGGCAAGGCAGCGCCACCACGGCGCTAACTCGCTCGGGCGCGAGGCACATAATTTCCATCTTCCAGGACTTGGCACGGCGCAACCTGCGGCGTGACCAGGGCCTCCCTGGGGATAATGAAAGTTTGCTCCAGCGCATACTGTCCGGACATGGCGGCGTGGGGAACGCCGTCGGTATAAACCATCCACGAGCTGCCCGGTGGGAAAACCAGCTCCTGTTTCGGCGCGTTCTTCTGAAAGTCAGAATTTTCCTTAAGCCAGTCATGGAGGTAAAGCATGAACTCATCATAGGGCGAGCGATCAGGGACAGGCAGGCCAATTCTGCTGGCCATGTGCGTGAGCCCGCGGCGCAGGCCGCTGGTCGAGGGTCCAATTCTCCTCGCGCGCATCAACTTCGGCAGAAAGTCATGGAACGGCTCGCCCACATTCCACACTCTTCCTACGGACGGATTTATGTTGGCAAACACGCGCAAGATGCGTGCGCCATGCGTGGGTCGTGAAGGAAATGCGTCCACGTGCAGCAGGTCATTGCGCTTATGCAGTGACAGGTCG
>DASYKK010000232.1:0-4847 GCA_035995565.1 Candidatus Angelobacter sp.
GAAGGCAAGCTGGTGCATGACCAGGAAGAGCGCAGGCTTTTTTATGTGGCTATCACGCGGGCGCGCGACCGGCTGAGCATCGGGTCGCGTCCGGGGAAAGGCAAGAAAGATCCCACGCCGCCGGGCTTCCTGCGTCCTATGATCGGCGACAGACGGCTCAAGGCCGCGCTGACCACGCGCAACAGCGAAGGCATGAAGCCAGCCACGCTGCCGCTTGATCCTTCACCCTTGGGGCGTTGGATGCTGTTGCCGCCGGCTTTTGCCACGGAGATGGCGCTGAGCGCGAATGCCGTGCAGAGCTATTCGACTTGCCCGATGAAATTCAAGCTTGAGCGTGACTGGAAAATCCCCGGCGAGGCCGCAGCTGCCATGCAGTACGGTTTTGCCATCCACACAGTGCTGAAGCATTATTACGATCCCGCGGCGCATGCAAAGGAACTGAGCATTGAAGATGCGGTTGAGGCATTCAAAGTCGAATTCGGCAAGGGGTATATTGACGACCCGGTGCAGCGGAAAATCTATGAAGAGCGGGGCGTGGACCAGTTGCGAACGCTGTTGCTGGCCAGCCCCAGAGGCTCAGCCAACGTAATTGCCACGGAGCACAAATTCAGCTTTAAGCTGGGGGAACGGGAAATCAGGGGACGCATTGACAGGATAGACCAGCTTGAAGACGGCGTGGTGCGCGTGATCGACTACAAGACTGGTGCCCCGAAAGAACGTAAGTTTGCCGATGAGAGCTTGCAGCTATCTATCTACGCCATGGCCGTGGCGCAGATGAATTTGTCGCCGCGAGAGCTGGTGCTAGTGAACGTCCAGGACAATAGCCTGGCAGTTTCCAGCCGGTCGCCAAAGCAACTGGATTCCGCACGCGAGAAAATCGAAGAGGCGGCGGAGGGAATTCGCAGGGGCGAGTTCGATCCTAAGACCGGGTCGCATTGCCGCTGGTGTGATTATCAAAATCTGTGTCCGGCGACGGAGCAGCGCGTCTTTCTGCCAGTAAAGCCGCTTGATCTGGAAGCTGAAAAGAAAGCTGCCGGGGTAAATCCATGAATTGGTCGGACGTGCGTATTGAGATCGGAGTGAGAGCATGATGGGTTTGGCAAATGTTCTGTTGGTGGCGGTAGGCGCAATATTTGGATTTGCCATCGCATGGCTGCTGGTGCGTCCGAACGCGGCGGTGCTGAATTCGCGTTTGTCTGCCTTGCAGCAGGAGCTGACAAAAGCACGGCTGGAGGCGACGAAATTCACCGATCTGAATACCCAGTTGAATGCCGCCAGGGTGAAGCTGGAAACCACGGTGGCCATGGAGCGCAAGGCCAATGACGATAAACTTGCCATCCTGAACCAGATGACGCAGGAACTGCGCGAGAGTTTTCAGGCCCTCTCCGCCGAAGCGCTCAAGAGCAATAACCAGGCGTTTCTTCATCTCGCCCAATCGACCCTGGCGAAGTTCCAGAGCGAAGCCAGAGGCGATCTCGAGCTGCGGCAGCAGGCGGTCGAGAACCTGGTAGCTCCGATTGGGGAGTCGCTGAAGAAAGTGGATGAACAGATTCAGCAGATTGAAGCGACCCGTAATCAGGCATATGGCGACCTGACGGCGCAAGTGCGCTCTCTGATCACCACGCAGCAAAAACTGCAGAGCGAAACCGGTAATTTGGTCAGAGCACTACGCACGCCTACTGTTCGGGGACAATGGGGTGAAATTCAGTTGCACCGGGTAGTAGAAATGGCAGGCATGCTGGCATATTGCGATTTTGTGGAACAGAAAACAATTACAGGGGATACAGGTAGGTTGCGGCCGGATTTGATTGTGAAGCTTGCAGGAGGAAAAAGCATTGTGGTGGACGTAAAAACCCCACTGCAGGCATATCTTGAGGCAGCAGAGTCGACAGACGAAGAATCCCGCCGGCAAAAACTCCAGGAGCATGCGAGACAGGTCCGCTCGCATATGAACCAGCTGAGTTCCAAGGGATATTGGGAGCAGTTTGAATCCAGCCCTGAATTTGTAGTGATGTTCTTACCGGGCGAGGCTTTCTTTAGCGCCAGCTTGGAACAGGACCCAGCTTTGATTGAGAGTGGGGTAGGTCAAAGAGTTATCCTCGCTTCGCCCACCACGCTGATCGCCCTGCTCAAGGCGGTGGCTTACGGGTGGAACCAGGAGAAGCTGGCCCGCAACGCGCAGGAGATCAGCACACTGGGCAAGGAGTTACACGACCGGCTGAGGCTACTGGGGGCGCACATCGATAACGTCGGCAAAGGACTCGATCGCGCCGTTGAGTCCTACAACAAGGCTGTGGGATCGCTGGAGAGCCGCGTGATGGTTTCAGCCCGGAAGTTTGTTGAGCTGGGCGCGCCGGTCACTGAGGAGATTGCCGAGCTGAGCCCAATCGAGACGACGACCAGGAACCTGACGCTGGATTTCGAAGATCCCGAAAGGCTGGAAGGGACGACGACCGAACCGGCAGATTCCAATGGCGCGGGGCCAAGCAGAAAAGCGTTATCAGCGAGTAAAGCGTCAGACTAGAATTTCTGTCGCTTCGCTCCAACCCGCTCAAAAGTTTTGATGTGGCTACTGTTGATAGGCTCCTAATGCAGGCGGCTCGGCGCGAGAGTCGGCCTCGCCGCTCAATCTGCTTTGCAGATGCTCCTTAAGTTAATCGCGGGTTCGCTCAGGATGAAAATCAAAAACTAAGGGGACGCTTGCGCGTCCCCTTTAGGTTTGATTTGAAGAGCTGTTACTTTTTCTTTCCGCTGCTCTTCTTTTTTGCCTTTTTCTTGGTTGCCATGTTTCTATTCTCCCTTTCCATTTTTCATGGATGTGCGGTCCTAAGTAAAAAACCGCAATTGATGAATGTATAGAGTGGTTGAAAATCGAAGTCAAGAAAAAAATTGATGTCATCTTTGATTTCCGGTCAGGAAAGAAATGGACAAAACGGAAACCCAGCAGTTGAAATGCATTCGCAATTTCAAAACAAGACGATGACGTGAGTAAAAACCCTTGATGTTAGCGGGGTTCGTGCATGTGCTGAAAAATATTTTCATCTCTGCGTGAAGAGATCAAGCAGAAAAACTTTCAGTAGAGCGCCGGCTCGCGGGTACCTTGGTAACCATTATTTTTTTGCTATGTCCCGATTTGTGACCGCGGAGAATGACACATGCGAGGAACGATCAATGCCGGGTAACAAGTTTGAAAAGCCCGATACCGGCAATGGAATCCTGAAATGCGTGAGCCATCATGCCGGGCCGCAGGCTCTTCCGCAGGTGCGCCAGTATGCCAAAGAAAATTCCGTAGAAAGCGATCACCACCATCATTCGTCCACCCTGGTATCCGTGCGCCAGCCCAAAGAGGACTCCCGAAGTCACGATGCCGACGATTGCGTTCCGGCCAAGCGCGCCAAATTGGCGCTGTAAATATCCTCGGAAAATAATTTCTTCAAACAGGCCCGCGCTAACGCTCAATAGCACAAAGAGTCCGGCCTCAAGATAAGTGTGGGGGGCCATTGGACCAAGAAGGCGTATGGTATCGTCGACTGATTTCTGCATGTTGTGAAGATCTATGGTGCCCAGGGCAACCCGGATCCCGAAAAGGACCAACAATGATGTGATCCAAAACCCGACAGCCAGAGCCACGTCCAGCAAAAACGCTTCCACGCTCTGCCAACGGCCGCCAACCAGGTCACGCATGCGGACACCGCGGAGGCGAATGCCAAACCAAATCAGAAGGATCAGCACAAATTGGGTTACGAACGTCCCGCCATAGAGAAGAATTCGTGATCCTGATCCCTGGACTGCGTTGACCTTTGATGATCCGAGAAAAGAGTTGCCCAGAATCAGCGCCGTGATCAGCAGCGTATGCCACAGCGGCGCGATCAGCGCGGGCTTTGCCGCCACGGAGGGTTCGGCGATTGGATCGGATAGGCTGGGCGGAACTTCGTGCATTGGCTGGGGGTCAGGGGGCATAGTTTTGGAAGCGCGCTGGCTCTGAGCTTCATCTTATAATGAAGGGTTTGGATTTCCTAAGGAGACGTTTTATGGAAGATGTTGTCATCATCAGCGGCGTGCGCACGCCTATCGGCAAATTTCAGGGATCGCTGGAACCATTGTCTGCGCCTCAGTTGGGCGCCATTGCGGTGCGCGAAGCGGTGAAGCGGGCCAAGGTTGATCCTCCACAAATCGACGAATGCATCATGGGACTGGTGGTGGCTGCCGGTCTGGGACAGAATCCCGCGCGACAGGCGGCTCTGGGTGGTGGACTGGCCAATACCGTGGGCGCGATGACGATCAACAAGGTTTGCGGTTCAGGATTGAAAGCCGTGGCTCTGGCGACGCAGGCGATCCAGACCGGCAACGCCGAGATCGTTGTCGCGGGCGGAATGGAATCCATGACAAATGCGCCGTATCTTTTGCCGCAGGCGCGCAAAGGCTACCGGCTGGGGAATTCGCAGATCGTAGATTCCGTGGTGAATGACGGTCTCTGGGACATTTACAACAACTACCACATGGGCATGACGGGCGAGAACGTGGCGCAGAAGTATGGCGTCACGAGGGAACAGCAGGATGTGTATGCCGTGAGCTCGCACCAGAAGACGGTACAGGCGTGGAAAGAATGCCGCTTCAAGAGCCAGATCGTTCCGGTGGAATTGCCGGCAAAAAAGAAAGGCGAAGTCCCCGTGCTGTTTGAGAAGGACGAAGGCCCGCGCGAAGATAGCAGCGTTGCAGCGCTCGGTAATCTGAAACCAGTCTTCAAGAAAGATGGCACCGTCACCGCCGGCAACGCCTCAACGATGAATGACGGCGCTGCTGCCGTCGTGGTGACATCAGCTTCTCGGGCAAAGCAACTTGGCGCC
>DASYKK010000233.1:0-3619 GCA_035995565.1 Candidatus Angelobacter sp.
TTTTGAGTTTCTGTGCTTCGACATTTTTGCCCAATAGGTTCGTCATCTCGTCGCGAAAGACAGAGACGCAGCTAGGTTCGATTCCGATGATCGGCGTGCCCGCTTCGATATCAGGCCGCAAGGCGGCGAGCGTCTGTTCCAAAGTGGCTTTAGCCTGGTCGAGCATGCCAAAGTCGTACAGGGGACGTCCGCAACATAGACCTTGCTGCGGAATTCTTACCTGATAGCCCGCATGCTCCAGAACTTCCACCGCTGCTTTGGCGATGGCCGGATGAAAGTTATTGCTGAACGTGTCAGGCCACAGAATCACGGGCGGGCGGTTTTGATTGCGAAGGGGTCGGCGGCGAAACCATGCAGTAAATGTCTCGTTGGCAAAGGCCGGCATGTTGCGCTTCTGCGAGATGCCGCCGATCCATTTCATCAGTTGAGACGTCCCCTGCGCGCGTCCGAAAAAATTTACCAGCCACGGCACGATGCGCGCCATACCGGCCCAGCGCTGGATCAAGCCCATGGAATACGCAGCGCGAGGACGCGCACGATCTTCATAATAGTGGGCCAGAAATTCGGCTTTGTAGGTGGCCATGTCCACATTGATCGGACACTCGCTCTTGCAGGCTTTGCAGGCCAGGCACAGATCCAGCGCGTCCTTCAGATACTCATTCTTCCAGCCGCCTTTGAGGGTCTCACCGCGCAGCATTTCAAAGAGCAGGCGCGCCCGGCCCCGGGTGGAGTGTTTCTCTTCCCGCGTAGCCATGTAACTGGGACACATGGTGCCGCCGTCATCTTTGCGGCACTTGCTCACGCCAACGCAGCGTAGCGTGGTTTCAGGGAAATGCCCGTGATCTTCCGGGAACCCAAAATAGGTTTTGACCGGCTCGGGCCGGTAGGTGGCGCCAAGACGCAGATTCTGGTCGAGCGGATTGGCGTCAATCTTTTTGCCCGGATTCATTTTCCAGCCGGGATCCCATATGCGCTTGAACTCGCGGAAGGCTTCCATCAACTCCGGGCCAAACATTCTGACCAGTAGTTCGCCGCGCGCCTGGCCATCACCGTGCTCGCCGGAAAGCGAACCGCCCATGGCTACGACCATGTCGGCGGCTTCTTCCACAAAGGCGCGAAAATCCTTGATGCCCTTTTCCGTAACCATGTCAAAGTCGATGCGCATGTGAACACAGGCATCGCCGAAGTGACCGTAAAGCGCGCAATGGTAGCCATACTTTGCCAGCAGGCGATGGAGTGCGCGCAGATACTCGCCAAGCTTTTCCGGCGACACGGCGGCGTCTTCCCAGCCTTCCCACGCTTCCGGCTCGCCCGGTACCTGCGAGGTTGCGCCCAGGCCGGACTCGCGGGCTTTCCAGACGAGGAGTGTTTCCTGCTCGTCGATGAAGAGCTTCATGTTAGGCGGATCTGGCTGGCGGCCCAGTTGTTCCATCAATGCGCGGGCCTTGGCGTTCGATTCTTCCTTGGTCTCCCCGCCGAACTCGCACAGCAGCCAGCCTTTGCCCTCCGGCAACATGGCAATGCTTTTAGGATGAAGGTTCTTTTTCTTCATGTTCGAGATCAGAACATCATCCATGCCTTCGAGGCCGATAGGCTTCGACTTGCAGACTTCCGGAACGTTATCTGCGGCGGCGTAAACGTCTTTATAGCCAAGAACGACAGTCGTGCGTTTTTTAGGCCAGTCAACCAAGCGAACCTTGGCGGCGAGCGTAATGACACACGTGCCTTCTGCGCCGACGAGAGCCTTAGCCACGTTGAAACCATGCTGGGGAAGAAGCTCGTCCAGGCTGTAGCCGGAGACACGACGGGGAATGTTGGGATAGCGGCTGCGAATCAGATCAGCATATTGATCACGCAGCGCCCGCAGGCGTGAATAAATTTCTCCGCGACGTCCTCCGGCGCCAACGATCTGCTCAAACTCAGCGTCAGAGGTGGGGCCCACGCGCATGCGCTCGCCGTCATAGGTGAGAATGTCGAGTTCAAGAACGTTGTCCACGGTGCGGCCGGCCATAATGGAATGCACGCCGCAGGAATTGTTGCCGATCATTCCACCGAGGTTGCAGTATTCGTGCGTGGAAGGGTCCGGGCCGAAGGTGAGATTGAATTCATTGGCGCGATTGCGCAGCTTGTCCAGAACGCAGCCGGGCTGCACCCAGGCATATTTCTCACTGGGATTGATTTCAATGATCTGGTTCAGGTACTTGGAAAAATCAACGATCACGGCTACGTTGCAGGATTGTCCGCTGAGGCTGGTACCACCGCCGCGGGCGAGCAACGGAGCGCCGTGCTTGCGGGCGAGAGCCACCGTCTGGATTACTTCTTCGATTGACTTGGGAATGACAACCCCGATGGGGACCTGGCGGTAATTGGATCCGTCGACAGCGTAAAGGGCGCGGGTGCCATCATCAAAGCGGACTTCGCCGGTGATGGAGGCGCGAAGGTCGGCGGCGAGAGAGTCAGCGCGGGAGCGGGGGAAATCTATTGGATTCGTCTGAGCTGAACTCATGAAGGGTTCCCTAAAAGCGACACAGTGGACATCAAGGGTTTTGCGCTCCAAAATAAATTCCGACCTTCAGCTTCTGCGCCCAGCGAACAATCCGGATCAGGTTGTCCAGGCCCCGGATTGCATCGGGATTCCTAGCGGTTTCCTGCGTCTGAAGACATTCGTCGAGCAAAGCATCAACTTCATGCCGCTCATAAAGAGCATCAGCTGTCATGTTAGAGAGCCGTGAAAGCAACGGATACGCGGGAACAACCGGACCTGTGGGGCCTTCTATTTCGCTTCCCTGGCGTGACATCCAGGCAGCATCGAGTTGATCCAGAACAGCCTCCATCTCAAACATCTCAATGCTCATGGCAAGAGACCGGTCATGAGCAGACGTTGGTTTGAACTTTCCGGCATATTGCTGCGGCTTTCGCGCCAGAAACACTGTCCACGAACCAGGCTCAAAGTATTCCTCGAATTGCCCACGCGACGCGGCCAGCCCCTCCCGTGTAAGCCATTGGGGATCAAAATCGAGCGAGGGTTTGCCCGACAGACCGAGCCGTTCTTCGAGGTAGGCGGACAATCGGGGAACGTCAAGCATAGCCCGCTTTACAAACTCAGCATCGGCCGGCAGCGGTATGGGAGCTGGCTGTTCGACCGTCCTGATTGGCGGTGCGGTGAGACCTAATCCGCCAGGTGTGCCAGGCATGGCGGAGATACAGTCTTCGTCCATTACCCAGATCACATCGCCTTTATACTCATTCACCGCAGCAATCAGTGAAGACATCATTTCCGACTTTGGCCTGAACAGGGAAAAGCAGAAACGCGGAAACCATGTGTTTGCCTTGGCCTGTTCATACTGATAGTCACTGGAGAAATCCTCACGCCGCAGATCTGATAACGACGATGCAAAACTCCACCACTCCAGCGGGGCAATCTTGCTGATGACATGAGGCAGCCAGTCACGATTGGTCAGACCAGCGCGGTCCTTTGGCACGGGATGGACAGCCGCCAAGGCGGGCAGGCACGCAAAGGCCAGCGCTAACAACATCACCCATGATTTGCCGCGAAGACTCACGAACCTTAATTATAGTGGGATGCAGCCACGAATATAATGAACGAATTGATGCCGCA
>DASYKK010000234.1:0-3568 GCA_035995565.1 Candidatus Angelobacter sp.
GGCTTAGGATTGATCCAGCCCGGAGGATGAGCGTTTTCCACCAGCTTCTGGTTGAATTCGTCCGCGGGTTTCACCTCAATTGCATGAGGTGACGTCATTGCAGGCTTCCTCCGCAGCTGGAGCCAGCGCCCGCCGTGCAGCCAAAACAGTGGCTATCGGTGGCAATCGGGCTTTTCGCGAACTCAGCGAAAGAGTCAATCTCCCAGATTGTTTTTCCGTCGGGGGTTTCCAGGTCCAGCATCTGGTTGAAATCGCAGTCGTAGATTTTTCCGTCCCAGCCAATGCTCACCAGATCACGGCACATCAGTTTGTCGACTGTCGCGGGATTGAAATGGTTCGCCAGCAGCGCCATGTAAGATTCATGTCTGCCTTCGCGAAGGAGATACTCGGCAAAGCGCTTGATAGGCATGTTCGTGATGGTGAAGAGACGGTTAAACTCGATGCCGAAATTGTCGCGCAGCTCACGCTTGTAGTCGGCCTCAAGCTTCTCCTGCGGCGGCGGCAATGAATCACCCAGAGGGTTGTATACCAGGTTGAGCGCCAGCCCTGAACCCGGTTCACCGTAACCGATTGCATTGAGCAGGCGCAGTGCGCGGATACTCTTCTCAAACGCACCTTTGCCGCGCTGCTGATCGACATTGCTTTCCGTATAACAAGGCAGGCTGGCGGTGATCTCGACATAGTGCGCTGCCAGAAACTCGGCCAGCGTTTCCTGCTCCGGCTCAAATAGAACAGTTAAATTGCAGCGATCGATCACATGCTTTTCGATGCGTCGCGCTTCGCTGACCAGCGCTCGAAAATTCGCGTTCAGTTCGGGCGCGCCGCCGGTGATGTCCACGGTCTGGATGGAAGGCGTTGCTGCCAGTAATTTCATGATGTGCTCTGCCACATTGGCAGGCATTATTTCTGTGCGCCTGGGTCCGGCCTCCACATGGCAATGATGACATGCCTGGTTGCAGAGCTTCCCCACATTAATTTGCAGCGTCGTCACCTCACGCCGCTGAAGCTCGGCCACTCCGTGTTGCCGCAGGGTGTCGCCGAAGGCAACGGAAGCCCCCGGGTTTAAAATCGGCAACAAAGTGGTTTTCCCAGCCATTGGGCCCGCGCCTCCATTTGCAACAAACTTACTACATTAAAGATACTCTTGCGCTCAGGTCGCTGCAGCATTCATCCTCCCTCGCCTCATTTGGCATTTTCAGGTCTCGGGGTTAACGTTGCAGGGATGAAGAATTTCTTTCGCGTGGCGCTCAGCCTGGGAGTGCTGGCTGGCCTGGTTCTGCTGGAGCGCAAACGCCCGTTGCGCCGCGAACGCGAATCCAAGCTTCGCCGCAATGGACGTAACCTGGCGGTGGCTGCGTTAGGCGCGTTCACCGTGCATCTTCTGGAAGCGCCAGTCGTGAGGCCGCTGGCCCGCTCGGTGGAGCAGCGAAGACTTGGCTTGCTGAAACAGATACGCCTGCCTCGTCCGCTCGAAATCATGGCTGCGGTCGTCCTGATGGACTACACGCTCTATCTCTGGCATGTGCTCACGCACCGCGTTCCATTCTTGTGGCGATTTCACGCCGTTCATCACGTCGATCTCGACCTGGACGCGTCGACGGCGCTGCGTTTTCACTTCGGCGAACTAGCCATTTC
The DNA here is from genome assembly GCA_035995565.1 of Candidatus Angelobacter sp. Taxonomy (GTDB): domain Bacteria; phylum Acidobacteriota; class Terriglobia; order Terriglobales; family Acidobacteriaceae; genus Angelobacter. The sequence continues at coordinate 1,636 of DASYKK010000234.1, forward strand.
CATGCCATATCGCGCGGCGCAGGTCTTACTCATCGGAGTTGATGCTGAAGCGCTCAGCTACTGGCAGACGTTTCTTTCGCTCTCAATTCTGTTCCACCACTCGAATGTCTGTCTGCCACGCAGATTCGAGTCAGCGTTGAGCTGGTTTCTAGTCACACCTCGGATGCACGGGATTCATCATTCCAATGAACCGGCGGAAGCCAACACCAACTGGTCAAGCGGCCTGGCGTGCTGGGACCGCCTTCATCGGACGTTCCGGCTCGACATACCGCAGGAACAGATACACATTGGAGTGAAAGGAATCGATACGGAAGAGCGCGTGCGGCTGCCTGAAATTCTTACTCAGCCATTCCGCGATGTCCCTGAAGTCACGGCTTTTCTACACGACGCAAACGCGGACTAATCGCTGGCGTGCGCCACGCCGGTTTTCAACATGCGGGGAGAGCCTTTCTCCAGTTCCTGTTTTGCTATGGATTCAACATGGACTTCATCCGGGCCATCTGCCAGACGCAAAGTCCGTACATTGGCCCAGGCGCCAGCCAGGAAGGTGTCCTGGGAAACGCCGGCGCCGCCGTGAGCCTGGATAGCGCGGTCCAGGACGCGTAAGGTCACATTGGGGGCGACTACTTTGATCATGGCGATTTCCGCACGCGCCTCTTTGTTGCCCACCGTATCCATCATGAAGGCAGCTTTCAAAGTGAGCAGGCGTACCTGCTCAATCTCCATGCGCGATTGTGCAATATCGGCCCGCAGAGTGCCCTGTTCCGCCAGAGGCTTGCCGAAGGCCACACGCGATTTCACCCGCTGGCACATCATTTCCAGCGCTCGTTCAGCCACGCCGATGCAGCGCATGCAGTGGTGAATGCGTCCTGGGCCAAGGCGACCCTGAGCAATTTCAAATCCTCGTCCTTCGCCCAGCAGCATGTTCGATACCGGAATGCGCACATTTTCATAACTCACTTCGCCGTGCCCGTGCGGAGCATGGTCATAGCCAAAGACCGTCAGCATCCGCTCAATCTTCACTCCCGGAGCGTCCATCGGCACCAGCACCATGGATTGCTGCTGATGTTTCTTGGCCGTGGGATCGGTCTTGCCCATAAAGATCGCGATCTTGCAGCGCGGATCGCCTGCCCCGGACGACCACCACTTGCGGCCATTCAAAACGTATTCGTTGCCTTCACGGCGAATGCTGGCCTGGATGTTGGTCGCGTCCGACGACGCGACAGCCGGCTCCGTCATGGCGAAGCATGACCGTATTTCTCCCGCCAGCAGCGGCTTCAACCAGCGTTCTTTCTGCTCAGCGGTTCCGTAGCGTGCCAGCACTTCCATGTTGCCGGTATCGGGCGCGGAGCAATTGAAGACCTCCGGAGCAAGAATGCTGCGACCCATCACCTCGCACAGCGGCGCATATTCCAGATTGCTCAGTCCGGCTCCGTTCTCGTCGTGGGGCAGAAACAAATTCCAGAGGCCGGCAGCACGAGCCTTGGGTTTTAATTCCTCAATGACTTTGCTCGGCGCCCAGCGATCGCGTTCAATTTCCTGGTAATAGCGCTTTTCATTGGAATAAATATGCTCGTCCATGAACGCGCGTAAACGCTGCTGTAACGATTTGACTTTATCGGTGTAATCGAAATTCATAGCGATCCTTGGCGATTTCTCGGGGCCTTCTATTAGCCTAGTCGATCAAGCTTGATTCATCAAATGAATCATTGGAATAGTGTAAAATTTGTGCCGTGCATCTGAGCCAGGTCGATCTTAACTTGTTCGTGGTCCTGGAAGCCATCTACCGGGAAGGTAATCTCACCCGAGCCGGCCGCCAACTCAAACTCACGCAGCCGGCCATGAGCCACGCCCTCAAGCGGCTGCGCGAACTGCTGCAGGACCCTCTTTTTATCCGCGAAGGCGCCCACATGGTGCCAACTCCGTTCAGCCG
>DASYKK010000235.1:0-2331 GCA_035995565.1 Candidatus Angelobacter sp.
GCCGCCAGCTCCGCCTATCTCACGGTGAGCGAAATCTTTCCGCTTGAAATCCGCGGCCTTGCCATCGCCGTCTTTTATGCCGCCGGAACGCTCGTCGGCGGCGTGGCCGCGCCTTTCATTTTTGGCCTGCTCATCCAGACCGGTTCGCGCACCGCACTCTTTCGCGGATACCTGGTCGGCGCGTTTCTTATGATCGCTGCCGCCGTCGTTGAAGCCTTCATCGGCGTCCGCGCCGAACAGCGGTCTCTCGAGTCGATCAGCACGCCGCTCTCGGCGGAGGCGGCGAAAAGCGCGACATAATCCGTGTCTCACGCGTCCAGCAGAATCCCGGGCTGCCGCTCAGCCCGCCCGGGCTCTCAATTCCCGCGAATAGTCCTGCGGCACGGTAAATGTGGCAAGCGCTTCGGCCTCATTGTCAAAAACCGGAAACACCGTCAACAGCTTTACTATTCCCAGAACCTCGCGAACTCTTCTGCTCAGGTTCAGCAGCCCCAGGCATCCGGACTGTTTCCGCACCGCAACCAGGGCGCTTGCCAGCTCACCGATGCCGGCGCTGTCAATGTACGGCACTTCGGCCAGGTTCAAAACTATGGTCGTCTCTCCGCCAGCGATCAAGCCGCGTACGCTGTCGCGCAGCAGGACCGCTTCTCCCGCCACCACGCGACCGCTCACATCGAGGATGGTGACGTCTGCAATCTGCCGATTACTGATCTTCATGGTACTTCTCCTACATCTTGTTTCATTGATCAAGCGCACATCGATCAACCGCTCGTCGAGCAAATGATTATCGAGCAAATGTCTATCGATCACGTGTTTACCGATCAAATGTTCCGACCATCAGATATTCCGTCAATCAACTTCCGCCTGGGCGCGAATCCAGCGACGACGGTCTCTCTGTTCTCGATTCGGAACGGTTTACCCTTGGGCGTTGGGGCGTTTGCACAGATAAAGACAAAAGTCAGAAATGCTCCGGCCAATCTTGCCATGACGCACGTCCCGCTCAGACGAACGCCGATCTCTGGTCTCTCTGCCTTTCAATCCGCTTTTCAAGTCTATATCCGGTAGTGACGCTGCCGGCCCGTCCGTTTCAACTATTCCAGCGTTCCTGGCCAGTGTTTCTGCTTCGGCGTTGATCCCTTTTCCGACGAGTGTCATCTGCGTTGATCAGCGGTAAGCGCTCGCCCGATCACCTGATGTCTTCGTCTTATCGGATCCGCTGCCAAACCAGGGTTCGGGTAACGGGCTGTCCATCTTGCGTAGTGGTCTTGAAAGTAATGCTCAATTCGTCGCCTTTCAACGTGAAGGATCTGTTGATGTCGGTTCCCTGGTTACCCGGCCAGAGCGCCGCTTCAACGTGGTGGGTAACAAAGCCTTCTTTTTCATGGATGGTGTACGTTCCAAAATAAGCGTCATAACCCAGAATCGTATTGGCCGTGTTGGGCGACGTATTCACCGCGGCCATCGCTCCGCATTCTTCTTTCAGCATGTCAATCGTGCGTCCCTGGCGCGAAAGCTGCGCTGCCATGTGCCCCGAGGCATCGTAGATCAGTACGCCCGAGGGTTTCGCCCCCAGCCCGGGATCAACTGAAACTTCACCGCTGGCCAGCTTGCTCACCCGCGACATCAGCTTCCAGCTTCCTACCAGTTGTTCTGTCACTGACGCGGTAGTCTTCGCCTGCGCATGTACTCCGCTGACCCGTCCGGCAAACAATCCCAGGCTGGCCGCCATCGCCAGATAAACTGCGGCTTGCCGCAGAGAGTTTCCGCGGAACGACAACATACGGAACATCGAATCGGAATTTTTCATCGAGTCACCTGGTTCTTCAAATTTGGGCGTTTCCTCAACGGCTTATACTACGGCTATTTCTCCAATAGCATGGCCTCCACACGCAACAGGGCATGATTTTTACTCATACCCTTAAAGCGTGAAAAGAAGTTTTCTCGGAGTGCATCTGCCTTCCCCTTGACACTTACTTCTCTGCGGGAATCTAATTCCGCGTAGCCTTAAGGAGGCCCCGTGGTGAAGATGAAGCGATTCCTGGTTCTAGTCCTGCTACTGAACTGCACCGTTGCATTCAGCCAAAAGAAGAATCAACCCAATAGCGATCCCAGGAATCCCGCGAATCACTGGGCCGGCACTTACAAGCTGGATCCCGCCCAGTCGAAAATCAGCGGCCAGGCGCCCGCGCAGGAAACCGTTGTGGTGACCTCCGCCACCAAAGATTCGGTCAAATACACCATTCAGGGCAAGGACGCGCAGGGAAACTCTTACACCATGAACTATGAGGGCAAGGTCGGTACGGCCGCGCCGCAAATGGCTGAAGGCAAGGA
>DASYKK010000236.1:0-4729 GCA_035995565.1 Candidatus Angelobacter sp.
AATCGATCATTCGCATGAGTTTATTTTGGCTGGGCGGCTCTCCCAGCCTCTCGGCGCATTCCACAATCGCCGCCATGATTCGTTTTCTGGTCATCTCGTTCGTCTTGCTTCTGGTTATCTTTCCATTCATCGCTTCGCTCCGTTAATTTCCGCCGGCCCGGCAGGCGGAGGTCTCCTGGCTTCTTGATTTCGTCTCTGCAACGGCCAAGGGCCAAGGCCTGGTTTTTGGTTTTCCAAATACGGGGTACCGGATACCAATAGCCTGGCTCGCTCTTGTTGAGCAGCTGGCGGCTACTAGCTGGCGGCTGCAAAAACACACGTTTCCCTGTTGTTCTATTTACTGGTTTACTATTGTGCTAATTGCCCGTTTGGAATCGCAGAAGGGCTTCAAAATTGCCACTCTTGGCAATTTCGGCGATTTTGGCAATTTCCCTGAGGACGCTCTCTGTGACCCTTACGGTGGGCCGGCTACGATCGCGTGGTTGCTGGCCTTTTTGGGTTTCCCGCCTCCCGCTTGGGATTCCCTGGATCACTCAACAAGCTTCGTTTCTGCTGCCTGTTTAGTGACGGTTCGCCGGCGCCGCTCCCGGCGAGAACCAGAGTCAGTATAGCAAACAAATAACGAACAATCAATAGAAAAATGGGGGTTGATTGCGAAAAATTATTCCACGGGACGAGTGTATGTAGCTCATTGTTCGCAGAGCGTTAACCGTAAGGTGAAGAGAACGTTTGAGCCAAAAGTTTCAATTCATGCCGCTCTGGTCAGGTTTTGGGCTTTCCGTCTCTCAGCCGTGGAGCCGCTCATTGGCCGTTTGAAATCAAGCGCCGATGATTTGCAAATCACAGCATGCGCAGCCTTCTTCATATTATCCAGCGCCATCCGGGTCTCTCGTAAAGTATTCGAAGCCACGCAGTCTGACGGAACAATAATTTCGTAATCCCGCAGGTGAGCATCGTGTGCTGTAAAAAGAATGCAGACGTCCGCCGCGATTCCCGTCAACACCAGGGTCGCGGTCCCAAGGTGTTGGAGTAATGTGTGGAGCGTTGTTCCAAAAAATCCGGATGACTTCGGCTTCAGGACAAAGTAATCAGAATCGTCTGGCACCAGTAAACGCGCAATCGACTCGCCCCGCACTCCATCTCTCAGGCAGTGGGAGATTTGCTTCTTAACATCCGAGCGCCAATGACCGAAGTTGTCATTCACGTAGATGATGGGAATTCCCGCGGCCGAGGCTCGTTCCTTTAAGCTGGCGATCTTCTTTGCCATCGGCACAGCGTGCTTTAAAAGTTGTTTGCCCTCTTCAAATTCCATGTCATTGAAAACATCCATGATCAGGAGGGCCATTGACGGCTTGGAGTTCCTGCCATTGCGTTTTGTAGTCATATCAACGTAATCAGGCAATCTTCTTTACAACTTTATTGATCGTCTGGCGTACTCTCTCGCCGAGTGGCAGCGCCTTCTCCTCGATTGATTTCCAATAGGCAATATCCACGATCCTCTCGAACTCATCCATCGTGACGCTCTCTTTTTCGGGCATGGGAAGGCCGGCCTTAAGGTCGCCGAGTGCACGCTGTGCGGCACGTGTCTGCCGGAAAAGAAGGGTGGTTGGATAAAGAATCATATTGAAGCCTAAGCGGGAAAGCTCTTCTGGCGGCGTCCACGGCGTGACGCCACCGCCTTCAAGCATTGTTACTGCCAGTGGTTCGCCTTTGAATGCGCGCCCTACAGCCTCCAGCTCTTTTATATTGCGCGGTCCTTCCACGTACACCCCATCCGCTCCGGCTTTCAAATACATCTCGCCCCTGCGCAGAGCATCGTCAACGCCGTTGACCGCGATCGCATCCGTGCGGGCGATGATGAAAAGCTGCTCAGCATCGCGGCGGGCGGAACACGCTGCCCGTATCTTATTCACCATGGCCTTCGGTTCGATTACCTCCTTGCCGCCCATGTGTCCGCAACGCTTCGGAGCCTTTTGATCTTCCATGAAAATAGCGGACGCGCCCAGATCGTCATAGATGTGGATCGTGTGGACCACGTTCTTTTCATCTCCGTAGCCGTCGTCGCAATCCACCAGCACCGGCAAATTGCAGGCATGGATAATGTCGCGCACTGCGCCTGACTTTTCGCCCAGCCTGCTGACGTCCATGTCGGGAAAGCCGAAGCGCATCCCGTCGAGGGCAAAGCCACCCACCTGGTAGGCAGGAAATCCCGCCTGCTCAATAAGCTTGGCCGTGAGCGCATCACAAGCAGCCACTAGCTGCATCGGTTTGTGTTTTTTGAGGAGACGTTTCCAGTTACGTCGATGATGTTCCATGGTCCATTTAGATGCAAAAGTTTTGGATTCCGCTTATTGCCGCCAACCAAACGGCAGCATCTTATCCAACACGCCAACAAACAATGACATGCCGTTCCGAGGGGGCGGTCAGGTGGGCAACACTACGCTCGTCTGGGAATATAATGGTCTTGGCAAACGGGGGGGTAAGATTACGGCTGAACCGGCCGTAATACGCGCAAAAAAGTAGTCTTCGTACCCTCATTACATTGCATCTTATGGTACGGGGCGGTCCGCCTTCGGTAGCGGCCCCCGGTGAAAGTTGGTTGAAACATGGCTGAACGCCGTATCGCCGAAATCGAGATTAATCCGGTAAAGCACGCCTGCCGCCACGCCGTTCAGTTCTATGAGAATGACTCGGCCTTGATTGAAGCTTTGGGGCAGCATATTGGTACAGCCGTGGAAGCGGGCGATACCGCCTTGATTATTGCCACCAAAGCCCACCGTGAGGGGCTGGCGCAGGAGTTGCGCCTGCGAAAAATTGACGTCTCTGCTGCCACCAAGGCAGGTCTATTTATCGAGTTGGACGCGGCTAAGACTCTGGCCGGCTTCATGGTTGGCGGCGGACCGGATAAACAGAAGTTCCAGGAAACGGTAGGCGCCCTGGTAAACCAGGCTGCTGCCCGGACAAAACCCGGCCACCGTTTGGTTGCTTTTGGTGAGATGGTCGCCCTTTTGTGGTCGGAAGGCAAGCGCGATGCGACAGTGCGCCTTGAAGAACTCTGGAACGAACTCGCCGAGCAGCATACTTTTGATCTTTTGTGCGGATACCCCATTGGAGTTTTTGACCGCCTCGAACATCGCCAGCTCTTTTTCAGCATTTGCGGCGAGCATACTGACGTGAATCCGGCGGAAAGTTATCCCATGCACGGAAGCGACATGCAGCGCCGCCGCAGCGTCGCCAGACTCCAGCACAAAACTAAGGCTCTGGAAAACGAGATCCGCATCGGCCAGGAACGCGTTCAGCTATTGCAGCAGGTCACCCGGGCTGGGACGTGGGAACTCGACATCGTGAATGACACGTTCTCATTTTCCTCGGCTGCCGCAAAACTGCTTGGATTCCCGTCATCCAGCCGCGTCCGCCTGGGCCAGTTGATGGACTTGATGTATTACTCCGGTGATCGGGAGACGGTGTTTGCCAATCTGCAGGCCGCGCAACGGCGTCGCAACGACTTTAAGACCACGTTCCGCGTCCGGCAGGGCGATGGCACTCGCATCGTCTCCATGCAGGGCAAAACCTTTTACAATAGCGGGTCCCCTCTTATGCTGGGCGTGTTATCTGACGTAACTCCAATCATCGAAACCAATGCTGGCCCCGCCGCCTGGAGTTCCCCCGATAAAAGAGCCGCAGGGCTTGCCAACTAAAATCAGGCAATCTGGAACAAAAAAGCACCCGTTCGCAGGTGCTTTTTTCGTTGCCGCACTTTTTACTTGTGCCACAGGGTCCGTCGCGCCGTACCTTTAGCCGTTGCCTGTCCGGCCTTCATCGGAAGCGATTTCCAAATCGTTTACGCGGCGGATTTAATGTCGCGGCTTTATTCTTTCCTCCAGGTCCCTTGCTGCCTGGGCGTATTTATCATTTGAGCCTTCAGAAAGACCCTGCAGGCGCTGCAAAATAAGTTCTGCATAGGGCGCAATAGGTGGTGTGTCCCAATCGATCACAAGTTTGCTCCGGGTGAGAACGCCCGTACGGTCCCATGAACTCCAGCCGGAAAGCTCTGCCCTTTCAATGTCCTCAAAGAGCTCTGAATTGATGGCCCACTCCAGGATATCGTGCTCAAGGGAAGAGAGTCTTGATATTGTTGTTTTCACGCCATCATCCTTTGCCCATGGAATTTTTCCATTCCTACGGCTTTGCTTTCTTTGGCTCCGCGTTTTTTGGCCGCAAGACCACGTCCGCCAGCTCCAGATATCGGGAATTGCTGCTGTCTGTTTTTCGGCGATCCCAGCCATCCACCCGACCGCCATTCATATTTGAGTGGGGATTGATCCACATTCCTTGAACATCGGTTTTGCGCCTCTTAGGCATAAGCGAACCGGGCGGGGAGCCGCGTTAAATAACACGATATCTCCGATTCGGGAACGTGTGCTGTCCCAAAGTGAACAGGTCAACATTAAAATCGCCTAATCCGTAAATCCTGGCCCCGTAAGGATTGCATCAATCCAAATATGCCTTCTATGAACCCCTCGGCAATTCGGAAGACCAGCCCCTTTTATGCACCGCTGCCCTGTTACTTCCATTATGAACAGCCGCAGAAATGCGCCAGTTGCGGCCTAATCAGCGTTTCCAGACATAGAAACACTTCTCATCTGACTGTGTCTCAATTTTTAAGCCTTTCGCTCGAGCAGCCCTGTTAACTGCTGAACGCAAATTGGCCAGGCCAATACCCCCTGTG
>DASYKK010000237.1:0-2887 GCA_035995565.1 Candidatus Angelobacter sp.
ATCGGAGCCGTGATGGCAGGTCAAACCGAGCAGCAAGCGAACCAGAAAAAGAATCTTGTCGCAGCCGTGGCACGGATGGCGCGCGTTGGGAGCGCGGTGAGTCCCCGGTTTTCCCCCGACGGGAAGTGGGTGAGCTTCATCTCCAACATGAGCGGCGCGCCGCAGGTCTGGATTGTGCCGTCAGAGGGAGGCTATCCGCGCATGGTCACCAATGGCGACGATCCGGTGACGGAGCAGCAGTGGTCTCCGGCGAGCGACTGGATTGCCGTTACGATCGCGCCAGGCGGCGGACTAAACACCCAAATCTATATGGTGAGGCCTGACGGTACCGGAATGAAGCTGCTGACACAAGGTGGCAAAGACAACAATGGCTTCGATACCTGGACTGATGATGGGAAGCAGATTGCAATTGATTCCAGCCGCAACGATCCCGCGTCGCGCGACAGCTTCATGATCGATGTCGCATCGGGTGAGACCAGGCTGGTGGCGAAGAACCCGGGCGTTGGCGGTATCGAGGGAATTTCCCGGGACAGCAGGCGGGCGCTGCTGAGCCGTTTGAAGAACCGCGGCGACAACAATCTCTATTTGCTGGACCTAACCAGCGGCAAAGACACGCTGATCACGAAGCATGATGGCGTGGCGACCTTCTTTGGCGAAATGGCGCCGGATGGCAGCGCGGCGTATATCGGTACGAACAAAGATCGCGACCTGATGGCCTTTGGGCGGATCAAATTGGTCGCGGACGATACGGCGGGAAACATTGAGATTCTGGCATCGCGTCCTGACGGAGAGCTCGACAGCGGGCGACTGAATGAGCAGGGAACAATGGCCGCTCTGTTGTGGAACGTGAAGGGCAAAAACGCGCTTTCGCTTTACGTTCCGGCACAGAACAAGGACACGCCAGTGCGGCAGCTGCCTGGAGAATTGGCGGGAGGACTTACTTTTTCCAGGGACGGGTCAAAGCTGGCCATGAATATTGGCGGGGCTGCCCAGCCAACCGACATCTGGATAATGGACGTGAAGACTCAGCAGTTCCGGCAGCTGACTTTTAGTCCGCATCCGGGAGTGGACCTGGCGGCGCTTGTAAAACCCGAGCTGGTTACTTTCAAGTCATTTGATGGATTAGAACTGAGCGGATGGCTGTATCGTCCTAAAAATCAGGCCGGCCCCGGACCGTATGTCGTGAGTTTTCATGGTGGACCGGAAGGGCAGGAGCGCGCCCCGTTCCGCAGCGATTATCAGGCATTGCTGGGGCAGGGTATTGGGGTGTTTGCGCCCAACGTGCGCGGATCGGCAGGCTTTGGCAAGAAGTTTGTGAACCTTGATAATGGCGAGCTGCGGGTCGATGGCGTGAAGGACATCAAGGCGTGCGTCGATTACCTGGTGAACAACCATCTTGCCGATCCCAAACGAATTGGCATCACGGGTGGTTCCTACGGCGGGTATATGACGATGGCTGGACTTACGGAATATCCTGATTTGTTTGCCGCGGGAGTAGACCTGTTCGGCATCGTGAACTTCATGACGTTTTTCCAGCACACACAGCCTTGGATGGCAGCGATCTCCAAGGTTGAATACGGTGACCCGGCGACGCAGAAAGAGATGCTGGACCGTTTGTCGCCAATTTACAAACTGGATCGCATCAAGGCGGCGACCATGGTGCAGCACGGCGCGAATGACACAAATGTACCGGTGATTGAAGCGGAGCAGATTGTAAAGACATTGAAAGATCGCGATGTCCCGGTGGAGTACATCCTCTTTCCCGACGAAGGCCACGGCTGGCGCAAGATTCCCAACCGCATACGATCAACGGTGGAGATGGTGCGGTTCTTCAGTGAGCATTTGAAAGAAAACTAACAGTCAGTCGACTTGCTGACAGGGAGAATCGAGTGAAAAAATATGGAGCCTTGACTGCGCTGTTTGCCGGCGCCGTTTTGTCAGCCTGCGCTTTTGCTTTTCAGGGCGCACCGGCGCAGCCGAAAACGCAGAAGACTGCGGCGAAAGCCACAGCGCCGATCCAAACATTTGTCGGCGTAATCACTGATGGCCAGTGCGCAACGAAGGACTCGCACAAAGAGATCATGAAGAAGGCAAAGGTAAATACGCAGGCGAATTGCGTGAAGGGATGCGCCCGAAGATATGGGTACGTTCTCTATGTGCCGGCGACGAAGAAGGTCTACAAACTCAGCGATCAGGAGAGACCGGCGGAACTCGCCGCGAAAAGGGTAAGGATCAAAGGTGCGCTGGACAAAGCCACTCAGACAATTTATGTGAGCAGTATTGAGCCAGTACTTTAGCCCAGGCGTTGGCTTCCTAGACATGTCCGCGGTTGCGGAACGCTCTAATAAATATTGGATAGGGCAAACATGTTGCTAAGTGATTGATTTTAAATATGTTGCTTCCGTCCATAAAAGAGTCACTGCTCGCGCGGAGCAGGAATATTCGAAGGTATTGACAGTCGAGATTACCGTAGGACAATAGCCCCTTTGTTTTTGGTATCGGCAGAACCGAGTTGCCGGTAATATAGCTGTAACTGGCCGCGGGCTCTATAGTTTCCTTAAATCTAAGCTTTGTCTTAAAAGAGACATATGGCGCAACTCATTCCACAGGAACGAGGGCGTAGAAGCTCTCGTGTTCTTGTTTCGCTAGCCTTAGCGGTCTCCGGCCAGAAGAGTGACGGGTCTCACGTGAGTGGGGCCGCGGAAACCATTCTTGTGAACCGGCACGGCGCCAAGATCCGTTCAGCAGTTCCGCTGGAACCCAAAATGGAAGTTCGCGTGGCCATGCTTGCGCCATATAAATGGCGCGTTGGCCAGGTGGTTTGGGCGGATTCCGGCGAACGGGAATACGGCATCGAGCTCTATCGCCCGGAAAACTTCTGGGGAAT
>DASYKK010000238.1:0-4788 GCA_035995565.1 Candidatus Angelobacter sp.
CGTGGAGTACGTGGTGAAAGACGGCGAAGTGCTGATTGTGGACGAGTTCACTGGACGCCTGATGCCGGGACGCCGCTGGTCTGACGGTCTGCATCAGGCCATCGAGGCCAAAGAAGGGGTGAAGGTCGAGCGGGAAACGCAGACGCTTGCGACCATCACTTTCCAGAATTATTTCCGCATGTACAAAAAGCTGGCCGGCATGACCGGAACAGCAGAGACGGAAGCCGCGGAGTTCGACAAGATTTATAAGCTGCTGGTGGTGGTGATTCCCACGAACCAGCCGATGCTGCGCAAAGAGAATGCAGACGTCGTCTATCGCACGGAGAAAGAAAAGTATTACGCGGTGGCGGACGAGATCCAGAAGATAGCCGTTGAAGGACGGCCAGTGCTGGTGGGCACCACGTCGATTGAGAAATCAGAGCGGATTTCCGATCTGCTAAAGAAGAAGAACGTAAAACACGTGGTTTTGAATGCCAAGTTTCACGAGAAGGAAGCTGAGATTGTGGCGCAAGCAGGCCGCATGAATCAGGTAACGATCGCCACCAACATGGCCGGCCGTGGCACCGACATTCTGCTGGGCGGCAATGCCGAATTCATGGGCCGCCAGGAGATGGTGAAGAAAGGCATCGCGCAGCAACTGCGCACTGCAGGCGGCGAAGTAGCGCTGGAGCAGGACACGTCGGAAAATATCGTCTTCTATTACAACGGGCAGGAATATAAGTGCCCTGCCGATAAGTGGAACGAAACCTACAACAAATACAAAAAAGAAACTGATGCCGAGCACGAGAAAGTTGTTTCAGTGGGCGGCCTGCACATCTTGGGCACAGAACGCCATGAGGCCCGCCGCATCGATAACCAGCTTCGTGGACGCGCCGGCCGCCAGGGTGATCCTGGCTCTTCCCGCTTCTATCTCTCGCTGGAAGATGATCTCATGCGCATCTTCGCCAAGGCCTGGGTTTCTACGCTGCTACAGCGCCTGGGCATGGAAGAAGGCGTGCCTATTGAATCGAAGTTGATTTCACGCCGCATTGAGGTCGCGCAAAAAGCGGTGGAAGCGCAGAATTTTGAGTCGCGCAAACACGTGCTGGAATATGACGACGTAATGAACAAGCAGCGCGTGGCAGTTTATGGTCTGCGCAAGGAATTGCTTGCGGGGATCGACCAGAAAGATCTGATCCTGGAAGATTATGTTGCCAACATGGTGGGCGAAGCGTTGGATAAATTTGCACCGCGCAATGTTCATGCCGACCAGTGGGACATTGAAGGCTTGAATAAATTTCTGATCGAACAGTTTGGCCTTGAGATGGAGAAACAAGGCGTTGATGCCGGCCAGCTTAATCGTCAGGAACTGGGTGATCAGGTTTTTGAGAAACTGAAAGAACTGTATGACGCCAAGGAAAAACAGATTGGCGCTGATGCCATGCGCTATCACGAACGCATGATCATGCTGAGCGTCCTGGACACGCTGTGGAAAGACCATCTGCTCAGCATGGACCATCTGAAAGAAGGCATCGGGCTGCGCGGTTACGGCCAGCACGATCCGCTGGTGGAGTATAAGCGCGAGTCGTTTGACATGTTTGAAGAGATGATGCAAAAGTCGCAGAAGGACGCGGTGCGCTATTTGTTCCACATGCAGATTGTGGATGCGCCTGCTGCCCAGCCTGCCGCCACTTCGCCAGCAGAAAATGGCGATGAGCCGCAGCAGCAGTTGCCGCCGAGAAAGCGTGCGTCGACTTCCATGGATGATCTGGAAGCGCAGTTCCAGCGTCGCAAGAAGAAAGAACTGGAACAGGCTCGCATGGCTGGCTCAAACGGGAGTGCTGCGCCGCAACAGGTAGTGCGCGGACAAGCTAAGGTTGGTAGGAACGATCCCTGCCCATGCGGGTCAGGCAAGAAATACAAGAAGTGCCACGGAGCGGGAACGACCGCGTAAGACAATTCGCGAAAGAAGATCGGCCAATGGGTGATGAAACTCGTTGGCCGATTTGATTTTGGCAGCAAAAAAAGAGACGCAGCGTTGGCTGCGTCTCTTTGTTTAACTATCGAACTTTAGCGGTTGCCGCGATCTCCGCCTCCACCACCTCGGGGACCCCGATCGCCGCCGCCTCCACCACGCGGGCCACGGCCTCCGCCGGGACCGCCACGACGATGCCTGCCGCCACTTCCGCCGCGTCCACGATCTCCGCCGCCGGGCGGCCGATCGCCTCTTGGACGATCCGGACGGTCCGTTCTGCCTGCTGCTACGGTTTCACGATTTGCGTCTTCACGATTGAAGTTTGGCTCGCCGCCTGCGTCATCGGCAAAATCACCGCCGCCTTCGAATGTAACGGTCTCTTCGCCTTCTCCGCGTGGCTGAGCAGGAGGACGCTTACTACGCTCACCGCCTTCGCCGCCGGAACCCTCACCCGATGGCCCGCCTTCGCCGCCAGAACCTTCGCCTGACGACCCGCCGCCATCGCCTTCGCCGCCTTGCGGCGCCATCTTTGCGCGCTGCTCGCGCAGGATCGCCTTGCGGCTCAGCTTAATGCGGTTCCCTTCAATCCCCAGGACCTTGACCAGTACCTGGTCGCCTTCCTTAAGTTCGTCTTTCACTTCTTTTACCCGATGTTCAGCAATTTCGCTGATGTGCAGCAGACCATCGGTTCCAGGAATGATTTCGACGAACGCGCCGAACTCAGCCAGTCGCACAACTTTGCCCAGATACGTCTTGCCGACTTCCGGCACCGCCGTAAGGTCGTTGATGCGCTGAATCGCTCGCTGCGCAGACGGCCCGTCGTTTGAAGCGACGTTCACTCTGCCGCTATCGTCAACGTCAATCTTCACGCCGGTTTCTTCAATAATGCTGCGAATCATCTTTCCGCCCGGACCAATCAGGTCGCGGATCTTATCCACCGGAATCTGCAGCGTGTAAATGCGTGGCGCGAAGCTGGAAATATTTTCGCGTCCGGTGGTGATGGTGCCTTCCATCTTGTCCAGAATGTGCAAACGTCCGCGCTTTGCCTGTTCCAGCGCTTCCTGCATAATCTGTGACGTGATGCCCATCACCTTGATGTCCATCTGCAACGCGGTAATTCCCTTCCGCGTTCCGGCGACTTTGAAATCCATATCGCCGTAATGGTCTTCGGCTCCGGCAATGTCAGACAGGATCGCGTACGAGTCTTCTTCTTTCACCAGACCCATGGCAACGCCCGCCACAGCCGACGAAAGCGGCACTCCCGCATCCATCAGTGAAAGCGAAGCGCCGCAAACCGTAGCCATGGACGATGATCCGTTTGATTCCAGAATGTCTGAAACCACGCGCATGGTGTATGGCCAGTTTTCGACGTCAGGCAGCACGGCCAAAAGTGCGCGCTCTGCCAGCGCTCCGTGCCCAATTTCACGACGGCCAACACCCGTCATGCGGCCCACTTCGCCCACTGAAAACGGCGGGAAGTTGTAGTGCATCATGAAACGTTTCCTGGTTTCACCTTCAAACCGCTCAATGCGCTGCGCGTCGTCCGGCGTGCCCAGCGTGGTGGTAACCAGCGCCTGAGTTTCACCGCGGGTAAACACGGCTGAGCCGTGCGTGCGTGGCAGCACGCCCACTTCAATCCAGATATCGCGAATCTGGTCAAACGCGCGTGAATCCGGCCGCTTGCGGTCTTTGGTTACCTGCTGGCGGAAGATCTGCTCGCGCAACGCTTCGTAATAGCGGGAAAGTTTCGCTGCCGCTTCTTTGTCGTCTTCCGGCAGGTCGGCTTTCAGGCCCTTCTTGATCTCGCGAACTTTCTCGTAGCTTTCGTGCTTCGGATGCTTCGCCGTGTCCAGCGCGTCAACCAGTTCTTTGCCGACTTTTGACTTGAGCTGGTCAAAATATTTCTGATCAAATTCCGGCGCTTTCACTTCCAGCTTTTTCTTGCCGTTCTTGGCTGCCAGATCGGTAAGCGCAGCGCAGATTTTCTTGATCTGCTCGTGCGCAAATTCAATCGCTTTCAGTACCTGATCTTCGGAAACTTCCTTCGCTCCCGATTCCACCATCACAATGCCTTCAGCCGTTCCCACCACCATGATGTTGAGCAGGCTTTCGCGCATTTCTGCATACGTCGGGTTCACGATCATCTGGTCATTGACCAAACCAATGCGTACCGCGCCCACTGGTCCGTGGAACGGGATCTCAGAAAGCGTCAGAGCCGCGGAAGCGGCGTTAATGGCCAGCACGTCAGGATCGTTTTCTGTATCGGCTGACAGCACCAGGGCTATCACCTGGGTCTCATTGCGGAAGCCTTCCGGAAACAACGGGCGGATGGGACGATCAATCTGGCGGGCGGTCAGCGTCTCGCGTTCCTGCGGACGGCCTTCGCGCTTGATAAAGCCACCGGGGATGCGTCCTCCGGCGTAAGTGTATTCGCGATAATCAACGGTAAGGGGGAAGAAATCTATGCCTTCGCGGGGGTCCGGCGAGGCGCATGCGGTGCCAAGAACAACGTTATCTCCCTGGCGCACAATGGCTGAGCCCTGCGCCTGTTTCGCTAAATGCCCCGTTTCAAATTGGAGGGTTTTGCCGCCTGCAAGTTCAACAGTGGCTGTCTGCTTCATCAGTTCCTCTTTTCCAGGAGGACCAGCAGTCTGAATTCAAAAAGAGAGCAACTTAAGCACGTGACGAGGGAGACACACGTATCCCGCCGGCACTTAGACGACCGTTTGTCCGCTCGTTCTCGATCGGTTATTTACGGATGCCAAGTTTCTGGATGACGTCTTTATAACGCTCAGTATCGTACACTTTTAGGTAGTCCAGCAGGCGGCGGCGCT
>DASYKK010000239.1:0-5694 GCA_035995565.1 Candidatus Angelobacter sp.
GGATGAACTTGAGGTTATCGCCTTGCATGGTTTTGATAATGTCCGCAAGGGTGACCGCTTCAAGCGGGGCACAGAAGGCATGGTGGGGCGGGTGGCGTTGACGGGAGAGCCGATGTACGCTCCTGATGTCCGGTGCAATCAGTATTACTTCCACTGCGAACCTTCGACGCTCTCAGAAGTTGCCATCCCGCTGCATTGCAAAGGACGCCTGATCGGTGTGATGGATGCTCAGAGTCCGCTGTTGGATGGATTCTCGCCGCAACAACTTCAACTGCTCACCACATTCGCGGGGAGTATTGCCACCGCCATTGAAAATGCCCGGCTGTTCCGCGCCGAGCGACTCCAGAAAGAGCGCGCCCTCAACGAGCAGGATGAAGCGCGCATGATTCAGTCTGCGCTCCTGCCGCCATCCCATCCGTCGCTTGCCGGTTACCAAGTGGAGGGGAATTGCGTGCAGGTCCGCGCAGTGGGCGGCGACTGGTATGACTACGTGCCACTCGATGATCATCGCGTGGGGATCGTATTGGGCGATGTATGCGGCAAGGGCATGGCTGCCGCGCTTCTGATGTCGGCCACGCGGTCCATCGTTCGGCGCAACATTGCGGGCGGCGGCAATCCATCCGACGTGTTGCGCGGCGTGAATGCATCGTTGCGTGCAGATTTCCCGCCCGGCCGTTTCGTCACGTTGATCTACGCTGTACTGGATGCAGCGCAACATACTCTGACCTTCGCCAATGCCGGACATCTGCCGCCAGTCTTATGCCGTGGCGCGGATTGCTCCAGCGTCCCGACCGATTGTGGACTGCCTCTCGGCATCTTCGATAGTGATTTTTCCGAGAGTCAGATTGACATGGATCGCCGTTCCAGCGTTGTCCTTTACACGGACGGAATCATCGAAACCACTGATGCCGCGGGGAACGAGTATGGCATCGACCGCCTTTCCCGCGCTCTGGCTGCAGATTCTCCATCGGCGCAGAGCCTAACTAACGACGTGATTCGTTATAGCGGAAGCCAAAGTCTGGCCGATGATGCGACCGTGGTCCTGGTGCGTCGCGCCGCAGAATGAAGCAGCGGCCCTGAACCTATAGCGAGCTATTTCGCGGCCTCCGAAAGAATCTCCTCGACATGGATCTGCGTTGTATCGAGAAAGGGAATTCCGAGCGCGGAATTGTCGGTCAGGATTAGCGGCAGCTCGGTTCCGCCCAGGATCAGTGCCTGGATGCCATCTTTGTCGCGCATGCGTCTGGCAATCGTGAGCAGGCTTTCGCGTGTTTGCGGCAGAAATTGTCCGGGGATGAGTTCGTTGATGTATTTGTCATGAATGTAGTCTTGTTCTTCAGGCGTGGGCACAATAACTGCAATGCCTTCGCGGGTAAACACCTCAGGATAGAAGCGGCCGTGCATGGTGAAGCGCGTACCCAGTAGTCCGAGTTTCGTGACCCCCCTTGCTTTGGCTTCCGTGCACGTCGCTTCCACAATGCTTATCAGCGGAATGGGCGAGCGCCGCGAGATATCATCAAAAACAATGTGCGGAGAGTTGGCCGCCAGGAAGCCAAACTCTGCCCCGGCGCGGGCGAGGCGCATGACTTCGGGGACAATGAATTCGGTGAGTTCGTTGAGCTGGTTGGCCCCAAGCAGAGCCAGTCCCTTTTGCAGGTCAATACTGTTAATGATGATCGTGGGGGCAGGGCTGCCGGGGTTGCGTTTCTGTGTGCCATCCAGCAGCCGCTTATAGTAGTCGATGGTCGATTCCGGCCCAATGCCGCCGATCATCCCGATGATTTTCATTTCAAGCGCTAGATGTTCGCGGTGATGGGGAAGATTCGATTTTTGTGCCGCGCCGATTTGGTGAGTCGCGGGTTGGAAAACGCGCTTTAGTCTCTAACTACTTCAACGTTTGTTCCGGCGACGGTCATCTTGATGACGCGGTATTGATCGTCAACCCAGAGGACCCATTGTGTGGAGTCGGAGTCGCGGCTTTGGTCGTTGAGCCAGGTGAGAGACTGCGGGCCGGTCATATCCAGCTTGATCTTATTCAGTTCGCGCTCCACGCCTTTTACCATCACTTTATCAATCCCAAGCAGTTCCAATGTTGCGTTACCGGAAAGATGCTGGCGAGGCACGAGAATGACAAACTTGCCGGTGCCGCATACCAGTGCGTTTTCCTGGCGGCGGCAGCCGTTGGCCAGATACCACCACAACAATACCTCACGCTGGGAGAAAAAGTTGTCATCCAGGATGATGGTGGAGAGTGGCAGCATGTGCGGAACATCGAGTTTTTTCTGGTCGGCAGGCGTGATGTGCTCCACCAGAAGCTGGTCTTTCGCTTCGACGGAAGATTCTTCTTTCTGAGGGACGGTGGCGTGCCAGAAATAAGATCGCAGCTCGCCCTTGGCTGAGACCTGCATCTCGGCGGTCTGCGTGGCTTTGAAATGGCCGTCATCGAACTTGATTTCAGAGAAGGCGGTGGAATAGGCACGATCACGGTCAGTGTTGGGCGTTTCCGTGATGTTAAATGTCTCCGTGCCTACGCGCTTGCCATTCATAAAAATGCCAAAGCTGCCGGAGTCGGCCACCTTGGAGCTGCCCTTTTCCTTGTCTTTGAGTTTGTCGGCATTTTTGTCGGCCGCGTTGAGACATACCGATGCCGCGAGAATCAGGACGCTCAGGAAAATGGCCAGCTTTACTGCTTTCACTCTTCTACCTCCGGTGTTCTATTTCGGGTTTAGATTCCGCTTTTCGATTTCCGCTTTTAGATTTCAACGTCCGCCGCTTTCAGCAGCTGTTCAATCTCCGCTGTGACTTGCCTGACCGATTTATCCAGCGTCTGCACGGTGAATCGGGCCAGAGCGTAGTCAGCGCGCCTGGTGGCAAAAAGCTCGTTAAACCGTGCATCCTGCTGGGCCAGCGGCCGCACCTTACTTTCACCCTGACACCTTCGCCGCAGTTCATCTACCGGAGCTTCCAGAAGCACGGTGATGGCGCCGGCGGAACTGAGCGCGTCCCGGTTTTGCTTCTGCACAAAGGCACCTCCGCCAAGAGCTAATACAAGATCGCCGCAGGCCTTGCGCCCTTGCAACAAAGCGGCAAGAGCTACACTTTCGATGCGTCGAAAAGCAGCTTCACCTGAAGAAGCAAAGATCTCAGCCACGGACATATGCTCACGCTGCTCGATCAGGTCGTCCAGGTCGAGAAATCTCCAGTCCAGACGCGTGGCCAATTCGCGCCCCACGGTGGTTTTCCCGGCACCCATAAACCCGATTAAGACTACGCATGGCATCAGTTGCGCGAATCCCGGCGTGCACCGGGGCAGGAAGCTGGTCGTCCAGACATAAGGTTTTCTTAAGCGCTTGCGTGTTTATTGCTTCTTCACGCGGATTTTACCACTGAACGACTGGAGCTCAACTGAAGATGAGCCGGAATTGGAGGTACCTGCGAAGGAACGTCCTTGCTGAGGGACAAAGGAATTATGCGACTTCTGTTGCAGCGGAAAAGCATTTTCAACCGCACCAGTGGTGGAGCGGGCAGTGAGATCGACGGACGCGGTAGCGGGCAGAGTTACGTCAATAGCTCCGCTGTGCGTCGTAAGAATGTAGTCGCCGCCGCCGGAACAATCGCCTTGATAGCCGATATTGCCGCTCGTAGTGCCCACGGTAACGCGTTGGCCGTTGACGTTGGTAAGTTGGACATTGCCGCCGGCGGATTGAATATCCACTCGAGTCATCGTGACATCCTGCAGAGTGACGGGCGCCGTCATGCTGCGAATGTGCACATGCGATTTCGCAATGTTGTGCAGAGTGATCTGGCCAGTTTCAGAAGAGAGGCCGATTTCTGAGTTGACGCCATCGGCGGTAATGGGAGCGGACGTAGTACTTACATTCACGGAAACGCCGGCAGGGACGGTAACGTCATAATCAACTTTGGCTTCGTCAGCGGTGGGCTTTTCACCGGGGAGAGCATGAGTGACAAGCTCCACGCGCTGCTGGTGGGCGCTGGTGTTCTGATCGACTTCAACTTTGGCAGAGTGGACGATGTAGCTCACGAGCAATTGATGTCCGGGACCGGAATGGAGGGCAACGGAGCCGCCGCCATTGACGATGTTGACCGTGCCGCCGGCAGCGATATCGATCTTTGCTTCCTTGCGCGCATCGGCCGCGTAAGCGGAGATAGAAATGCAAGCGGCCATCAACAGCGAGGCGCGTGTCGCGAAATTAAGCTTCATGGCCGTATCCTGCCTTCTGATCCGTTCAGGGTAACGAACGGGCGGTCGCCATCTGGTAGAGCATTTCCTTCTGCTGGTACGCATTCTGCAACAGCGCCTGTGCGGTTGCATCACTGGGGTCGGTCTTCGCGGCTTGCTCAGCGTCCGCGATATAAGCATTCACGTCACGCAGGCTGGCTTCGTATGCGCCCTGCGCGTCTGGGGCCTGTTGCGACAGCTGGCTGATCAGCTGCCGGTCGTCAGTATTAAATTGATTTGGGTCTGCAGCGCTATTTTGCGCCGTCAAAGGGGTCTGTGGCAACTGCTTAGGTTTGTAATTGATAAGTACGACAGCAAACAAGATTACCGCCGTAAGGGCCAGCGCCCAGCCTAGGGGCGTCCAGCTTTTCGCTTGTGTTTGGGAGGTCGAGTTTTTCTTTATGTGCCCCAGCGGGGGCATTCGACCCTCCAACAGTCCCTCACGTTGCAGAGACTGTTCAATATTGTTCCATACACGCGGATTCGGGTCGTGCATGGGTAAAAGTAATTTGGCTTGTTCGGCAATGTAGCGCAGGTCCTGCACCAATGATGCACAAGACGTACATTCCTGCAGGTGCGACTCATCCTCGCCCCCGCCACCACTTTCAATGATGTAGGGCAGTGTTTCCTGGAACTGCTGACAATTCATTTTCTTCATCCTCTCCCAACTCGCTTAACGGGGGACCCCAACGCGTTTTTCAGTGACACTGAACAGCGTTTTCACTCCGCCTGTCCAGTCGCTTCTTCCGCGTTATGGACTCGGGTCTTACTCTCAGCCGCTAGGATTGCTTACCTGCGGGCGGCCTTTTCGGCTCTGCTGAGTTTCAACAGGTCGCGCAGCTTCATGCGCGCTTTATGTAATTGCGACTTGCTGTTTCCTATCGAACATCCCATCATTTCCGCAATCTCGTTGTGCTCATAGCCTTCAACGTCATGCAGGACGAAGATGATTCTGTATCCCGGTGGTAGGCTCTCTATTGCCCGCTCCAGGTTTACCCGATCAATCGATCCCGCCAGCACATTGTCTCTGGCCCCGATATCCTTCTTCGGGCCGTCTTCATGCTGCGGCTCCAGCGCCTCATCCAGAGAAATCTCCGGCAGGCCTTTCTTTCTCAGGTGCATCAGCACCACGTTTACTGACAGCCTGTGCAGCCAGGTTGAAAATGCTGACTCGCCCCTGAACGTCGCTATCTTGCGATAGAGCTGCAAGAAGGCTTCCTGCGTCAGGTCTTCGGCTTCGGCGGTGTTGCCTGTCATGCGCAGGCACAATGAATACACGCGCCGTTTGTGCAGCCCGTAGAGGCCTGAAAAAGCTTCCGCGTCACCGGCTTTAGCTCTGTCAATCGCTTCGGCTTCGGTCATTCCGGATGCGATTACTTTTTTTGCTTGTGTCAATTTGCCCTTTTGAGGCCGCTCTTCCTTTGGATGCGGCTTTGTAGCTGCTTCGTTGTCCA
>DASYKK010000240.1:0-7237 GCA_035995565.1 Candidatus Angelobacter sp.
GAAGGCTGTTTTCGGCCTTCGTTCCATTCTCAAACCGCCTCAATCCATCTCGTTTGGCAGGGTCTCTGTTAACTAAATATTCAACACCAGAATTCGCCCCGCGAACTAATTCTGCACCCATGTCCTCGTGCCCCAATTCCACTGATTCAATTTTCAAAGAGCTCTTTTCGCATCGCCCTGGGGCGGACGCCACTCAACCGAACAACTTGCTCATTGTGCCCGATTTCGAGTTCATCATAGCGCCACCACCGCGACTAGTCACGCGCGAAGTAGTTCACCAGCACAGGTCATGTCTTTTGCGGCCCTCTGCCTGACATGGTTCAATGTCCGAATGGCCAGCCTGCACCCGCGGAGCGGCTTTGCCTGGAAAATGCCTCTTCCCGAAAAGTAATAGCAGATTTGCGAGGCCAGAGTGACTCGATCCTGTTCATCGACGTGGTCTTCTCTTTCGCCATCTTCTCTTTCGCCATCCAGAGATGATTGCGATTCCCCGGTCTCGGTACCAGGACAAACAAAACCAGAGCAACCACCGCGATTCCAAAAGCCGGCGAACCACTTCCTGATCTCTCCGCCTCGCTGAATATCCTGCATGCAGCCGGATAACTCGCGCAAAAAAACCGCACACTCGTCCCAGCCAGATGAGCATCCGTCCCATCTGGCTCACGTTCTCACCGTTAGTGCAGTCAATAGGACTGACTGCGCACATTTTTCCCAGGAGATCACGTGACTGCAAAGCATAAGCCGCTGGTACGCCTCATCGCCTTGTCATTCTCCGCTCTTCTGTTTCTCGCCAACATCGACGCATCCGCCCAGGATGCTACTGCCCAGACCAAAGCAGAGATCCGACGCTTACAACAGTCATTGAAAGAAAAGCCTATCGCAAATTCTGATCTTGCTGACCTTGCTAAAGGCATTGAAAAGGGACTCAACGACGCCGATTTCGCGCGGTCCGGCGGGCGATTGTATTTAAGTCTGGAAAATCTGGGCCAGGCGGAAGACTACTTCCATGCCGTAAGAACAGTTGAAGCGAAAGCTGACGCTATCAAGGACAACTTGCCGGCATTTGAAGCCGAATGGGGCAAAGCCAGCCTGGAATATGCGACGCTGGATAAACATGCGCGCCAGCGGAATTGGGACCGTTTTCCTGCCGCGGTCCGCGCACTCTCAGAAGCTGCGCAAGGCCGGACGATTCCTTTACTGGAAGGCAGTCGCGGGTTTGCGACAGCAACCAAGCCACAAGATGGCTTGGCATATATGGGCGAAGCGAAAGGTGAGGCGGCATATGGCACTTTTCTTTACGGCCTGGACATTTCGCGGAGGGGCGTTCCATTTCCACTGCGTTCCGTGTTGCCTGAGTTGGAAGCGCTTCAGCAAAAGACAAATGCAGCTTTCCAGCCGCCGCGTTCCATTGATATGCATCCGCGCTTTATCGCCCTGAACTCCACTCTCAAATTCGCTCGCGAACTGGATTCATCGACATCATATGCCGGGGCGCTTTACCAATATCTTGAAGCCACGCGGCACTACGGCATGCTGGATCCTATCGTGCCCGACGACGCGAAACAGATGGCGTTGCGCCGCCAGGTTGCGGACGAATACAAGAAGATTTCTGCATCCAAGCGCGACGACTCAATAGCCCAGATTTTTCTTGAGAAAGCAAATGGATGGCTGAACAAACCCGAGGGCGCTGCCCCCAGCTCCGATGAGTGGCGGAGTATACGCGTCATTGTGGAGCAGGTGCTTCCCGCTTATTACGCCGCGCTCAAGCCGGCAGCGCCGCTGCAACAGCGTGCTGGCAAAACGGCCACGCTCACTCTGGTTCGCTGGCCCTACACTTGAAACATCTCTGACCCAGCAAGTTTGCTGGCCCAGGAAGTTACCGCCAAATATCCGGGAAGAGTTACGTTCGTGAGCGAAAACTTCGGTGATTCAAAACTGGCCGACCGTTTTGGCGTGAAAGGTTATCCCGCCATCTTTCTTGATGACGTGTTGATCGCTGCGCCGCGCGATTTTGGTTACTTTGGCGAAAAAGAAGGCACAGGACGTTACGCGCCGTGGCGCAATGCTGACAATCAGACGAAGTTCAAGAATGACCTAAGCCGTATGATCGATCTGATCCTTGCCGGGAAGAAAGATGTCGTCAGCCGAGAACGCGCAGGCGCCAGCTTAGGCATGGCTTCGATTCCTTCGCTGCCGAAGTTCACGCTGACCGATCTCGCCGGCAAGCCTCTCACGGCAGAGCAAGCAGCCGGACGCGTGGTGATGGTGGAGTTCTGGGCCACGTGGTGTCCGCCATGCCGGTCAACCCTTGAGTGGCTGGGCGAACTCAAAAAGAAATATGGCGATAACGTGGCCATTCTGGCATTTGCGGTGGAGTCGCCAGAAGACAAGGTCCGGGAGACTGTGAACACGTTGAGCCCCGACCTGCACTGGGCGATCACCGATGCCGCTACGGCCCAGGCTTTCGGCGATATCACCGCCGTCCCGACCATGTTCCTGTTTGATAAATCAGGCAAGACCGCAAGTGTGATGTACGGCGCGCCGCCGGACCTTCACCAACAGGCAGAGAAGGTATTGGTCGAACTGGTGAAATAACTTCGCCGCTGATTACGCAGATGGGTGCAGATCGAGCCACAACCCCCAAAGTGAGTAACATACAAAAAATTCTTGTCTTCTGATCTGCGTTTATCTGCGTAAATCTGCGGCCACTTGATTCTGCTTTTCTCCGTGTCTCCGCGCCTCCGTGGTGGGTTTTGTTTCCGCAACTCTCCCCCTTATTTTTGGGGATTATACCCTTGACACATAAACGCCCGTAAGCTATTGATTATAGGTAAGCCGTGACAGGGAGCGTCTAATCTTGGACGCTTGCAATTGATTGCAGGGAGGGAGTATTTATCAGAATGGTCCCATATTTCCCAAAAGGTAGCGGCGTTTTATTTTAGGGCGAGTTCTGGATTAGCGGCGACGAAATCTTGCTGCATCTTTCTGAGCGCCTTCCATGTTTCCTCGGACATTTCCCCACTGTCACGAAGCGCCTTTGGCATCTGCTCTGGGAATTCGCCAATTATGCCCTTCTTGAGTTGGATTCTTCCAGAGCGAGCCTCTTGATCAGCCAGAGCAAGACTCAAGGTGTAAGCTAAGACCTTCGCTTGTGCCCAAGGTATTGTTACGGCCGTATGTTGAACAATGGCGTTAGGACCAATGTTTTGGTCGGTCTGGCCAAAGACAAGCTTCATATCCCAAAGACTTGACTCGAACATCACATTGTTAGCGTACAGTTCAGAAAAATCCTCAACCCTACTAAATTCAATGCCAGACTTTGCAATCGGAGTCGGGCTTGGCGTTTCTTTGTTTTTAGGACTCATGGTTCCTTTCAAATGAGACTGCTGCCACACCAGTTGATGCAGCGACCAGCAAATCTAGTGGAACTGTCATTATTTCATTTGGTTCTTGATTGAGATAGCGCGATTGAATGTGGAAGCCAGACACAACCGATTGCGCTTTGCCGATCCCAAAATGACCAATGCCTACAGAATTAATCTGGTGTACGGCGTCAGCCAGAAAATTACCGGCCTCCAGGGCAGGCGTGACTTGATCTTGAAATGGGAAGGCCAATTGGTTAATGGCATGGCCTTTGCTCTTTGCTCTCAGATGAGTTCTATAACTCCGTCTCCGATATTGCGGAGTGCCAGAAGTCGGGGCAATGGTTACAGAGCCCTTGGGAACAACTCTGTGTTCAAGTCCAAGCACTTCAAGAATGCTGCCAAGTGTTTCCCGTGTCGGGTTGCCCCGAGTGGATAGTGCACGATATAGAGATTCTCTGTTTACACCAGCCGCTTTGGCCACTTTACCGATTCTGTGGACTTCGGCAACATCACGGAGTGCTAACAAAAATACACCATCTTCTTGAGCGGCGTTCAAATAGGCAGCAGCATACTCAGGGTCGTTTAGCCTCTCATCGAGTCCTGCCTTATATGGCCTAGACAATGGCATTGGATTTTCCCCTTCTCGTTTTGTAGTCTGCCCAATATCCTTTTGCGTTTTTGATGTCCTGCTTCTGTGTGCGTTTGCTCCCAGCGCAGAGAATTAGCGTGTTCGCTCCATCATCGGCCACGTAAATCCTATAACCGGGACCGACCTTTTTAAGTTTTAATTCGATGAGACCATCTCCAATGTCTTCATATTCTTTTCCGAGAGAACCCCGACGCAGTAAGCCTATTCGGGAGTCAATCGCAGCCTTTCCATCAATGTCTTTCAGTTTTCCCATGAAATCA
The DNA here is from genome assembly GCA_035995565.1 of Candidatus Angelobacter sp. Classification (GTDB taxonomy): domain Bacteria; phylum Acidobacteriota; class Terriglobia; order Terriglobales; family Acidobacteriaceae; genus Angelobacter. The sequence goes on from DASYKK010000240.1 coordinate 4,275, forward strand.
TCAAATGGAGCCGCACCGGAGGATTGTTCGTAAACCGTTACATTTCGAGGCCGTGCCAGCACGAGCTTTACCTTTCGCCCCGTGCGTAGCTTATAAGCTACTAGCCTAACACAAGAATCGGGCGATTTCCAATACTATTGAGCACTGCTATGGTATACCCTTAAAAGTGAGTTCTCTGGCGGAAGAGGCGGGAGTTGAACCCGCAAAACCCCGTCCCAGGAGTTAAGGGTTTATAAGGCCCGTGGGCTTACCGATGCCCAACTCTTCCGTCTGGGATTTGTAGCTTTTAAGCTACATCATTAGGATAACACAATGAGGGTAGATAAAGCGAAATTTGACGGCCTTTTAGGACAGCTTCTTAAGGCCAAGCCGATGCCTGAGAAAAAGGTAAGGACTCCGAAGAAACGGAGTCCCAAGCCGATTATAGGGCGGGATCGCGGTCAGCAGTAAGCTGCTGGTATTGCATCGGGGACACGTTGCACATCCGCGCAATGGTCTTTATGAAGATGTCCACGTCTTTGCGGTTATTGAACCTGTAATCAAACTCTGCCATATACCGCTCAAGGTGCTTTACGCTCACCTGATGAAAGCTCCCTATCAGGCCGCGCTTGAACAGCGACCAGTAATTCTCAATCGAGTTTGTGTGGACGTTCCCGCGCACCCATTCCTCTTTTATGTGATTCACTGATTCATGCTTGCGGATTTTGCCGACTGATTTATAACCCGCATGTTCGTCTGTCATGATGTGCGCCGATTCATCCGTGTGATTCAAGATCGTGCCGACCAGGGTAGCTTTTGAAACCGTGTTTAAACGCATTGTGCGGACCCTGCCGCTGTTCCCGCGCTCAATCAAGCCGACTACAGCGGGTTTCTCGTAACGAGCCCTCTTGCGCCGTTTGTCGTAACGTCCACCGATGTACGTTTCATCAACTTCAACCGTTCCGGTGAATAGAGAGCCCTCCGTTTCTTCCATCGACTTGCGGATACGGTGAGCGAGATACCATGCTGTTTTGTAGCTGCCGATTCCAAGGTGACGCTGAAGCTGCTTTGCGCTCACTCCCTTTTTCGCGTCGGCAATCAAGGCTACTGCCAGAAACCATTTAGTTAACGGCAAATGGGAGTCATGAAAGATCGTTCCTGATGTCGCGCTGAATTGCTGCTGACAGGATGTCTCAAGGCACTGGTAGAGCTTCCCGCGCTTGTTTTCGGAGTCCTTCGATACCTTGCGGTTGATCGTGGACACTTCATTGTGGCCGCATGTTACGCAGCGGATTCCATCAGGCCAGCGCATCTGCTCAAGGTAATTCCAGCAGGATTCTTCAGTCTTAAATTTCTCGTTTACGTCTATGAGGTTCATTTCCCTGCCCTCTGTATATTTATGCACTGCCGACTTACAGGGAAATATTATCGCGGAATCTCATCTGTGTCAAGGGTATAATCCCCTTATTTTTGTGTTGACACATCCATTTCTTCAATTGCATAATTATACATATCACTGCATAATTATTCGGTATGACGAAATTGGCCAGGCAGCAATCGATCATCGAACTCGTTCATCAGGGCCCGCTGCCCAACCAGCAGGAGCTGGTGAAGGTGCTTGCGCGCAGAGGATTCCCTGTGACGCAGGCCACGCTTTCGCGCGACATCAATGAGCTGCGGCTGGTGCGAACTGCGGAAGGCTATACGTTGCCGAATGGCGATGCAGGCCCCGATCCTACGCCGGCGGTTTCCCGCGTGGTTCGAGAGTTTGTGGTGGAAGTCCGGCGGGCACAGAACCTGCTGGTAATCAAGACCGTCTCTGGCGCTGCGCAGCCCGTTGCTCTGGGCGTGGATTCTGAAGGCTGGGATGAAGTGGTGGGCACAGTCGCAGGCGATGACACGGTCCTGATTATTACGCCCGACAATAAAAGTGCCAAGAAGCTGCAGACGCGCCTTGAGGACATGCGCGCCTGATGCCGCAAACAATCCAGCCTGCGGTTGTTGGAGCAACCGGCTATGCCGGTTTTGAATTGGCGCGCCTTCTCGCCCGCCATCCCTATGCAAAAAAGCCGGTGCTCTTCACCCGTAACGGTGAGGCCGGCACAACGGCAAAGCTTGATGAGTTATATCCACACGTCAGCGGCAATGGCGGCTATCCGCTGGAGCCGTTTCGCTGGGAAACGCTACATACAAGAGGCGTAAACGTACTTTTTCTCGCGACGCCGCACGAAGTGTCACGCGAGTGGGTTCCTGAAGCGGTATCCCAGGGCCTTCATGTAATCGACTTGAGTGGCGCATGGCGGCTGGAGACACCGGAGTATCGCGCGATCTACGGTTTCAAAGACGAAGATCCAGGGCTGGCCGATAAGGTCATGGCGCAGGCGGTTTATGGGATCCCGGAGCTGCATCGCAACGAGCTGAAAGACGCTGCGCTGGTAGCCAATGCCGGCTGTTATGCCACGTCAATCATCCTGGCGTTGGCGCCGCTGGTACGCGCGGGACTGGTTGACCTGAACCACGGGATTGTTTGCGATTCCAAATCCGGCGTTTCCGGAGCAGGCAAACAGCCCACACAAAAGACGCATTTTGTAGAGGTGGCGGAGAACCTTTCCGCCTACTCAGTATTTAATCATCGCCACACGGGTGAGATTCTGGAGCAGCTTGGCATATTGCCGGAACAGCTCATCTTCACGCCGCATCTGCTGCCGATTCCGCGGGGGATTTTATCAACGATTTACGTTCGCCTGAATTCTGCGATGACGGCGGAAGCGATTGAAACCTGCATACGCAAATATTACGCGGACTCCACATTTGTGCGCGTCTTCCCTCCCGGCAAGCTGCCGCAGATTCAATATTCGTTGCACACCAATTACTGCGACCTTGGTTTCACATTGGCGCCGGATGGCAAGCGGCTGGTCATCGTTTCCTGTCTCGACAATCTGGTAAAAGGCGCTGCAGGCCAGGCTGTGCAGAACATGAACGTG
>DASYKK010000241.1:0-7824 GCA_035995565.1 Candidatus Angelobacter sp.
TTTGCTCTGCCATTTGCTCTTTGCGCCGCGATGCTTGCCGCCGGAGGCGTGCCTACCGGAGCCAAGCTGGGTTGGATCGTTTTGTGCATGGTTTCCGCTCGCTCGGCTGCGATGGCCTTCAACCGAATTGCTGATGCCGGAATTGATGCGGCCAATCCCCGCACGGCTATGCGTGCCATTCCCGCCGGCACACTCTCGCCAAGATTTGCCACTGTCTTTGTGCTTGCGGCCTGCCTTCTTTTTGTTGTTGGGGCGGCTGAACTCAATCGCGCCACGCTGTATCTTTCTCCCGTAGCGCTGGCCGTGGTGCTGTTTTATTCCTATACAAAACGATTCACGCGCTGGTCGCACCTGGTGTTGGGCTTTGCCTTGGGGATTGCCCCGGCTGCGGCCTGGATCGCGGTCCGAGGCTCGCTCGATTCTCGCATTCTGCTGCTTACAGCGGCGGTCACATTCTGGGTCGGCGGTTTCGATGTTTTGTATGCCTGCCAGGACATTGAGTTTGATCGCGCCAATTCACTGAACTCGATTCCCCAGGCGATGGGCGTTCGCAAAGCTCTGATCGTCGCGCGTACCTTGCACTTGCTTATGCTCGGATTGCTTGTGGCGCTGGTTGTAGTATTTGGGCTCGGAAAGCTGGCAATCGTCGGAATCGTTGTGGTGGCTGCGCTTTTGGCTTACGAGCACTCGCTGGTGGCGTCGGATGACCTCAGCAAGTTGAACGCGGCTTTTTTTACCATGAATGGTGTGATTGCCGTGGTATTTTTTATTTTCGTGGCGGCCGACTTGCTGCTACGAGTTCCAAGGCCGTGATAGGCTGACTGCGCATGCGCGATCCGGTCGAACTGGAAATCTTCAAGAGCCTCTTCCACTCCATTGCCGAAGAAATGGGCGCGGCTCTGCGACGCACGGCGTTTTCTCCGAATATCAAAGAGCGTCGCGACTATTCTTGCGCGGTGTTTGATGGAGCCGGCGAGGTCGTCGCCATGGGCGATCACATGCCGGTGCATTTAGGGTCAATGCCTATGTCGGTTCGAGCTGCAGTGCAGACACTCACACTCAACGCGGGTGATGTGGCGATTCTGAACGACCCTTTTTGCGGTGGCACGCACCTGCCGGACATCACGCTCGTCGCGCCAGTGTTTCTTAGAGGCAAGCGGAAGCGTACGGCGAAGCCGGCATTCTATGTCGCGTCACGTGCGCACCATGCCGATGTGGGAGGAACGTATGCTGGCTCAATGGGCATCTGTCGCGAGATATATCAGGAAGGCATCCGCATTCCTCCCATCAAGCTGATTGCCGGGGGCAAGTTGCAGGATGATGTTTTCCGCCTTCTGCTCAGCAATGTCCGCACGCCGGAAGAACGCGAAGGCGATCTGAATGCGCAGATTGCCGCATGCCACACCGGAGCAGCGCGCCTGCTGGAGATCACCGAGCGTTATGGTTTGACACGTGTACAGCGCGTGATGGACGAATTACAGGATTACTCTGAAAAACTGATGCGGGCTTTCTTGAGCAAAGTGCCGTATGGACGCTATGAAGCCGAAGATTTTCTCGACGATGATGGCGCCGGTTCGGGGCCCGTGCGGATCGCCGTAGCGCTCACGTTTCAAGCGGCCTCAGCAGGCAAGCCGCTGGTGACAGTTGACTTCACCGGCAGCTCACCGCAGGTAGCCGGCAGCGTCAACGCGGTGGACGCGATTGCTTTCTCCGCTTGCTTTTACGTCTTCCGCTGCCTGCTGCAGGAAGATGTTCCGGCCGCGGCAGGTTTGATGCGAGCGGTGCGGATGGTTGCGCCTTCGGGAACGGTTGTGAATGCGCGTCCTCCGGCGGCAGTGGCTGGCGGAAATGTTGAAACCTCACAGCGCATCGTGGACGTGCTGCTGAGGGCTCTGGCCAAGGCCATGCCAGACCGCGTGCCTGCCGGATCTTCCGGCACCATGAATAATTTGACGATCGGAGGGATCGACGAACGCACGGGCGAGTCTTTTGCCTACTACGAGACAATTGCCGGCGGCATGGGAGCGCGTCCCGACCGAAATGGTGTGAGCGGCGTACATACGCACATGACGAACTCGCTCAATACGCCGGCAGAGGCGCTAGAGTATGCGTATCCCTTGCGGGTAACAGAATATTCCTTGCGGAAAAGCAGCGGCGGAGCGGGCAAGTTTCGGGGTGGGGATGGCATCGTGAGAGAAGTTGAGCTGCTCGCCGATTCCGAAGTAACGCTTCTGGCCGATCGTCGCAGCCGCGGACCATACGGATTACAAGGCGGTTCCGACGGCGCTGCTGGCCGAACCGAAGTTATCCACCACGACGGCACGCGTGAAACACTTCCGGGCAAAACCAGCGTACGCCTGAAAAAGGGTGACAAGGTCAGAATCGAGTCACCAGGTGGCGGCGGCTGGGGAAAGCCATTGATCGGGTGATCTGTTTGATCCGGGTGATCGCGTTGACCTGCCCTGGGAACATCTTTGGGACACGATCACTCATCGCAAAGGTTTGCGAAATGCCGATTGCCAGGTGCTAATTGCTAATTCTGCGGCGTTGGTGTCGGCGTTGGCGTCACCTGATCTTTCTTCTTTCTGTTTAGCACCTGGCCCAGCACATCCCCCAGGTTGGGAGCAGGAGTTGGCGTAGCCTGCGACTGCTGGCCCTGGTTGCCGCCGACCGCCGGACTGGTAGGCTGCTGCTGATTTTGCTGTTGTTGCTGCTGTTGCTGGCCACCAAGCGCTCCCAGAATTCCACCAATTCCGCCTTTCTGCTGGTTGGCTCCGCCGGCAGTTCCATTCTGGTTCTTGTTGCCCAGAACTGCGCCGAGAATGCCGGTGGTCAGCTGGCCCGGATTTTTACTGTTCGGCAGCAGGTTATCTAATTTCATCTTTGCAATCTGTTGTACGTCGGGCGCGACCTGAGGATGCTGAAACGTGCCAGTAACAATTACTGGCAACACGAGTTCGCCCTGATTATTGGCTAGCGCGGTGTTCATGAATCCACCGACTTGCGTGCCGCCCACTTGCTGGCTGATTGCTTTGTTCAGCACGGCAGTCACGTGCAAGTTGAGCGACTGGTCCGCCAGATTTATCAGTCCAGCGGCTGCCATGGTTCCGCCATCAATGACGGCTTTCAGGTTATTCGTTTGGGCGAGACCGTTTTTCACGTCAAAATTTCCGGTGAGCTGGACGAGGTCAGTAAAATTCTTAGGCGGGCCAAAACCGTTGCCCACGAATTTTCCCACCGATGCCAATTCGTGCAGCAGATCAAGATTCATCAGTTTGCCATTGCTTAGATCGATGGCCAGGTTGCCATTCAGGCTGCGAACGATACTGGTGGACGAGGAGGAACTGAAGCTGGCATTCACATTCGAGGCCAGCATTCCGTAGATGGTTTGCTTCACGTCGGAAACGGATGAAATCAGTTTGTTGGCGTCCACCTTTTCAGTTTTCAAGTTCACGGCATACACGGGCTGCGCCGGACGCATGTCGATCGTAATAGTGCCGTTCTCTTTTCCTCCGTATACGTCGGCTGTGACCGGATTCATCCTGATCAAGCCGTGGTCCAGTGTCACGTTGGCGTGAACATTGTTCAAAAGCAGGTCGTCGTACTGGATCGTGCTGATGGTGACTGCACCGCCGCCAGTCATTTTCGTGAGGAGGCTTGGCTCGCCCTTGGTCTGAGCGTCTGCTTCCGGTACCAGGCGCCAGAAAGTTCCTGCGCGTTTGGCCGGTTGCGCCGGAGTGGCAGCAAAGATCTGCTGAAGTTCAGCCACATTCACTTTGTCAGCATTCAGAGCGAACTGGACTTGCGGCGCTTCAAAGTTCTTGAGTGTGAGCGTGCCTCCTGCGTTGGTTTGGCCAAGCGTTATGGCCAGATTTTGCAGCGAGGCGGAATTCTGGCTGAAGCGAATGTCGGAATTCTTGATCTGAACTGGTTTCGTCAGTGACGGCATCTTGAGCGTGGCATTGCTGACCTTGCCTGTGCCGTCAAAGTTCAGTGCAGACATGTTTTTCGTCGGGCCTTGTGCCTTTACGTCTAAAGTTAGGGTTCCGTCACCGGACATGCCGTCCACCGCGGAAACGCCCGCAGCTTTAGCGATATTGAGGAGCTCGCCGATGCGGGCATTCGGAGCTCGCAATGTAGCGCTGATTAAGCTGTTGGGGCCGCTGTACTGAGAAAGGGCAAAGCTGACGTTTACAGTAGTGGATCCGGTAGTCGCGGCGAATTCATTGGACCGCACGGTTTCCGGCGTGAGAGCCAGGGTGATTTCATTTACCTTGACTGGCTGCGGAATTTCTTTGCCGCTGATGTCCAGATTGCGGGCGGAAAGCTGGCCGTTAAGCGCCGGCTTGTCCATGGCTCCGCGTGCCTGGATGTCAGCATTGATCTGGCCTTTTACATCCACGTCCTTGCCGAATGCCACCCCGAAAGCCGACGCCAGTCGCGCGATTTCCGCGATGGAAGCATTAGATGCGGTAAGTTTCAGATCCATTTGAGAAGGCGTTGGTTTGGTATTGAGTGTGCCTGCCAGGGAAATGGGTGTTGCACCCAGCTTGAGATTGCCTTTGTGAATCTGGATTACGTCACTGGTTAAGTCGTCGGCAATGTCATAATCGAGCGCGAGAGGATAGCCCACATTCACGTTGTGAATGTGGGCATTTTCCATGCGAATCGTTCCGCTGGAAGCCAGCTTGCCTCCGGCGTTTTTTACTTTGGCATCGCCGGTGATTACCGCATCAATTCCGTTAAGTGATTGCGAGTTCAGGAATTTTTGTGCCGCGCCCGTGGATACCTGATCAAGCCGCAACGTGCCATCGAATGGAGTATTCAGCATGTCGACCTCTTTTATTGGGCCGCCTTTGCCCTCCAGCCAGATTGCCTGTTTGCCCTCCCCGGGAAGGTGCGCCGTCAGCTTCATGCTGAATTGCTGGTCAGGGGCAAAATCGTTCACGTTGAGATCGATATGGTCGTAAACCGCTCGCGACTGGTGCTTTTGCAGATCGGTAATTGCCACCTGTCCGTCATTGATGAACAGATTCGCCAGCGTGAGCTGGCCTGCGGGCTGCTTGGTTGCGGGTTGAGTTGAAGGAGGCTGGGCGCCTGACGGACCGGTGGTTGTTGTAGCTGTTGGGGCTTGTGCTGGCTGGGTAGGAACTTTCTGCGCCGCGGCGGGTTTGCCTTCCTGCCCTAGAGTTGCGAAATTCCAGACACCCTGGGTATTGCGCACCAATTCAATATGCGGATGGACAAGTTCAAGTGAATTAACTTCGAGTTGCTTGCGCAGCAGTGGCCAAAACTTGACGCTCACAGCCAGCTTGTCTGCGGTAGCAAATGGACGGCCCGAAGCGAACTGAGGGTCCTCGGCGATCGTAGTATTCTCGACATCGAAGGCTGGCGGGAACAGACGCAGGCCCATTTTGCCGAGGGTGACCTTTCTTCCCAGCCGCTTTTCCAGTTGTGACTGAATTTGCCCGTGATACTGATTCACGTCGATCAGGTGCGGCACAATGAGAGCCGCTCCTAGAAGTAAAACTACAATCACACCGATCGCGATACCAACTTTGCGCATGGCTGCCTCAGTAGCGCTACGTTAAGCGCCTAATAATTTGATGCGTGGGTTTACTTACAGAGTTTGAAGCCAGGCAGAGAGGTATGGTTGCAATTCTTCAGGCGAGGCAAAGAAGATGAGAACAGGACACCATGTACTTTGTACCTGCCCAGGTTTGCACCGCTTCTCTTGTTCACATGCAATACAGTGATCGTCGCTTGCAGGTCAATACGGGCAGTTGCCCCGGGGCTTCCTTCGTTCGAATCTTGTTGCACACGAGTAACGTTTGACGAACTTGGCGATTCCTTGCTAAACTAAAGGTTTCATTGCCACTTATCCCACCGAGAAGGTTTCCAAGTGCCAGGTTATACCCGTCGTCAATTGAAAGAAGATAAGTTCGCCGAAACCGCCCAGGGCGCAGCGTTGTGGGCCACGGGTCACCGTCAAACGGTAATTTGGACAGTCGGCCTTGTATTGATAGCCGTTTTGCTGACGGCTGGCGTGATCACATGGCGCAGCCGGCAATCCGATCAAGCCAACACGGAGTTGTCCGCTGCCATGCGTACGTTTGACGCTCAACTTGCGCCCGCAGGCTCACCTGCCCCTGCCGAAGATGCGGGTCCCACGTTCTCCACGATGGCTGACCGGGCAAAGGCGGCGCAAAAACAGTTTAAGGCTATTGCTGACAGACATTCGACGGTTTCTCCCGGAAGAATTGCCCGCTATATGAGCGGCATTGCGCTGATTCAGGCAGGAGACAAGACGGGCGCGGAACAAGAGCTGAAGACAGCGGCCAATTTCAGTGACAAGGATGTGGCTGCATTGGCGAAAATGGCCCTTGCATCAACGTATCGGGGAACGAATCGGGCAGCGGAAGCCATTACAATTTATAAAGACCTTTCCGAGCGCCCGACAGTGACGGTATCAAGATCCCAGGCGCAATTAGAGTTGGCCGAGATGTATGAGAGCACAGATCCGCAGCAGGCAGCCCTGATTTACCAGCAATTGCAGAAAGATGATCCGCGGAGTCCCGCGGCGCAGTTAGCGTCGCAAAAGATGGCCAAGTCCAAGTAAAGAGTTCAGTCATCCGGAACTGAGCAGAGTACAAGCGCCAGCCCCAATAGACTTCGTGCAAAAATGGGCGGCAACCTTCGCGGTGAATCCGCATCTTTAAGTAGCAGGCGGCACTCGATCTGCTGCCAAATCCACCAGGAGTCTTGAGCATGAAGTCCTTTTTGGCAGGGTTGGGAATTGGTATTGGTTTGGGGATTCTCTTTGCCCCGATGAGCGGCGAAGAAACACGGGAAAATCTTTCACAACGGGCCAGTGACCTGGCGGACTCAGCACGTGATCTGGCTAGCCAGAGTCGCGACAAGGTTCGCACCACTGTTTCCGCAATTCGTGGCCAGGCTGACCGTTTTGCCAGCACAGTGCAGGAAGCTACCGGAACTGAAACGCGCAACCTCTAACCTAACTCGACAAAGTGCGTGAACAGGCGGCGGAGAGAGTCCGCCGCCACGCTACTTCCTTGACACTCTCAAATACCCCCTTTATCCTTGAGTATTGTCAATGATCGTCAGGCATCGGTCGCCGATCGTCCCAGCGTTCCCCCGACAAAACCAGAGCTACTAATTTCCGGAGCGCCCCTTATGTTCATAAAAGTAAAGGATCTTGAGCTCCGAAATCTGGAATTTGATGAATCTTTTGCGCCCGGCGCAATTGAGCTGCTGGATGATCAAATTCAGACTGCACCCTTGAAGTCGGCGGGACGCGCGGAACTGATTCGGGAAAACCGCGGTGGGCGAAATGTGGTTGATGACATCAGGCTGGTGGGCAGCTTCTCGATGGAAGTTGAGGTGAAATGTGCCCGCTGTCTTGATCCGGTGCATAATGCGCTGGCGGAAAAATTTGATTTGCTATACCGGCCCCTGGGCGTGGACGCGACGAGAGATGAGGTTGCGATCAGTGAGGCCGACACAGAGATTGGTTATTATCAGGGTGATGGACTGCTGCTGGAAGACGTATTGAAGGAGCAGGTCCTGCTGGCTCTGCCTGTGAAACAGCTTTGCCGCGCGGATTGCAAAGGGCTATGCCCGCAGTGCGGCAAAAATCTGAATCTGGAAAAGTGCGATTGCGTCGCGGCGATGCCCAATCCGCGATGGTCAGCACTGGAAGATATTCGCAAGAAGTTGGAACGATAAGAAATTTAGCGCTCAGGCCCGGCGCCAGCGCCATCAGAAGGGGAAACGATGCCAAATCCAAAACGGCGGCACTCAAAA
>DASYKK010000242.1:0-9513 GCA_035995565.1 Candidatus Angelobacter sp.
GCGGCTGGCTCTGGGCGGAGTCTTTGAATGCGGCGGCGGTGCCCTGAAAGCCGCCGTGAACGCTGGCCGGAACTCCCAGGTCGCGCATGGCGCCTTCGACAACTTTTGCGGCATTGCCCAGTGGCACGCCCGGCGCCAGATTGAAAGACAGCGTCACCGCCGGATAAAAGCCCTGATGGTTCACTTGCAGCGCGGTATTCGAAGGCTGGTAGCGCGTAAACGATGAGAGCGGGACCTCGACTCCCGTGGACGACTTTACGTAAGTGTTTTTAAGCGCGTCCGGCCCGGGCAGCAGCCTGGGATCAACTTCCATTACCACGTGATACTGGTTCAGCTGCCGATACATGGTGGAAACCTGCGCCTGTCCGAATGAAGCGTAAAGAGCTGCATCCACCTGGGCGGGTGTAACTCCCAGGCGTGAAGCCGTGTCGCGATCGATGATGACCTCGGCGGCCAGACCCTTGTCCTGCTGATCAGAGTTCACGTCCCGCAGTTCCGGGAGCGAGCGCAGCTTGGCCTGGATTCTCGGCGCCCAGTAATTCAGGTCCTGCAAAACTTCTGACTGAATGGTGTACTGGAACTGGGCATTGGAAAATCGTCCGCCGATTTGAAGATCCTGCGTAGGAACTAGAAAGAGAGTTGCGCCAGGGACTACCGCAAGTTTGCTGCGTAGCCGGTTAACGATCTGGTCAGCAGTGGCTTTGCGCTCGCTTGGCGGCTTGAGCACCACGAACATGCGTCCGGTGTTGGAGCTGCCCTGGCCGCCCGCGAAACCCACCGCGTTATTTACCGCCGGATCTTTCAGCACAATCTGCACATACTGCTGCATCTTGTCACGCAGCGCGGGAAAGGAAATGTCCTGCTCTGCCTGAATTGCGCCGCCCAGGCGCCCTGTGTCCTGCTGCGGAAAGAACCCTTTAGGAGCGAACCAGTACAGCACGACGCTAAGAACAGCAGTGCCAATCGTTACCAGTAACGTCAGCGGCTGGTGGCGCAGTACCACGCGCAGGCTGCCGCGATAAACCGTCAACATCCAATCGAAACCGCGTTCACTGACGCGATAGATGCGGCCATGCTTCTTCTCGCTTTCCGGCCGCAGGAATTTGGCGCACAACATCGGCGTGACCGTGAGCGATATCACAAGTGACATGGCGATGGCCGTGCTCAGCACCACGGCAAATTCGCGAAAGAGGCGTCCTACCAGTCCCTGCATCAGCAAAATTGGAATGAACACCGCAACCAGTGAGGTGCTCATGGAAAGCACGGTAAAGCCGATCTCGCGTGCGCCGCGGAACGCCGCCTGTACCGGCCCCATGCCCTGTTCCATATAGCGCGTGATATCTTCCAGCACCACGATGGCGTCGTCCACCACAAAACCGGTGGAAATGGCCAGCGCCATCAGTGAGAGATTATCCACGCTGTAATCCAGCAGGTACATCACGCCGAACGTGCCGATGAGTGAGAGCGGCACCGCCACGCTGGGAATAAACGTGGCCCGTAAATTCCGCAGAAAAACAAAAACGACCAGCACCACCAGAACGATGGAAATGATCAGCGTGATCTGAATGTCGGCCACTGACGCACGAATCGTTGAGGTACGGTCCAGGGCAACTTCCAGCTTGATGCCCGCGGGAATCGAGGCCTGCAATTGCGGAAGCAGCGCTTTTACGCGGTCCACGGCTTCAATAATGTTGGCACCCGGCTGCCGGAAAACAATCATCAGCACTGCCGGCTTGCCATTTGCCACGCCGGTATTGCGGATATCTTCTACCGAATCTTGGACATCGGCCACATCCTGCAACCGCACCACGCCACCGGTGGCATTCTTGGCGACGATAATATTTTTGTAGTCCTCGGCTTTGAATAGCTGATCGTTGGCCGTGATCTGCCACGCGTTCACCGCGCCGGCAAACTCGCCTTTCGGACGGTTCGCATTCGCCGCGCCCAGCGCTGCACGCACCTGCTCCACACCGACGCCCAGCTTGTTCAACAGCGTGGGATTCACCTCTGCGCGCACGGCAGGTTTCGCTCCGCCACCCACAAAAACCTGCCCGATGCCGGGCACCTGTGAGAGCTTTTGCGCGAGCACGGAATCAGCCACGTCATACATCCGCGGCTTGGTGATGCTCTCTGAAGTCAACGACAGAATCATGATGGGCGCATCGGCCGGGTTCACTTTGCGCCAGTTAGGCCGAGTGGGCAGATTCGCCGGCAGCTGCCCCAGCGCCGCGTTGATGGAAGCCTGAACGTCTCGTGCTGCTGCGTCGATGTTGCGCGAAAGATCGAACTGCATGGTGATGCTCGTCGAGCCGAGCTGGCTCGTCGAGGTCATCTGGTTGACGCCGGCAATGCGCCCAAATTGGCGCTCCAGCGGCGTCGCTACTGACGACGCCATCGTCTCCGGACTCGCGCCCGGCAGGCCGGCGTTCACGCTGATGACGGGATACTCAACCTGTGGGATCGGCGCCACAGGCAGCCGGAAATATGCCAGGATTCCCGCCATTAGCAAGCCCGCCGCCAGCAATGACGTGGCTACTGGGCGGCGGATAAATGGAGCGGAAATGTTCATGCGTTTTGGACTTCGGGAAAATGGCTCAGTCCGCCCCGGTCGGATCCTCCTGTGGCGTGATCTCATTGCCCAACTGGAAGCGCGAGAACCGGCTCGCCAGCTTGTCAAACCAGATATAGATCACCGGCGTGGTGTAGAGCGTGAAAGCCTGGCTGAGCAGCAGTCCGCCGATGATGGTGATGCCCAGCGGATGCCGCAGCTCGGATCCCGTGCCGCGCCCGAATGCCAGCGGCACAGCCCCCAGCAGCGCGGCCATGGTGGTCATCATGATGGGCCGGAAGCGCAGCAGGCTGGCCTGATAGATGGCTTCTTCCGGCGGCTTGCCCTGGTTGCGCTCTGCGTCCAGCGCAAAGTCGATCATCATGATGGCATTCTTCTTCACAATGCCGATCAGCAAAATAATTCCTATGAGCGCCACCACCGTCAGGTCATTGCGCGTCAGGATCATCGCTAGAATCGCGCCCACACCGGCTGAAGGCAGTGTAGAAAGAATCGTTACCGGATGTATGTAGCTTTCATACAGCACGCCGAGGACGATGTAGACGGTGATCAGCGCGGCCAGAATCAGCCATGGCTCCGAAGCCAGCGAATTCTGGAATGCCGCTGCCGTTCCCTGGAAGCTGGGATGAATACTGATCGGCATTCCCATTTCCTGCTCTGCCTGCGCAATGACCTTGGTTGCTTTGCCCAGCGATTGTCCCGGCGCAAGGTTGAATGAGATCGTGACCACCGGAAACTGTCCCTGGTGGTTGATGGCCAGCGGCGCGGGTGACGTAACAAAGTGGCTGAAAGTTGAGAGAGGCACTTGTTGCCCGGTCGACGACTTCACGTAAATGCTGCTCAAGTCGCTGGGATCGTCCTGGAATTGCGACCCGACTTCAAGCACCACGTGGTACTGATTCAGCTGCGTGAAGATGGTTGAGACCTGGCGCTGGCCGAACGCGTCATACAGCGTGTCGTCAATATTTTGCGGCAGGATGCCAAAGCGCGCCGCGGTGTCGCGGTCGATCACCAGATCTGCTTTGAGTCCGCCATTCTGCTGGTCGCTGGCTACGTCGCGCAATTCCGGCAGTGTACGCAATTTGGTCAGAATGCGGCTCGCCCAGTCATTCAGCTCGATAGCATCGGCGTCTTCCAGCGAATACTGAAACTGCGTGCGGCTTACGCGATCTTCTACCGTCAGATCCTGGACCGGCTGCATATATAAGGTGATGCCTTCCACCTTGGCCAATTCCGGCTGAAGGCGGAGGATAATATCTGACGCGGTGTCGCTGCGCTCTTCGTGCGGCTTCAGGTTGATCTGAATGCGGCCGCTGTTCTGGGTGGTGTTGGTGCCATCAATGCCGATAAACGATGACAGACTGGCTACGTCGGGGTCCTGGAGAATCACCTTGGCCAGCTTCTGCTGGCGTTCCGCCATGGACGTGAATGATACGTTTTCCGGGCCTTCTGAAATGCCGAGAATTACGCCCGTATCCTGCACAGGGAAAAATCCTTTGGGCACGATGACATATAAATAAACGGTTAGAGCCAGCGCCGCCGCTGTCGCCAGTAGCGTGGTGGTCTGGTGTTTCAGCACCCAGCGCAGCGTGGTTCCGTACCACTCGATCACGCGTTCGTACGCGCGTTCCGTGGCCTGATAAACGCGGCCATGCTTGACCGTCTTGGGATTTTTGAGCAGTCGCGCTGCCATCATCGGCGTGAGCGTGAGCGAAACTATCGCCGAGATGACGATGGTTACGGCCAGCGTCACGGCAAATTCGCGGAAGAGCCGGCCCACGATGTCGCCCATGAACAGCAGCGGGATCAAAACCGCAATCAGCGAAACCGTCAGCGAGATAATAGTGAAACCAATCTGCCCCGCGCCCATGAGCGCGGCTTCCATCGGAGAGTGGCCTTCTTCCAGAAAGCGATCGATGTTTTCGATCATGACAATGGCGTCGTCCACTACAAAGCCGGTGGAAATGGTAAGCGCCATGAGCGAAAGGTTGTCCAGGCTGTAGCCCAGCAGGTACATCACCGCAAATGTGCCGACGATGGAAAGCGGCACCGCTACAGCGGGAATGATCGTGGCTGAAAGATTTCTCAGGAAAAGAAAAATCACCATCACCACCAGGAAGATGGTGAGCATCATTTCAAACTCAACGTCTTTCACCGATGCGCGAATGGTTTCCGTGCGGTCAGTGAGAATCGCGACCTTCACTGATCCCGGCAATCCTCCTTGCAGCTGTGGCAGAACTTTCTTGATGCGGTCCACCACGCTGATGATGTTGGCCCCGGGCTGACGCTGGATGTTTACGATGACTGCCGGCGAAAGGTTCATCCATGCGGCCTGCTTGACGTTCTCTGCGCCATCGATAACGGTGGCGACGTCGCGCAGCCGCACCGGAGCTCCGTTACGATAGGCAATGATCACGTTCTTGTACTCATTGCTGGAAAGCAGCTGGTCATTTGTCGAAATGGTAAAGGCCTGCCGCTGATTTTCCAGAATGCCTTTAGCCTGGTCCACGTTCGCCTGCCCCAGCACGGTGCGCAGGTCTTCCAGACTCAAACCATTCGAAGCCAGCGCCGTGGGGTTGGCCTGTATCCGTACCGCGGGCTTCTGCCCACCGCTGATGGAAACCATCCCAACGCCTGTGAGCTGGGAAATTTTCTGCGCCAGCGTGGTGTCAGCCAGGTCTTCAACTTTCGAGAGCGGCAAGCTGTCCGACGTCAGTGCAAGTGTGAGGATCGGCGCGTCGGCGGGATTTACTTTGCTATAGATCGGCGGGTTGGGCAGGTCGCGGGGCAGGAACGTGGCAGCGGCATTGATGGCGGCCTGCACTTCCTGCTCCGCAATATCGATGCTCTGTTCCAGGTTAAATTGCAGCGTGATGACTGAACTGCCAAATGAACTGGTGGAGGTCATCTGGCTGAGTCCAGGAACCTGACCAAATTGGCGCTCCATTGGCGCAGTGACAGAGGAAGCCATTACCTCCGGCCCAGCGCCGGGATAAAAAGTGATGACTTGAATTGTGGGATAGTCCACCTGGGGAAGGGCGGAGACTGGCAGTTGCAAATACGCAACCACGCCCACCAGCAGCAGCCCGATCATCAGCAGCGAGGTGGCTACCGGACGCAGGATGAATAATTTTGATGGACCGCCGTTAGGCATGATGTCTGCTCAAACGCCCTTTTCTTCCCTGATCGCTATTTTCTCTGCGGCACGCGTAAAACCCGAACCTTATTGCGTCTGGGCCTCGCTCGTTTGGCCAGAGCTGCCGTTTTGTCCGGCTCCGCCGCGAATCTCAACGTGTGTGCCGGGCTGGAGCTTGTCCTGTCCGTCGGTCACCACCATTTCGCCAGGATTGATGCCTTGTGAGATCGCAACAAAATTGCCCTGGGTGAATGAAACGGTGACGTTGCGCATCTCCGCCGTCTTGTCCGGCTTGACCGCAAACACGTATGTCCCCTGCGGTCCGCGCTGGATCGCCGCCGACGGCACCACGGTACTGTTCTTCCGCACCTCAAGCAGCAAATGGACATTCACAAATTGGTTGGGCCAGAGTGAGCGGTCGCGATTTTCAAAGACGGCTTTCAGCTTCCCCGTCCCGGTGGTGGTATCAATCTGGTTGTCGATGGTGGTCAGCACTCCGGTTGCAATCTTCGTCTGATCGTCGCGGCTGTATGCATCCACGGGGAGCTTGCCCTTGTTCATATGCTGCGAAACTGATTGCAGGTTGTCCTGCGGCAGGCTGAAGATCACGGCGATCGGTTGTAACTGCGTAATTACCAGCAGGCCGTTGGGGTCCGCTGCGTGGACCATGTTGCCTACGTCGATCTGGCGCAGGCCAATCCGTCCGCTTACAGGTGCAGTGATGCGGGTATAGACCAGGTTCAGCTTTACCGTGTCCACCTGGGCCTGGTCGGCGCGAACGGCGCCATCAAGCTGGGCCTCAAGTGATCCCTGCGTATCGAACTGCTGCTTGGGGATTACACCATCTTTGTAAAGTTCCTGAAATCGCTGCAGGTTCAGGCGGGCGTCTTTGAGCGCAGCCTGGTCTTTGAAGAGAGTGGCCTGCGCCTGGCTAAGCTGCACTTCGTACGGACGCGGGTCAATCTCCGCCAGCAGCTCGCCCTGTTTTACTTCCTGCCCCTCTTTAACGTTTACCTTAATTAACTGTCCATCAAGACGGCTCTTCACTGCGACCGTGTTATAAGCCTCCACCGATCCCAGGCCATTCAGCAGCACAGGCAGGTCGCGGACTTCAGCCTTGGCCACCGCGACAGGGATGGTCATTTGAGCGCCGCTCCGGCCACCCTTGCCTCCGCCATTACCAGCACTATTCTTTTGTTTGGAATCGGCGCTGGTTTTGCCGCAGCCGCTCAGAACCAACGCGAAACAAGCGCACATCAACGCGTGGACGGCCAAATTGTGGCGTGAAGGTTTTGACATCTGTCCTCTCAGGGCAGGATCTTGGAAATCTGAAATCCTATACAGACTTCGATTTTTCAGCAATTGCCGGTCACCGGCGGGGGCCGGTACCGTCTAGGAATGTGCCGATTCGGAGCTCACTGCACTAACTATTCTATTTGACGTTAAATCAGAGGGTTACAACACTAGGTTTTGTAAATAATTGTTAAAAAAGAGGTTGGATGGTAAACGGACTTATCTTAAAACATTGCTACCTTGCCCATCGTAGAGCCATTCGATGCGGGCCGCGGATTGTAGAGCTTTTCATGCTAAAGTTTGAAGGGAAAACAGCAGGCATCAGCTCTGTTTACTAAGGAGTAGCATGTGGGCACCACGACCCGGCTGACATTAGCGGAATACGAGAAGCTCCCGGAAAAAGAGGGAATCCGTTATGAACTTGATGAGGGAACACTTCTAATGGAGCCATCGCCCGCTTTGCGCCACAACCTGATCCGGCAAAGGATTGCGGAGCAATTGACCCGGTTTGTGCGTTCTCACCAGCTCGGCGTGGTTGTGGAAGAGATGGATTTCCGGCTTGGGACCGATACTGTGAGAAATCCGGACGTCGCTCTTATTAGTGCGGAACATTTGCGTAATATCGATCCCGATCATTCCCCAGTAGAAGGCGCTCCGGCTTTGGCGGTTGAGGTTATTTCGCCCACGAACCTAGCCCAGGACACTCTAAAAAAAGTGCGCCAATACC
The DNA here is from genome assembly GCA_035995565.1 of Candidatus Angelobacter sp. Classification (GTDB taxonomy): domain Bacteria; phylum Acidobacteriota; class Terriglobia; order Terriglobales; family Acidobacteriaceae; genus Angelobacter. Next base: position 7,726 of record DASYKK010000242.1, read on the forward strand.
TTGATGCGAGAAGTCGTGCGGTCTGGCTTGTATATCCAGCGTTACGGCTTATCGAGATACATGACTTCAACGGAGTGCGCCGCATTACTGAACCAGCATCGCTGGAGGAATCCAAATTGTTTGCCGGCTTCAAGTTTTCGCTCTCACTCACTGCACTCTTTGACGATATTTTCCGGCAGTAAGACAACGGCAATTATCCTGGGGTTTCGCAGTATTCGTTACTTCGCTCCCTGACCTTTTAACGCTTTTCCCGCCATCGCTCCGGTGGCCTTTCCATTCTCGAATGCCACCTGTCCGTTCACGATGACATACTTCACACCTTCCGCAAGCTGGGCGGGCTGTGTGTATGTCGCTTTGTCGATAATCGTGGCCGGATCGAAGATGGTTATGTCGGCAAAGAAGCCTTCTTTGATCAGCCCACGGCCCACCAGGTGCTCGCGTTGCGCGGGCAGGGAAGTGATCTTGCGAATCGCCTGCTCCGGAGGCAGCAATTGCAAATCGCGGACGTAGTGTCCCAGGAACCGGGGCATGCTGCCGTAGCCGCGTGGATGCGTATGCTCTTCAAACAGCGGGCCGTCGAGCGACATTTCGTTTATATCCAGGCCAATGCTGGTCCACGGCTGCCGCAATCCGGTTTGCAGGTCTTCTTCACTGGCGATGAAATAGAGCGCGGCGGTGAGGCCTTTATCGGCCAGCACAAAATCCATGAGCGTATCCAGCGGGTCCTTTTTCTCCATTGCCGCAATATCAGCTACGGTCTTGCCGGTATATTGCTTCAGCTCCGGGTTCACCACCGACGCCACCATCACTCCCGCCGGCCCGCCGGCATCAAGATAAAGGTTCTCCCATGTGCGCTCGCCGGTAGCGGACATTTCTGTTTTGATCTTCTGGCGCACTGCCGGGTCATGCAGACGTTCGAGCAGTTTGTCCATGCCACCATCGGCCAGCCATGGCGGCAGGCTTGAGGCCAAAGCCGTGCCTCCGGCCAGGTAGGGATACATATCGGCGGTTACGTCCTGGCCGCGGTCGCGCGCTTCCTGAATAATGCGCACGATTTCGGTCATTTTGCCCGCGCGCGATTTACCGCTGACTTTTAAATGAAAAATTTCTACCGGCAGCCCAGCTTCCTGGCCGATGCGCAACGCCTCGTGGACGGCAGCCACTTCGTTCTGCCCTTCACTGCGCATATGTGTGGCGTAAATTCCGCCATAGCGCGCCGCCACTTTGGCCAGTTCAATCAGCTCTTCAGTCCTGGCATAGTGTCCGGGTGGATAGATAAGCGCAGTCGAGAGGCCCAGCGCGCCCTGCTCCATGGCCTGCGCCACCAGCGCCTTCATTTTTTCCAGTTCCGCCGGGGTTGGAGCGCGATTCACATCGCCCAGGACAGCTTCACGCACCTGAGCCGCACCCACATACGTGCCGATATTGATAGGCGTGCCTTTCTTCGCCAGACGCTGCCAGTATTCATCGAGCGTGGTCCAGTCAATCTTCAGGTGATACGGATCCAGCGATGGCTGTGCCGCCGCGATGGTCTGCGCATTCTGCGGGGCGATCGAGCCGCCTTCGCCGGTGATTTCCGATGTGATGCCCTGCGCCAGTTTGCTGACCGATCGATTGTCCACCAGCAGCGCGGTCTCTGACTGGCCCAGCATGTCAATGAATCCGGGAGAGACCACCAAGCCCTTCGCCTCAATGACTCTACGGGCGATCCCTCCAGCAATCTTTCCTAGCGCCACGATTCGGCCATCAGTGATGGCAATATCACCTACATACCAAGGGTTGCCGGCG
>DASYKK010000243.1:0-3209 GCA_035995565.1 Candidatus Angelobacter sp.
TTTCGCGCCTTTGGCGCTTAGATCACTGCTGAACGTCATTCTTCTTGACCGTACAATTATTGCTTTGTCTGCTATTTTTGTCTGCTATTGCTGTCTGTTACGGTTGCAACTCATTCGCGTTGATTTGCCCTTTATCTGCGAACATCAGCGCAAATCTGCGGCGAACGGCCTAAGCCGCGCCCACTTCCTGGATCATGTACCTCGCGCCGGGTTCATCTGCTATCGCGCTGTCGACGAACTGCTGGGCCGCCTCCATCGTATAGAGTCCGGGCATAACTACCCAGTTCACAACATGGCTCCAGCCTTCCGCCATCTTCACTACTAAATATTTTTTCAAAAGAGACTCCTTTTGTCGCATAGGCTGAAGGCGGCTCAACGCCGCCTTCACCCACGCCGTTAAAGATGCGGAGAACTTATTTTTTGTCCTCCACATCAACATATTCTGCGTCTATTACGCCTTCATCTTTTTTCTCATGCTGGCCGGCTCCATTCGACGGAGCGCCTGCCTGCGGTCCCGCGCCTGCCGCGCCGTCTGCCTGCGGTGTTTGCTGCGCCTTATACATGGCCTCAGCCAGTTTGTGCGAAGCCTGGGTGAGCTTTTCGCGGGCCGAATTCATGGCCGCCGCATCAGTGCCTTCCAGCGCTTTCTTCGCATCCACCACCGCCGACTCGACCTGGCCCTTGTCGTCAGCAGAGATCTTGTCGCCATTCTCTTTCAGCATCTTCTCCATCTGGTAGACCAGGCTGTCAAGACCGTTGCGGGCCTCAATCTCCTCGCGCTTGGCCTTGTCTTCCGCCGAATGTGCTTCGGCTTCCTTGGCCATGCGCTCCACTTCTTCCTTGCTCAGCCCTGAAGAAGAGGTGATCTGTATCTTCTGTTCCTTGTTCGTGGCCTTGTCTTTCGCCGTCACGTTCAGGATTCCATTGGCGTCGATGTCAAAGGTCACCTCAATCTGGGGCACGCCACGCGGGGCCGGCGGCAGGCCGGTCAGGTGGAACTTGCCAAGAGTGCGGTTGTCCTTGGCCAGCGGACGCTCGCCCTGCAACACGTGAACTTCGACCGATGGCTGGCTATCAGCCGCCGTGGAGAACGTTTCCGTCTTCTTGGTCGGAATCGTGGTGTTGCGCGGAATCATCTGCGTAGCCACGCCGCCCAGCGTTTCGATCGACAACGTCAGCGGAGTCACGTCGAGCAGGAGCAGGTCTTTCACGTCTCCCGCCAGCACGCCCGCCTGTACCGCCGCGCCGATGGCAACAACCTCATCCGGGTTCACTCCCTTATGCGGCTCTTTGCCAAATAGCTCTTTCACCAGCGTCTGGATGCGAGGCATGCGCGTCTGTCCGCCTACCAGGACCACTTCGTCGATCTTGCTGGCGTCAATGCCCGCGTCTTTCAATGCCTGCTTGCACGGCCCAATCGAGCGCTGGATGATGTCATCCACCATCTGCTCCAGCTTGGTGCGCGTCAGCTTCTTGACCAGGTGCTTAGGACCGGTTGCGTCCGCGGTGATAAACGGCAGATTGATTTCACTTTCCATGGTCGTGGAAAGTTCGATCTTGGCTTTTTCCGCCGCGTCGCGCAGCCGCTGCAGCGCCATTTCGTTGCCCTTGGCGCGCAGATCCAATCCTTCATCTTTCTTGAACTCTTCCACAAGCCAGTCAACAATGCGCTGGTCGATGTTGTCGCCACCCAGATGCGTGTCACCGTTGGTGGACTTCACCTCAATCACGCCCTCGCCGACTTCCAGGATCGAAATATCAAAGGTTCCGCCGCCGAAGTCATACACGGCGATGGTCTCTTCCTTCTTCTTGTCCAAACCGTAAGCCAATGCAGCCGCTGTGGGCTCGTTGACGATGCGCTTCACGTCGAGACCGGCAACTTTGCCGGCATCTTTGGTCGCCTGGCGCTGCGCGTCATTGAAGTACGCGGGAACCGTGATAACGGCTTCCGTCACCGACTGGCCAAGATAATCTTCGGCCGCCTTCTTCAGCTTCTGCAGGATCATCGCCGAAATCTGTTGCGGCGTGTATTCCTGTCCCTGTGCCACGATGGCAACGTGGTCACCCTGGCGAACGACCTTATACGGGACCATCTTCATTTCTTCATTCACTTCGTCAAACCGGCGTCCCATAAACCGCTTAATCGAATACACCGTGTTTTCCGGGTTGGTGATGGCTTGCCGCTTGGCCACCTGCCCTACCAGCCGTTCCCCCGATTTGGTAAAGCCGACCACAGATGGTGTAGTCCGGCCGCCTTCTTCATTGGCGATCACTTTTGGCTCGCCACCTTCCATCACGGCCACCACCGAGTTGGTGGTTCCCAGATCAATTCCAATAATTTTGCCCATAACTTCCTGCCTCCCCTGCCTATAAGTGCTTCAAAATGAGTGCATTTACTATCACAATCAAATTATTATGAGATATGAGTGACTTACTGTCAAGGGATTAGATGTCGGCGCAGAGGCCCAAGTTGCGAGAAAATAAGCTCAATAAATAGCGGAAGTTCTGAGTTTTGAATCGCTTGAAATTAGGTGGTGCCGATGGGCAGGTTCAGGCGGTAAAAGGCGGTCCTTTACAGCCTCAGCGGTCCGGTTTGTACCGCGCAGCCGGCTAGAACCTGGTTTTAGGAAACCGGACGAATAGCTTTGACCTGCTCGGGCTGTGCTGGTGTAATCGCGGCGGCGCCAATGGGATAGCGCGGCAGCACTTCGCGCAATGCCCACTCGATCCGATTTACCGAGTCATTGATAAGCTGGAGTTGTACCGCGTCCAGCCCTGTGCGCTTTTGCCCGCCCAGAAATTTGATCACCTGCAGCGCGTTGCGGATGTGGTGGTTGAGTTCGGCGATAGTTTTCATCCGCTCAGCGACCAGTTCACGACTGGCCTTCGCTTCCCTGGCCATCTGCCAAAACATACCGCCGGCGAACAGGCCCGTGAGACCGTTGCTAAAAACCAGCATTTCCAGCCGGGGCAGGCCTTCTTTCAGCAGGAGCCGGTCAAGAACAATACCTATCAGGGAAACAATCACAACGACCAGCAATGCAAGCAGGCCGCTACGACGAGACCAGAACGATTCAGCCGGAAGTTTATCTTCTGTCACAGTGCAGTAATTTTAGAACAAACTGCGGGCGGAAATCGAAGCTGGATTGGCCTTTACCATTCTTTATGTAATGTCGCTTCGCTCCAAACCGCTTTGAGAGTTGTGGCGT
>DASYKK010000244.1:0-7394 GCA_035995565.1 Candidatus Angelobacter sp.
ATGCAATACACTTTGTCCCGTTTTGAAACGCGAGACTATTGGGATGAGCTAACTGTCCTTGCGATACAACAGTTCGCGCATCGCCTGGCGGCGGGCTTCGTTCGCGTCCTGCGCGTTTTTGCGCTCGTCGGCGTCCATCCGGCGCTTGGTTGCAGGCTCAGCGGTCTCTGTTTCACTACATGCGGGACATCGATTGGCGAAACCCGGTTTATCGGGCTTCAACTCAAACTCTTCTGAGCAGACGGCACAAACTTTGATGGGGAACGGCATCCTGCCTCTATGATACAACGCCTTTTTGCATGCCAAGGGCTTCCAGATTACCTGTCCCGCTAAAGGCGGGACTGCTGCACGAACGCATGATGCATGGACTCGAGCTCGAAGCTCCTGTAGCATCGCCCGCATGAAAAAAGCGAAATCCACCAAGCGCGCCGCCGCCACCCGCCGCAAAGGCCTAACGAAGCAAACTGCTTCGAAACAATCTGGTCCGAAACGCAGCGCCGCCAAACGCAGCGCCGAGAAGACCGCCGCTCCGCAAACCGTCGACGAATACCTTGCCGCCGTTCCGGAACCCGCCCGCAGCGCTGTAGACAAAATCCGCAAGGCCATCCGCTCCGTTGTGCCGGCGGACGCGACGGAGGTCATCAGCTATGGGATTCCCGCATTCAAGCACAAGAAAGTGCTGGTCTGGTACGCCGCCTTTGCCAATCATTGCAGCCTGTTCCCCACGGCAGCCGTGATCGAAACGTTCAAAGACGAACTGAAGGGCTTCTCCACATCCAAAGGGACCGTCCACTTTCCCCTCGAGAAGCCCATGCCGGTTGCGCTGATCAAGAAACTGGTGAAGGCAAGAGTCGCGCGGAGTGAAAGCAAGACGCGGAACGCACGACAAGGGCCGTGAAATTTTTAGGACCCCGTAAAAACTTGGGATGCATGTAAAAAACTGCTAGGACGTAAAAATATATACACCAATGTCATATTTCATGTATATTACTGATCATGAACAACTTCGAGCCTTGGCGGAAGTACCCTGATCTGACAAACGATCGTCTTTCAATCATTGCAACGATCATTCGAGAAGTGCGGCACGGTGTAATACTGCTGCATGAACCGGACCAGGGCGATGGCCCTTGGTCGCTTGGCTGTCGCGCTTATGAGCGCATCTGCGCAGCGATACGAAAAGGTGCGATTACTTATGCTTGGTTAAGGATACTTCCTGAAGCGAGTACGCTTGGATTTAGCTTCGCGATCGGAAATGTGCCATTCCGATTCTACCGTGGAAATCCTGACGAACCTCCATCCCATTACCAATTCAAGAGCTACGGAGAGATTCACCATCTTCAACTCTGCTTAGCGCTCGACACTGGTTTTCATGAGATGGATGGCGTTCTGCGTCTCGCCGTGGAAACCGACGACAGCACGGAAGTGTCGGCGGTCACGTTGGTGGAAATGGACAAAGGCGGCAATCCACGAGAGTCATATCAGATCCCGTTTGATGAAGGCTATGGCAACGTAGTTTCCATTCAAACGCCGCCGGTCGATCTACCGCCGGTTATCGCCGAACCCCTGAAAAAGGAAGATGGCGAGAAACGGAAAAAGGAACATGGCATCGGTTCTGTTTCCTAGCGAGATTTTTTGGGGTGAGCGACTCCAATTGGCGCGAGAGTTTTGCGGATTTACGCAGACTCAACTCGCCGAAAAGGTGGCGGCGTCGTGTGCCCTGATTTCGCTTTGTGAGAATGGGAAAAAACGAGAGCCGACACGTGATCTTGTCGAGGCATGGGCTGAGGTACTCGGCTTTCAGCCTGGATTCTTTTACGGCCCAGTAGAAGAAGTGTTCCGCGAGGACGAGTGCAGCTTCAGGCATCGAAGGTCCACGCCGGAAAGACTCAAGACTCAAGTTCGGGCGCACGCTACTTTAATTGCTATGGTCATCAATCGCCTGCGTGCGTCGTTTAAGTTTCCGGAAGTGGACGTGCCATGCATTCCAGCACGTTCATTCAATGAAGTCGAAAAAGCTGCGGACGATTGTCGCAAGCATTGGAAGATCAGTTTAGACAGCCCCATTAAGAGTGTTGGTAGACTTTTGGAACGCTCTGGTGTGATTATCGTCAATCATCTTGCTAAATCCGCTAAAATCGATGCGTTTTCGCGGTATGGAAGAACGTCGGTAATCTTCTTGAATCGTTCCATACCCAGCCCATCCCGGTGGCATTTTGACATTGCTCATGAGTGCGGGCACTTAGTCCTACATCGTGGTATTCCTACTGGCACGGTTGAAACAGAGGCCGAGGCCGACAGATTTGCAAGTGCATTCCTGATGCCTAAAACGGCATTCAGTCGAGAATTCTCTATGGCTCCTTTTTCGTGGAATCACGTATTCGAACTGAAAAGGCGCTGGCAAACCAGCGCAGCATCTATCGTACGGCGAGCATACGACCTCGGTCTAATTGGTGCGGTTGATTACAGGCGAGGGTTCCAATATTTGTCGGCCAAAGGATGGAACAAAGCAGAACCACATGAACCATCATTTCAGGAGCCAGAACTGCTGTCGACAACTTTAGGCTCACTTGGAGATAAGGTCGACCTGACACTCGAAGAACTTTGTTCCGACCTAAAATTTAAGCCAGAGACGTTTTGTGATATTACCGGGGTAGCAATCCCCGTCCCAAAGACAAAATCCACAGGGGTCATCTCGTTTAAACAGTTCCGATGATTGGCGCGGATCTTTTCTTCTTTCGTTCTGTTTTGGGCAGTGGCACTTCTTCTATGACCTCAAGTATCTGCGGGTAATCAGTGTTGCCGTTCATCCTCACCCTAAAGCCTCTCTGTCGATGCAATTGGGCTCCCATTGCAGGAGTGCAGTAGGCGTAGTGCTTAGAGATGTAGGTACTCGTCGTGTCTTCAAAAACCTCAAAAACAAACCGATTCTCCCGAGTGGGTCCAACCGTTTTCGACCCAACAATCCGAACGACAAGCACTTGGTTTGTAGCCGGAAACATCGTGGCAGTGCCTTTGATTTTGGCACGTCCGATTTTTCCAGTAACAAGTCCACGGTCAATGCGAGGGTGGCTTTTCGCAGCAACTTTCGCCAGCTGGTCTACCCGCTTCAAAAGCGGCGTGGATTTGTTCTGTACTTTGCAGATATCGACCCGAATTCCCGCCTTGGACTTCGAAGACAAGAACTCTTTCCAACGTTCCCAGTTGTCAATCGGTCGTCCAGCAGTAGTACGCCATTTGGCTTTCTGCCAAAAAGGAGCGGAAAACTGACCGTTGACCACGTACTGTGAGTCACTGAATATCTGCACTCTACTGTATCGTCGTCCGATCCCCTCTTCTTTTACCCACTTGAGCGCGGCGATACACGCCGAAAGTTCCATCCGATTGATGGTGCTTTCCGCGAATCCCTGAAATACGACCTGGTGTTCGCTCGGATCATCTGGGTACACGACTATTCCGGCATATCCAGATTTCCTCTTTTCGTTTGGATAACATGATCCATCCACTGAGATCTGAACGGCATGTGGATCGGCTGGCATCTTAGTTGATTGTACGACTACCCATGATCATTTTTTGGCTAGATCGTAACTAGATCTAAGTCTTCATCAGCAGGGCTGCCTTTTCACAATCTATTGCCTAGAGAAGAGAGCTCTGATACAGTTCGCACCCATGCCAACTCGATCCCGTTACGCCCATTGGCCTTTGATCCTCGCAGCTGTCTTCTGCGCCTTCAGCTTGAGTGGCCTCGGGCTTAACGCGCAACTACACGCTTCACCCGAATCGCCCGCTCTATTAATTCCGAACCAAAAAGAGAACGGAACCGCAGCTAATAAGCAGTCCAGCCCCAACGTCCTCGAAATCATCAAGGTAAGTGGCGCGGCAATTGCATTCTGTGTCGGCCTATGGCAATACAGTCGCGCTCAACGCTGGAAGCGGGTAGAGTTTGTAGCATCTGAAATGAAAAGCTTTTTCAATGATGAATCGACCAAAGCTGCAATGTTTATGCTTGATTGGAGCCAGAAAGAAATCGAACTATACAGGCATCGAAAGCCAGATGACGATAGGGCAGAATGGGTCACATATGAGATCGTCGCAAGCGCACTGAATACCCACCCTGATGCCACTTACGACGAAGTTCAGTCGCCAATCCGAGAGATTTTTGACAGTTTTCTCGGTTCACTAGAGAGATTTGAGAGCTTTATCGAATCAGGTGTCGTCGATCAGGAAGACTTGAGACCTTACTTGCACTATTGGACGAAATTGATTTCCGGAAATGATGAGAAATTTCCATTAGTGAAACGAAAGCTCTTGCCTCAGCTGTGCACTTTCGCAGCTCACTACCGTTACAAGAAAGTCCTGAATTTCGTAAATCGCTACGATAAGCTAGTTCCCGAGTTGCAAGCTAAGGCAGACAGTTGAGCATCGGCTTATAGTGGCTCTCTTCGATTTAAGTCGAGGAGAGATAGAGTGAGGACAAAGTTTATGGCAGATACTCGTATCCAACTGGAAGTGGAAGATTGGGTTCGGCGCAATTGGATGGAGACCCAATATCGCACAAAGTTTTCACGTGAACGCGTGCGCCTCCGCTCAGGAGGGGTGTTCGATTTTGATGCCGTCAGCGAAGATCGATCCATTGTTGCAACTATTTCAACGAGCGGCGCAAAGACTTCAACGGGAAAGTATGCTGTCGGAAAAATCCTCAAGCTACGTTCAGACATGTTGTTTCTCACTTTGGTGGAGGCAAAACGCCGGATCATTGTCCTTACAGAAAGAGATATGTGTGATCAATGCAACAAAGAGTTCACCGCTGGCCGAGTCCCCAGGGAAATTGAATTTGTTTGTGCCGAGATCCCTCATGACCTCCGAGCGCGGCTGGTGGAAGGACGAGAAAAGGCCTCTGGAGAATCTTCAGGCAAAGCAGTTGGGGCCAGCTAATCTGTCTGCGGCCCCCTTTCACATCCTCCGCCCCCTTCCTCCGTGTCTCCGTGCCCTCCGTGGTGAAGATTGGTTCCACTTGCGGCGATTTTGGCATCCTGGCAATTTTGGCAATCTCCTACATCTCCCTCACCACCTTGCTCAACTCAATCACCTCGATCCACTCCGGGCATTCCGGCCAGTTATGCACCCAGCACACAAAGGGTTCTGGAGTGGACGAACAACATGTGTTTTCTGGGGTAGCGTTTGTCAAGATGTACTTCTTCGCAATTGAATCCAGATAGCGATTCAGCTATGTTGTGGCTGCGCGGAGCTGCGCATGATCTTTGAAAAATGGCAGATAGCAACTAGCACTTAGCAATTAGCCGGAAAAGGCAACCAGGTCTCACCACGCAGACACGGAGGCGCGGATAACAGCAAAAGGAAGCTGAACCTACGCCAAACGAGGGCAACCTTGTGAAGCTCACGCCAATCTGGGATGACTTGGGATGAACCCTCTCAAGTGCACGCCAATCTGGGATGCCTAGGGGAGGGGGAGGGGGTCGCCGACATCGCACCTCGGAAACCCACCCCTGGAAGTTTAGTACTTCCGGCTCAAGTGCAGCTTCACTGACGCGTTGAAGCCTCTTTGCGCCGGTGCGCTGAGTGCATCGCGAATTTTCATCGAGCCCGGCCCGGTGGCAGTATTACCGTCTGCACCCAGTGCAGGGTCGCCGAAGATTCCTGACGCAATATCAAATCCCAGCCAGTAGCGCACGTCCGGATCGGCGGTGCGGGTACGGGCAACAATCTGGTCGGCATCGGCAATGGATGCGCCGATAGCAGCGAGCCGGGCGTTCCGGTTGCGGTCCAGGGAAAAAGAAATTGCGACTTTGAATCCTTCCTGTTCTGCGGCGCTCAGGGAAGCGAGGATTTTCTGCTGGCCGGGACCCCACTCGGTATTGCCTTCCGCTGCGGCCATTCCGATATCGAATCCGCGGCGGTTGGGGCCTGCTGGTTCACGATTGCGCAGTTCAGCGGAGAGCGGGTCACTGTTGGCAAGGTTTTCTCCCGCGGCAGCAAGCTCGTCGGGGGTGCGAGTGTCGGCTGGTGGAGCTTGCCCTCCTCCTAGAGCGCGGCATCGGGCTTCAAGGGCAGGAGCGGACGGAGAGTTTCGTTCGCGCGCGGACTTTGCCGCGTCGCAGATCGGACTGGGAGGGCCGCCGGGCGCCTGTGTGGTTTGCACCCGGCCCAGAGCGACATGCGGCCTGGAAGCGGCACACTGGGCTTCAAGACCTGGCGCTGCGGGTGAGTTACGGGCGCGAGCGGATTTTGCGGCTTCGCAGATTGGAACGGGCGGGCCACTTGATGGGGTGCCAACTCTGCCCAGCGCTCTTACGGAAGTGTCCATGCGGGGAGCGCCGCAGATCAGGCCCATGGCATCGAGCCACTTTCCGGAGCGGCCGTGTAAACCGACCGCGACTTGTCCGGCAGGACAGACTTGATGTCCGCCGCGAACATGCGCCGGATCGCCATCGATTCCGATGCCGAGCCATCCCGGCGACGGAGTGTAACCGGGCGCGTCAAAGATTGCAGAGGGATAAGCTTGCAGCGTTTGTGCAGTGACAGCCTGGCCGCAGTACAGGTGAATATTGTTGACAACGATGGTATCGACGCCTTCAGCAGCTATGTCCATGCCGAGCACGATTGGCGTTTTCGCCGGGCACAGCAGTCGTTCTATTTGTCCGCCCGGTCCTCCGAACCAGCCGGGAGCCACCACGTTGTTGGCAAACGCACCACCTAGACTTCCGGGCGCCGGAACCACGCCCGAACCAGTTGTGAGGGCCGGTGGGTTGATTCTGGCTGGTCCGTAGGTCACCACGCAGACGGGTCGGATGGCGTCGACGTCGTCTCCCACGCGGAGTTCGAAGCCCATGAGGTTTTCTGTTGCTCCGCATGGCGACTTGAACTGGCCACCGCCGCTGCCGCCGATGGGAGGCAGATAAGACACAGCGTCACCGGATGGTTGCGCGTTCGCGGTCGCAAGCAGGCCCAGCAGCAAAAGGGGCAGGAGATATTGATATAGCTTTCGGGTGCTTCGGTTGGATGTTCTCGTCGTGACAGGTTGGCTGGGGAATCGGTTGGGGAACATTATCTCCTTTGTGCGGGCGCACAGAGTATTTCACATCCAAACTATTTTTGGAATCAGATTGAATGACGTGATTTTTCAATCGATTTTGCGAACACTAAATTCCCGCCGCAAGAGCCTCATCATCTTCGGCCAGCTCATCGTCCTCGAACTCAAACGCGTCCTGCTGCGTCCCCTGGCACATCCAGACCGGCGCAAATGACAGGCGGTGCAACGGCGTGGGGCCAAGGTCATTGAGCGCGGCCAGGTGTTTCGGCGAGCGATAGCCCTTGTTCGACGCCAGATCATACTCCGGATAAACCGGCGCCCAGCGGCGAATCATTTCGTCGCGATG
>DASYKK010000245.1:0-5611 GCA_035995565.1 Candidatus Angelobacter sp.
GACGTTTGACTACATGCCCAGCCAGTACATTACCTTCCGCTGGGAATATAACCATCGCGAAGCCAACGTGCCGTATTTCTCCGGCTCCGGTGGCATAACTCCGGATGGCGGCAATACAGGCCCGTTGGGATCCGTGGTGCCCGGCTTCACACCTGACCTGCGAAAACGTGAGAACCGTTTGAACCTGGGGTTGATGGTGAAATTCTAGGAGGCGGCCCTTGATGGACCTGTTGATGATTTTCTTCACGCTGTTGTTTTTCGCTGTCGCGATTGCTTACACCAGCGCATGCGAAAAGCTGAAGTGAGGCGCTTATGAACCTGGAAAACGCCGCAATCCTGTTTATCAGCCTCATGCTGATGTTCTATCTGATTTACGCGTTACTGCGTCCGGAGAAGTTCTGATATGACGCCGAACGGCTGGCTGCAAATTTTTCTGTATTTCACTGTCCTCCTGCTGGTAACCAAACCAGTGGGCATTTTCATAGCGAAGGTCTTCTCCGGCGAGCGCACTTTTCTTGATCCGGCAATGCGGCCGGTGGAGAGGCTGCTGTACAAGCTGACCCGCGTGGACGAGAGCCACGAGATGCGCTGGACGGAGTACTCCATTGCCATGCTCCTCTTCAGCGGCGTCTCCATGATCGTCTTGTACTTGCTTGAGCGGACGCAGCAGTGGCTGCCGTTCAATCCACAGAAGCTCGCGGCAGTGCCGGCAGATCTGGCGTGGAACACCGCCGCCTCATTTACCACCAATACCAACTGGCAGTTCTATTCCGGTGAGCAGACCATGAGCTATCTCACGCAGATGGCTGGGCTGGCGTTTCACAACTTTGCTTCCGCGGCGGTCGGAATTGCATTAGCAGTGGCCTTTATTCGAGGTATCGCGCGACGTGAGAAAGACACTCTCGGCAACTTTTGGGTGGACACCACGCGCTCTATCCTCTGGATACTGCTTCCTGCCTGCATTGTGTACTCGCTTGTGCTGGTATCACAAGGGGTGATCCAGAACTTCAAACCCTATGACACTGTAAAAATCATTGAAGCGCAGCAGGTACAGAAAGTGGGACAGGACGGAAAACCGGTGGTCGATGCCAATGGCAAGCCGGTCATGGACACGGTTACCGATCAGATCATAGCCCAGGGGCCAGTCGCCTCCCAGGAAGCCATCAAGATGCTCGGGACCAATGGCGGCGGATTCATGAATGCCAACAGCGCGCATCCGTTCGAAAATCCGACACCGTTCAGTAATTTTCTGCAGATGCTTTCCATCTTCCTGATTCCTGCTGGCCTGACCTATACGCTGGGACGAATGACCGGATCGCAGCTGCATGGATGGGCTGTCTTTGCTGCGATGGCAGTACTTTTCTTCGCTGGCGTTACAACGGCGTACCGGGCAGAATCGCGCGGAAATCCGCTGCTCAAAGGAACGGATCAACGAGTATCGACGCTGCAATCGGGCGGCAACATGGAGGGCAAGGAAGTCCGTTTCGGCATCGCCAATTCAGCGCTCTTTGCCACCGTCACGACTGACGCCAGCTGCGGCGCCGTGAATGGCGTGCATGATTCATTCACGCCGCTCGGCGGAATGGTTCCCCTGGTCAACATCATGCTGGGTGAAATCGTTTTCGGAGGAGTAGGCGCGGGAATGTACGGCATCCTGATTTTTGTTGTGATGTCAGTGTTTATTGCAGGCCTCATGGTGGGGCGGACCCCGGAATATCTGGGCAAAAAGATTGAAGCGTATGACGTAAAGATGGCAATGCTCTATGTGCTCATCTTCCCACTGATGATCCTGGTGCTGGCTGCTGCGTCATCGCTACTACCCCAGGGCCTTGCGACCCTGACCAACAGCGGCCCACACGGCCTTTCAGAAATTCTTTACGCATTTACTTCTGGAACCGGCAACAACGGTTCTGCGTTTGCGGGCCTTGGCACAAACCGCTGGTACAACCTGGCCATGGGACTCACTATGTTGACGGGACGCTTCTTGATGATCGTACCCATGTTGGCAGTAGCCGGCAGTCTGGCTCGTAAAAAAGCAGTTCCGCCGTCACCAGGCACGTTCCCGGTAACTACACCGTTGTTCACCGCGCTTCTGGTAAGCGTGATCATCATTGTTGGCGCTTTGACATTCTTCCCGGCGTTGAGCCTGGGACCAATTCTTGAACACCTGCTCATGAACGCGGGAAAGACTTTCTAAGAGGAGCCCATGGCAGCACAAGGCAAATCAAAATCATTATGGGATGTGAAGATCGTGCGCCAGGCGCTGATCGATTCCGTGCGCAAACTGAATCCAAGGGCCATGATGCGAAATCCGGTCATGTTCGTGGTGGAGGTTGGCAGTGTAATCACAACCGTGCTGCTGTTCAAAGATATCGCTCGCCATAACCCAGGGTTCGGATTTGATCTCCAGATTACGCTCTGGCTGTGGTTTACCGTGCTGTTTGCCAACTTCGCTGAGGCCATGGCCGAAGGGCGAGGCAAAGCGCAGGCAGAAACGCTTCGCCGTGCAAAATCAGAAACGCTGGCCAACCGGCTTCTTCCCGATGGGCGGATGGAAACCGTATCCGGCGCCAAGCTGCGCGCTGGAGATGTCGTCGTCGTTTCAGCAGGAGAAACCATTCCTGGCGATGGCGACATCATTGAAGGCGTTGCGTCGGTGGATGAGTCCGCCATCACGGGTGAGTCGGCGCCGGTCATACGTGAATCGGGCGGAGACCGTTCTGCCGTAACGGGTGGAACCCGCGTTTTGTCGGACCACATCAAAGTGAAAATCACTTCTAATCCTGGCGAGACTTTTCTTGATCGGATGATCGCTCTGGTAGAAGGCGCCGAACGGCAAAAAACGCCCAACGAAATCGCACTCAACATTCTGCTGGCCGGGCTTACGGTCATCTTTCTATTGGCGGTGGTAACGTTGCAGCCATTTGCCATCTATTCCGGATCGCCACAAACTATTTTTGTGCTGGTCTCATTGCTGGTTTGCCTGATTCCAACCACGATCGGTGGATTGCTCTCCGCCATAGGCATTGCCGGCATGGACCGATTGGTGCAACACAACGTGCTGGCTATGTCCGGACGCGCCGTGGAAGCGGCCGGCGACGTGGACACGCTGCTGCTGGACAAGACCGGAACCATCACTTTGGGGAATCGCCAAGCGACGGAGTTTGTCGCCGCGCCTGGGGTCAGCAACGATCAACTGGCAGATGCGGCACAGCTTTCTTCGCTTCCGGATGAGACCCCTGAAGGCCGATCGATTGTGGTGCTGGCCAAAGAACAGTACGGTTTGCGAGGCCGGGACCTGGCAGAACATCAACCGCAATTCGTGCCATTCAGCGCTCTGACGCGCATGTCAGGCGTTGATCTGGACGGCCGTATGATCCGGAAAGGAGCGGCGGACGCAATTGAAAAATTTCTGCAACAGAATGGCGGCATCCTTCCGAAGGAAGTTCGGGCAACCGTGGATAACATCGCTCGTTCCGGTGGCACGCCACTTGTAGTAGCTGAGAACAGCCGCGCGCTGGGCGTCATTCACCTGAAAGACATCGTAAAGGGCGGGATGCGCGAGCGCTTCGCCCAACTGCGTGCCATGGGTATCAAGACCGTGATGATCACCGGCGACAATCCGCTAACGGCTGCCGCCATAGCACGCGAAGCCGGCGTGGACGATTTTCTGGCCCAGGCCACGCCGAAGGACAAGATGGATCTGATCCGCAAAGAGCAAGCCCACGGCAAACTGGTGGCAATGACCGGCGACGGCACCAATGACGCTCCGGCTTTAGCGCAGGCCGACGTCGGAGTGGCCATGAATACTGGCACACAGGCAGCCAAAGAAGCCGGCAACATGGTGGATCTCGATTCCAATCCGACCAAGCTGCTGGAGATTGTTGAGATCGGCAAGCAATTGCTCATGACGCGCGGATCGTTGACAACATTTTCAATCGCCAATGATGTGGCGAAATATTTTGCCATCATCCCGGCGATGTTTGCCGGCACATTTCCCGTGCTGAATGCTCTCAACATCATGCATTTGGCGACGCCGCAGTCTGCCGTGCTCTCAGCGGTGATCTTTAATGCATTGATCATCATCGTCTTGATTCCTCTGGCATTGCGTGGCGTTCAATATAGGGCCATGAGCGCCGAATCGCTTCTTCGCCGAAATCTTCTGATCTATGGAGCAGGCGGCGTGATTGTTCCTTTTATTGGCATCAAGATCATCGACATCATCGTTCGGGCCATTGGTTTGGCGTAAAGAGGTTTAAAATGCTGAAGAAAAATCTAGTCACGGCAGTTCTTTTGACCGCCACAACCACGGTGCTGCTCGGTCTGATCTATCCCCTGCTGATCACTGCTCTGGCGCGCTTCTGGCCGGACAAAGCCAACGGCCAGTTGGTAACAAAGAATGGTGTAACAGTAGGCTCTCGAATTCTTGCCCAGCCGTTTACTGGATCAGCTTACTTTCACCCCAGACCCTCTGCTGCTGGGACGAACGGATACGCAGCCGACAATTCCTCCGGAAGCAATCTTGGACCAACGAACCAAAAGCTGATCGACCGGGCAAAAACCGATGTCGCCACGCTTCAATCGGAAAATCCGGGTAAGCCCGTCCCCATTGATCTGGTTACTACCTCCGGCTCAGGGCTGGATCCTCACATCACGCCGGCCGGTGCGGAGTTCCAGGTCCCACGCGTGGCTAGAGCGCGCGGGATTTCCGAAAATGCATTACTGCGGCTCGTCCAGGCGCATACAGAAGGACGGCAGTTTGGTCTTCTCGGCGAACCGCGGGTAAACGTGCTTGAGCTGAATCTGGCTTTGGATGAACAATTTCCAGCAAAGAGTTCCCTTCCAAAATAGACTGTTTCGGCTAGCCTGCGCCTGGTTCACGAAGTGAAAATACTGGCAATAAACTGTTTGGCAGCCAATTTTCAGCCAGTTATTTCAGCCTCGTCTACAAGATTGAAACTACAGATCAAAACTTTGGAGGCGCGGGTCGGAATCGAACCGACGCATAAAGGTTTTGCAGACCTCTCCCTTACCACTTGGGTACCGCGCCCTGAACTGAGTGCCCGCCTGTGCTGGCCCTGAGAGCATAAACCCTCTCGGATGTGTGGGGCAACCGCGAGAAAACTTTGGAGCGGGAGACG
Source organism: Candidatus Angelobacter sp. (assembly GCA_035995565.1). Taxonomy (GTDB): domain Bacteria; phylum Acidobacteriota; class Terriglobia; order Terriglobales; family Acidobacteriaceae; genus Angelobacter. Next base: position 5,142 of record DASYKK010000245.1, read on the forward strand.
GGAGTTGAACCCGCGACTTCGACCTTGGCAAGGTCGCACTCTACCACTGAGTTACTCCCGCTCAGAGGATGCACACATTATAACGTGATGAAAATGCACGGTCAATTCGCATCGCGTGTTATCTGTGTTGATCAGTGCCAAGCTTTTACTTTTTCCGATCTCCCGATCTTGCCGTGCCTTTTCCGATCAGCGTCATCCGTGTTCATCAGTGGTCAAGATCTTTGTTTTCCGATGCCCCGATGTCCCGATCACCCGATCTCCCTGCTCTGCAGCCCTCTGCCTGCGTCCTTCAGCCAGACCCCCACCCCCCATAGCACCTCTGTTGAAACCAAAGACTAAAGTGCAATTCGACCGAGCGGTCACCGAGCGGTCGAAGCCCACTATTCCTGTTTTTCGGGGGTCCAATCCGGTTCAATTTTTAGCTCCAATTGCTTGTTTTACTTCCCGGTCGGCAGAGGGTCGCAACTCCC
>DASYKK010000246.1:0-22491 GCA_035995565.1 Candidatus Angelobacter sp.
GTAGCGATAGATTTTGACAGGGTGAAGGCTGGAGGAGGAACCACAATTTACTTCCAACCTGACGGATCTGCCCTGGACGCAGCAGGCCTGCCAAATGATGGAGTTATTTATGTGGCCCGTCCGAACGAACTCACTGGGGCCCGCGCTATTACGCTGCTGGGCACAACCGGCCGGATCCGTGGCTGGCGACTGGGACCGAAGCCCGGCGGAGGTGTGGTATGGGAATAAGGGCCGAGGCCAGTAAACAACGTGGCTTCACGCTGATGGAAGCCATGGTTGCGGCCATTGTGCTGGCCACTGGACTTCTGAGCGTCCTTTCCCTTTTTGCCTATTCGCTGAGCAATCTTCAGATGTCACAAGAAGAGCTGATCGCGCGAGCAAAAGCCAAAGAAGGTCTGGAGAGCGTTTTCAGCGCTCGCGATTCCTCACAAATCGCGTTCAGCCAGATCAATAACAAGGCAAATGGCGGCATCTTCCTGGACAACTTTGCGCCAATCTACGATCCCCCGGGAGTTGATGGTATTGCGAACACTGACGACGATGCCACCAGCGCCAACTCGCAGCTGGATGCAATCGTCCTTCCTGGTCCCGACGGAGTTCTGGGAACATTGGATGATATTCGCCAGCCATTAACGAATTTCCAGCGCCGCATCACCTTATCGCCCGTGTTTCTCACAGGAACAACCACGGTGAATAACAACCTGCGGCTCATCACTGTGACAGTGAAATATACGGTACCGCAGTTCGGCGCCAGACAGTATCAGGTCAGCGCCTATATCTCCAAGTACCGTTAGGAATCAGGCCATGAGCAAAATTAGAACAGGTCAACACGGTTTGTCGTTGATGGAAGCGCTGGTGGGGATGCTGGTTGCAAGCGTAGTTCTGGCTGCCGGCGCCACTCTGGTCACTAAGGCGCTTCAGATTACTGATTTGGTTATGGTGCGCTCGGAAATGCAGCAGGATGGCCGGGCAGCGATCAACAGCCTCCTCAAGGACCTCAGCCTGGCCGGTACGGGTATGCCGGTTGGCGGCGTTCAACTCCCTACCGGCACGGGCTCCACGAAATCACTTCTGGCCTGCGCGGGAGGAGTCTGTTTTTTGAAGAACCACCTTTTTCCCGGGAACCATATGTATCCAGTGCTGCCAGATCCCAATGACGGCAACGTGCAACAGGGGACGCCTGACGCTGTAACAACGGTCTACATCGACCGTACGCTCAACCTGGGCACGGCAGCCAACATTACGCCCTCGGGCTCACAAATTGATCTGCCAAGCGTTGCGGGAATCAATATCGGAGATTTGATTATCCTCAGCAACGTGCATGGCAGCGCCATTGGCATGGTGACAGGTGTGCTCACCGCCAGCAACTCGGTACTGTTCTCCAGCTCAGATCCGCTCAATATCAACCAGCCAGGCGCGGCCAATGGGAACATTGCCGCTTTGCAAGACCCTGGGCCGGGCAATAAATATCCGACGACAACTGCCGCCAGAATCCTCGTGATCACCTATTACCTGCAGCAGAGCGCGGGACCGGACGGCACGTTTGGAAATGATGACGATAACTGGCAGCTGATGCGCCAGGTCAATGGCCAGCAGCCAGTGCCAGTGATGGACGGGGTGGAAAACCTGCAGGTCACGTATGACGTGTATGACGATACGGCCGGCAATGCGTCGACCACCCTGGTTACGAACAACAAGACCGCGAATAACACTCCGGGTCTCATCCGCAAAGTCAATGTGGTAATGAATGTGCGCTCAACGCGCAAGACCGGACCGACGAAATCTCTGGGTCATCTCACTTTGGCTGCGGCAGTAAGTCCCCGGAACCTGAGTTTCCGCGACCGCTACAAGTGAGTTCATCACAGTCAGGAGCAAGTATGGTGATGTCTGGAAAAATTCGCGAAAAAGGCTTTGCTCTGATCGGGGTACTGCTGTTTCTGGTACTGCTCTCGGCGATGGCGGTTACGCTGTCCTACACCGTGCGCACTGAAAAACGCATCAGTGGTTCCGACCAGGAAGGTAACCTCGCGTATTATGATGCCGAAGCGGGCATGGAAAAAATGACCGCGGACCTGGGCGCACTGTATGAGAAAACTAAATCCCCCACTGCACAAACGATCAGAGATCTGGGCAATGACCAGCCTGGCCTGCTGGACGTAAGGTACATCTACGTATTCAACGTTCAGGCAAATCCTGACGGAAGCCCGACCAGCCATGTCCAAACCATCAGTGCAGGCGATTTTGCCGGTCTTTCCGCGCAGATCATCCCCATCAACCTCGATGTGACGGCAACTCGAACCGCCGGCGCGCAGGCGCATATGACGCGCGACGTCGAAGTCGCGCAAATCCCCGTATTCCAGTTTGGCGTGTTTTCAGATAGTGACCTGAGCTATTTTGCCGGACCGAATTTTGACTTTGGCGGCCGCGTTCACACCAACGGAGACCTTTACCTGGCGGAGGGAAACGGCTCCACGCTTACTTTTCATGACAAGCTCACCGCCCACGGAGAAATCATCCGGCAAACACTAGTGAACGGATTGACCACCAGCGGTAACTATACCGGGACGGTAAATGTGCCTACGGCGCCCAGCGGCTGCAGCACTCCCACAAGCTCCTGCCGTTCGCTGGCAGTGACGGAAGGAAGCCTGATTGGTGGTAAGGGTAGCTCACCCACACCCGGATGGGACACCTTTACGCAGAGCACGTATTTCGGCAATCTGGTGCGCCACGCCGCACAATTGAACCTGCCGTTCGTCGATGATGGCGCGCCAATTGAAATTATCCGCGAACCGCTGCCCGCTGAAGATCCCACAGGCAATCTGGGTTCATCACGGTTATATACGCAGGCACAGATCCGGGTTCTGATGGCTGACACTCAGGCCGACCTGCCTGGGGGAGCGCAGACGGGAGATCTTTCCCTGGATACTCCTAACACATGTTTCGCCGCCGGCTGCATAGGAGCCGCGAATGATACGGTCGATAACCACTGGAAACGTCCCAACGGGACTTCAGGCGACTGGTCGATCCTGGGCGGCTGGGTACGCGTGGAAATCCGCAAGGCCGATGGAACGTATCAGAACGTGACAAGGGAATGGCTGGATCTCGGTTTTTCGCGGGGCCTTCAGACACCTGATTCCGAACACGGGCGCTCGAACACAGAGAATCCGAATGCCATCATGATCCTGCAGCAACGCAGAGAAGATCCCGCGGCCTCCAGAGGGACCCTGTTGACTTCAGGGGCTGCGCAATACAAATGGGCACCATTGAATTTCTATGACACGCGTGAAGGCGAGCGGCGCGAAAATCCCGTCAACGGAACCACATGCTCGGCGGGCGGCATTATGACCGCCACTGAGATTGACGTGGGTAACCTCCGGAAGTGGCTGCTGGGAACCATCGGCACCAACGGCAAGAATGTGGAATCCGTCAGCCAGAACGGCTACATCCTGTATTACGCCGATCATCGCGGCATGCTCGCCGATCCAGATCCCGCGGCGACGATCAAAGTGAAACATGGCGACTACGGCTATGAAGATTTCATCAATCCGAGCAGCAGCTCGGGCGCTTCCAATAACACGCTTGATGCCGGCGAAGACGTCAACGGCGACGGCCGACTGCAGACTTATGGCGCCGGAAATTTAGGGAATGCATTTGCGGTTCCGAATGGCGATACGACAGTTTCTGTCGACTGCTCGACAGTTGGCCGCATGAATCGTGTTAGCAGTGCTCGCCACGCGATCATTATTGAGAACGGAACGCTGGGGAACTTGCCCATCAACTTTCCCACCGGGAGCGGTGGATTCACGGTAGCCAGTGAAGAGCCTGCTTACATTTTGGGCAACTACAACGCGAGCGATGCGGCGGGTTTCGGTAGTCCGCATGCGTCATCTGCGGTGATCGCGGATACGGTTACTCTGCTTTCGAAGAACTGGAACAATGAGCAGAGCATGTTCAATCCGCGTACCGCTGCGGGCACCGCCAATTGTCCGGCGACCGCGTCTCTGGCCAGCGCTGCCGGCAACGGATCAGGCAGACAGGCTTGTACAACCTCGTATCGAGTGGCGATTGCCTCCGGCAAGAGCATCCCGTTTGCCCATCCTTTGGCCACCGGCAACGACTTTGGCACCGACGGCGGCGTCCACAACTTCCTGCGTTATCTGGAAGAATGGGGCGGACAGATTTCGAACTATGAGGGTTCGCTGGTGAGCCTCTACTTTGCGCAATATGGCGTAGGCGCGTTTAAGTGCTGCAACATGGTCTATAACCCGCCGGGTCGTAATTACTCTTTCGATACGGATTTTACCGATCCCAGCAAAATGCCTCCGGGCACGCCGCGCTTTATTGACGTAGTCAACGTAGACATGGTCCAGGACCTGAAACCGCGATAAGCTTTAGGGCTATTTCAATCCCGCCGCGAAATGCGTGTGGCCATAAGTGCCGGTCATTGTGATCGGCACTTCCGCGCCTGCGCCTTTGTCTTTTTTCTTATAGAAAGGGTCGAGTACTTTAAGAAAGATCGACTTTGCGCCGGTGGATGCCTGTGAGACCGTCGCCAGCATCCGCATTTTTCCCCGCAGATTTATTCGTTTATCAAGCAGACTATAGGTTCCTGTCATGTCCGCCTGTGCGCCCGGGACCGCGAAGGAGACAGGCGAAAAGGTGGCCACGCCGTTCTTCAACACCACCTGTCCCTTTAAGTCCGTGAGCACGCGTTCAAAACCATTCGCATCATCGTCCTGGTCATAATCCTTCTCTTTGTCTTTTTTCCCCTCGGCCCGTTCACTGAGTTTGTCGACATTCTTCGCGGTGTTGGCCGAGGTGAAGCGCGCAAGAGCAATATCAAAATTGCCTGTAAGCTGCACTCGCTGCTTGAATGGCCGGTGCTCAGGCGGCAGCACAACTTGCGTTTGAAAGATAACTGGTCCCATGATGGGTGAAGCTTTGGCGTGAGAGAAGAGGAGAAGTAAGTCCTGAATCTCACCCTGACCTCGCGTTACATTGAGAGCTACAGTCTTAGGTTTACCGGAAACACTGGCGTTGGCTACCAGGTTGGTGTTGCCGAATCGAGCTTGCAGTGAGGGGAGATTCAGGTCGCCAGTTTTCATGTCTAGAATGCCACGAAATTGCGTAGTCAAATGAAACGCGTGCCCGCTTTCTCGTACCTCAAAATTCGGTGAATCCGTGGCGCCCGCGACATTCAGTTTTTCCAGATTGCCGGAGAACTCGCCGCGTGACGAAACTATTCCGCCCAGACTCTCGAAAACACCTAGATCGGCTCGATTCAAAGCATAGGTTCCTGAGATGGGCGTGCTGCGCACGGCCCCGTTGTCATCCTTCCACGGGCCGAACTGGCCCGAAGACTCGACTTCACCCGGAGGATTCGGAACATGGAGCGATACCTGGAACGGGATCTTATTGTTTCCGCCAGTGTTGCGAAATGCGACATGATGAACCTGGAATACCAGACCCTGCTGTCCGGTATGGCTGGATGCCAATTCAAGCAGAGCATTATCGGCACGAAGCTCTTCTATAACGGTCTGGTCGCGTTGTGAGCCGGCTTCCGTATGCAGGCTGGCGCCGCCGGGTGGCACGCGAACGCGCAAACCATCGGCAACGATCCTCATGATTCTTGCCGGTCTGCTGAACAAGCCGGCGAAGGTGCTTTCAATCGTCAACTTTTGAATCGTAATGATTGGTTCAGGCGGCTTGTTTCCTGCGGCGGGTGTTTTCGGTCTAAGAACTACTTCCTCTGCGATACATCCGGGATACGGGAAATAGGTGCTGCGAAAGCCACGCATCTCCACACGCGCCGAAGTGGCGTGCTCCATCCGGCGAATCATGGCCTGCCTGGTAAAAGGCCACTGCGCTGCCAGAAGGCCCAGCAATATGACAGCGCAGGCGGCGCCAGCCAATAGGATCCAGCGAAGTTTTTTAACAGGTGCTTTTGTCTCGACCCTTTTTTCTGATGGCGCAACGTCTGTCGGCATGGTTAATAGTTGGATGCTGGATATTAGAGTGTCTCAACCAGCGGCTCTCTTTTATGAAGGATATGTCTGTTCGGTGGCGCGCGGAAAGAGCCCCAACTTTTGGGCATTCGTGGAGCCCGCTTCCCGGACGTGTGCAATTAGGCTCATCCGCGCGCGTGGCCGTGGGCTTCTTGCTCTTCTCTTGACAATCTAGAGGAGGAGAGTATCCTTCCTTTAGATAATCCAGAGGAGAGCACATGGCGGAGGATACAGCGGATCTGGTTCAAGGCACGCTCGACATGCTCATTTTAAAAACCGTGAAGCTGGAGCCGATGCACGGTTATGGCATCGGTCTTCGTATTGAGCAGATCAGCAAAGGTGTGTTCAAGGTAAACGCGGGTTCACTCTTTCCGGCACTTCGCAGGCTGGAGCGGGCCGGGCTGCTGCAGGGCGACTGGCGAGCAACGGAGAACAACCGCCGGGCTAAATACTACATGGTCACCCGGCAGGGCGTTGCGAAGCTAAATGCTGAAACGCGCGGGTGGGGAAGACAATCCGCAGCCATCACCCGGATTCTGGAAGCCTAGAGGGAGGTCCTGTGTCTCTATTCAAACATTTGTCAGCGGTATCCCGGGCGCTCCTGGGGAAGGTAAAGGCGGAACAGGAACTGGATGATGAGCTTCGTGAATACCTGGCACAGAATGTAGCTGGCAAGATGGAAGCAGGGATGAGCGCGGAAGAATCCCAGCGCGCTGCCCGGATGGAAATGGGCAGTCTGGACGCAGTCAAGGAGCAGGTCCACGCCGCAGGATGGGAATCGAGGGTGGAGAACGTCATGCGCGATTTGCGTTTTGGCTTGCGCACGCTGAGAAAGAACCCTGCGTTCAGCATCCTGGGAGTGGCCACACTGGCAATTGGAATCGGTGCGAACGCCGCGCTCTTTAGTGTGGTGCAGGCCGTGCTATTCAAGCCGTTGCCTTATCCGAGTGCTGGCCGCCTGATGCATATCTTTGCTTATTGGCCAGGCGGCTTTGGCAACATAACCTATCCGGACTATGTAGCTGCCCTCGAGCGTAGCCATTCCTTCGCTGACGTGGCAGCGTGTGAATCGTGGGGCAGCATCGCTCTGACTGGCCCTGAGCGGGCCATTCAACTGCGCACTGCATTTGTGACGCCTAACTATCTCGAGTTACTGGGAGCCCCAAGGGTTCGGGGCAGGATTTTTCGAGCAGATGAAAACACGGTGGACGGCGGACATGCTGTGGCTGTCTTGAGCTTTGCGGTGTGGCAGCAGCAATATGGCAGCGATCCCGGCATCATTGGTCGCGTAATTCAGCTGAACCACGCGCCGTATGTAGTGATTGGTGTTCTGGGCCAGGATTTTCATGACCTGGTGGAAGTGGAAGACCCGCGTCCGGAGATCTGGCTACCCACCACCATGGCGCGCTCACTCCTGGGCCAGGCTCCTCTTTCCGATCAAGCTTTTTCCATTTACTGGGGCCTCGGCTTGTTGAAGCCCGGCGTCTCCGAGCAACAGGCTCGGCACGATCTGGCTGCTGTTGCCAGTCAGATGGAACGGGAGCAGCCCAAGACGCATCGCGGACGCGGCATGGATCTGCAGCCAGTTTCTGCGTACGCCAATGGCATGTTTCGCCGCCCGGCGGTGCTGCTTATGATTGGCGCGGGGCTCATACTGCTGATCGGCTGCATGAACATTGCCAACTCAATGCTGGTCAGAATCGCACTGCGCCGTCGAGAAATGGCCATGCGCAGGGCGTTAGGCGCATCGTCAAAGCAGCTTGCTCGTCAACTCTTTCTTGAATGCGGGCTTCTGGCTTTCGCGGGAGGCGTTGCTGGCCTGCTGCTCGCGCTGTGGCTTACAGGACTTCTTGGCCAATGGGTGCATAACAAGGTCAGTTCAGTCTTACAACTGCGACCGGACGGTTGGGTTGCGGTGGTTGCAATCATCCTGAGTCTGGATACAACGCTCGTGCTCGGCTTGGTCTCTGTCCTGGATGCGCGGCGCGTGAAGCTATGGGAAACGCTGGGCCAAAGCGGGCGACAGGGAATGTCACTGGGGCGCAGCTCCGTAAGAAAAACTCTAGTGGTTGCGGAAATTGGTTTCTCCGTGATGCTCGTGATTGGCGCTGGGCTTATGCTAAGAAGTTTTGGGGAGCTCGTGACCTCCGGGCTGGCATTCCGGACCGACCACCTGCTGACCTTTCGCGTGAGCCTTTCCGGAGTCAAATATAACGACAAGTTAAAACGCACCCAGTTCGCCGAAGCGTTCACCCAGAAGGAGAAGGCAGTTCCCGGAATTGAGTCAGTGAGCTTGCTGGGACCCAGCATGCTTGGCCATGCCACCTGGGTGATGAGCATTTTCCCGCAAGAACGGCACGCGCGCGGCCCTGAAGATTTTGTCCAGACATTCAGACATAGTATTAGTCCGGGCACACTGGGGAACCTGGGCATCACGCTGCTTCATGGACGCGAATTCACGCGGTTTGATACCGCACAATCGCCTGACGTGGCTATCATCAGCGAAAGCGTGGCTCGGGAGTTCTGGCCGCAAGAAGACGCAGTTGGAAAACAGTTGAACGGTATTGACCCGACGCGTCCCCCTATCACGGTGGTTGGGGTCGCGGCTGATGCCCGCCACCGGCAGCGATATGATCTGGCAGACATTGCTGCAGATTGGCCTTTGGGTGGTCTTGGTCCGCAACGCGACTTATATCAGCCGTACGCGCAACGACCAAACTCTGACATTACTGTAGCGTTGCGGATCAATGGTGCGACTTCGGGCTTGGCGGAATCCGTTATTGCCTCGGTCGCCGCTCTTGACCGCGATTTGGCTGTGGATGATGTCAGGTTGCTGGATGACCGCATCCGGGAACAGAACCAGGCGCCCGCCGTGTTGTCCCTGCTGATGGCGGGCTATGCCTTGCTCGCACTTGTTCTGGCTGCTTTGGGCGTGTACAGCGTTATGTTGCAATCTGTGACTCACCGATCGCAGGAAATAGGAATCCGTATGGCGCTGGGAGCGCAACGCAGCGACGTCTTGAGCATGCTGTTGAAGGAAGGTATGAGCTTAAGTGCGCTTGGGATCCTAAGCGGACTGTCAGGCGCGCTGGTTTTTAGTGGTGTGATGTCTCACCTTCTTTATGGAATCAGCACCAGGGATCCTTTGACATTTTTGACCGTCGTGCCAATTTTGATTCTTGTGGCACTTGCAGCGTGCTTGCTGCCCGCGTTGCGTGCTCTGCGCGTCGATCCCCTGGCGACGCTGCGTTGCGATTGAGGCTCACAAACGGGCGGCTTGATTACTACGCTGCTAATCTTGTCTCTTGCCCGATCATGGTTGCGACCTCCTCGCCGCAAACGGAGTACTAATTCACAGTCAGCATGAAAGTTGTCGAATGAGTGAAGCCGGCAGTCGAACCCGTCACGGTGATTACGGATGTACCCTGAGGGGTTCCAGGAACCGTGGTCGGAGGCTGCGCGCTGCGGCCACCGCAACCAATGGCCAGAAGTACCACCGCCATTCCCAGGAAGCCGAGGATTCCTGCCTTCCTGCGACCCTTCTTGCGACCGCCCATCAATACCACTCCAACCAGGCCCAGACTGCCGAACCCGAGCCATGCGGCGTAAAGAGTGCGTGGACGCTCCAATGCCGCCGTTGTGGAGCCGGTGGTGGTGATCGTCATCACTACGTCTGTTGGAGCCGAGCCGGGTGAAACTGGGTTCGGCGTAAACGAACAACTTGCTTTAGCGGGCAGGCCCGAGCAGATGAAAGTTAAGGCGGTAAGTGTCGCCGGATTCGGCGTAATCGTGAGGTGCTGCGTGCCCGACTGGCCCGCCGTTACGGTGATTGAGGGCAACGTCGGAAGAATTGCAAAGTCGTCACCGGGATTGATCAGGAACGATTGTGGGACGCTGGCCGCTGAATTGAAATTGCTGTCGCCCGGCTGCGAGGCCGTAATAGTGCACAAACCCACGCCGGTAATGTGGACGACAGAACCAGTTACGCTGCAAACGCCACCCGCCGCAAAACCGACAGCGAGGCTGGAAGAGGCCGTGGCGCTGACCGCGAAGTCAGGCGCTCCAAACGTCTTCCCGGACAGGGCGCCAAAGGTGATCGTCTGGCTTGCCTTGCCGATGGTCAGTGACCCGCTACCCGCAGCGTCGGCATAGTTACTGTCGCTGCTGGTGAAGCTGGCGCTCACCGCGTAAGCTCCGCCTCCCGAAGGCGCCGCACCGCCATTATAAGTAAGGGTTGAAGATCCACTCACAGCCGCATTGCCAACGCCGTTGGCAGCCGCTGTGCACGCGTGCGAGTTGCCGTCAAAGATAACGCCGGCCGGACAGGTCACAGTCACAATGGGCAAGGCTTTGGCAATTACTAATGAGCCGCTGGCCGAAGCGTCGGTATAGTTACTGTCGCCGCTGGTGAAGCTGGCGCTCACGATGTACGTACCCGCGTTCGTGGGCGCAGCAGGATTACTGCTGTATGTGAAAGTTGAAGATCCGCTGACTGTCGCATTGCCTATCCCCGTAGCCGCAGCAGTGCAGGCGTGCGGTGTTGTATCAAAACCGGCCAGCGGACAGGAAAGCGTAACCAGCGGGACGGCTTTATTGATCGCAAAAGATTGCGGAACATCCACAGCAGGGTTGAAATTGCCGCTGCCGGCCTGCGAAGCGGTAATAGCGCAAGATCCCGCGCTGCTGATGTGGACCGTAGAAGCGGTTACGCTGCAATTGCCGCTAGCAGCGAAAGTGACGGCCAAGTTGGAAGACGCAGTGGCGCTGACTGTGAAGTCAGGATCGCCGAAATTCCTGGTGACCAGCGCAGCAAACGTAATCGTCTGGCTGGTTTTGGCAATCGAGAACGACTGTGGGACATCTATCGCCGGATTGTAGTTGGCGTCACCCGCTTGCGAAGCTGTGACGGTGCAAGAGCCGGCGCCGGTGATGTGAACGGTGGAACCGGTTACGCTGCAATTGCCGCTGGCAGCGAAAGTGACAGCAAGGCTGGAAGTTGCTGTGGCGCTGACCGCAAAATCAGGATCACCGAAATTCTTGCCGGTTAACACACCAAACGTAATCGTCTGGTTGGCTTTAGCAATCGAGAATAGCTGCGGCACGTCCGTCGCCGGGTTGTAGTTGGTGTCACCCGCCTGCGAAGCGGTGATGGTGCAAGAGCCGGCGCCCGTGATGTGAACGGTGGAACCGGTTATGCTGCAATTGCCGCTGGCGGCGAACGTGACAGCAAGGCTGGAAGATGCGGTGGCGCTGACAGTGAAGTCGGGATCACCGAAATTCTTTCCGCCCAATGCAGCGAACGTAATCGTCTGACTGCTCTTGGCAATCGAAAAAGATTGCGGAACGTCGGAGGCCGGGTTGTAGTTCCCGTTACCCGCTTGCGAAGCCGTGATAGTGCAGGAGCCAGCCCCGGTGATGTGAACCAACGATCCGGTCACACTGCAATTCCCGCTAGCGGCGAAACTGACAGCCAGACTGGAAGATGCTGTGGCGCTGATAGTGAAATCAGGATCGCCGAAATTGACGTTCGATAGTGCGCCAAACGTGATCGTCTGATCAATTTTTAATACATTCAGATCGCCTGAGCCGCTGCTGGCGCTAAATCCGGAATCGCCGGCGAACGATGCGCCCACAGCACCCGGATAGCTGCCTGCATTGATTCCCGGGAGACTTACTGCGGCTACTGTCGCAATTCCCGAACTGTCGGTAATCCCGCTGCCAGCATTGCTCCCATTGATTGTGAAAACGATTGACTTGCCGCTGACTCCGGCGCTGCTGGAAGTCAGGGTGGCAGATAAATCAGCCGTGCCGCCGAATGGTCCCGAAGCGGCAGCCACCACGAGGGTTGTGCCGGGAGAGTCGTTGAAACAGACGGTCACGTCTCGAAGAGTGGGCGTGGCAGCGCCGCTGGTGCTGAGTGACGCCTGGTACTTCAGATAGCGATTGCCCGTGAACTGCGCCAGTGAACCGCCATTGCTGAAGAAAGTGCTGGCCGTGCCATCCGGTCCTACGAAGTTGAAAGGGCCGACTGCGTTGTTGCTGGCAGCGATTTGGAATTGGATCGCAGTTCCCGGAGGAGTAGCCGCATTCCATGAGAGAGTGCTCCAGTTGGCCGTGGTATTCGGCGCTGGATTGGCGTCTTTTGTTGAGGAGACGAAGGTGCCTGTCGGGGAGAAGCCGGTTTGCATGAAAATCTTGAAACCTGCGTCAGTAGTCACACCGCCGGTCGTTGGAATGGACCAGACCGTGCCACTTGTAGCGCCGGATACTCTAGAACCGCCGGGATAGACATTAGAGCCAAGCGTGGAGGTTCCACTCCGCGTAAGTGCATACGTTCCCGGAGAAGGGTTCGCGGTGGGACGGATAACGAGGGCATACTGTGTTCCCGCGGTCAGGGTTGGCGGACTGCTGAAGTTGGCGGTATAGAAGACCGCAGCACCGCTGGAGAAGCCAGTAACCGTTGTCGACGCGAGGTCGGCGCCCGTGGGCAGGCCAGCGCTGGTGGCCCGCAGCGAAAGCGTCAGATTCGGCGTTGTACCAGTGCATCCGCTACAGAAGAGATTGATATCCGCCCGGGTGAGTTGGCCGGTAACTGACGGAGTGAATGTCTGACCTCCCCACGTCGTGATCGTGATTCCAACACCGTTATTCCCGAGGGTTGTGTTTTGTTGATCAATCGCTGGCGCATTTGTAAGAATGATGTCCCCAGGACTGCTGGTGAGATCGCAGTTGGTGGGTATTCCGCCCTGAAAGTCTGCCTGTGTTGTGTCCGTAATGCAGCCGCTGGTCGCTGCCGTTGTTAACGCGAAATCCTGCGTGGTTGCCAATCCATCGTTAATCACAACGTTGGCGATCGTGATGGAGTTATAGCCAGCCAAACTGGCTGTAACGCTCGGATAGGTACCAGACGGAAGGCCACCAAAGTTGTAATTTCCGTTCACATCCGTAGTCGTTGTACGGCTTCCCAGAGCGATGGTGACGCCACTGAGAGGATTGCCGGAAGCTGTAACTGTGCCCTGCAGAGCGCCGCTTACCGCGGGTGTACAACCCGGAAAGCTGAACGCGCCAACGCGCGTGTTGAAGGCCAGCCCGGTGGTCTGGTAATACATGCTGGTGTACCAGAAAGTGCAGCCGTCCTGGTCGAGCGTCATGGCGCTATAGTCGCCCCAACGGGTGCAGGCGGAAGCGCCGCAATTTCCCGATTGCGTTCCCGTTCCTTCAATGAGCGATTGTTCCGTCTGCAAGATCGAATTCACCGGATCGCCGGCCAGCCGACCTGCATAGCGGATAGCCGGATTTAACGTGGCGTTGGTCGCACTGTAGCCAATTGCCATGTCGCCTGCCCGATCCACTGCCACGCTAGGCATGTAGCGAAAAACCGTAGCGTCAGGACTATAGGTGAAGGCTTGGGTCGCATTGGCTTCCACCGTGCCGCCGGTCACTTTCACCTGGTAATACCGGACCGCTGATTGCGCCGAAGTCGCGCCGGTTGCGCCCACTGTATGCGCGTTCCACAGAGATTCCACTCCGCCGATATTCGTATACTGGTTCTGCATCATCAACCGGAAATACAACGTGTCGAGCTTATTGCCTGGCGATTGCTCAGTTTGATTCGCGGCCAGGAGTTGGGACCAACTTGTCGCTGTAAGCGACTGCAGTGGTCCGCTGAATGTGGAAGTGGAAAGGTTGTTCCAGTCGGCGTGGAGTTTGTAAACGCTGACCACGTTGAGGAATTGTGCTACCACGGAGAAATAGTTTGGACTGCCTGCAGGCGGCGTACCCGTCTGCAGCCTGGCATTGCTTGGAAGCAAGGTGAATTCCGCCGAGGGAGCATCGAATGAGAGCACCTGAACCGTAGGTGTGCCGGCATACATTTGGGCCTTGTTGAGCGCCCACACGCGAACATTCTGGAAAGCTCCTCCTGCCCCGAAACCAAATATGTTGGCCGACATATAAAGACCGTCAGGCCATATGCCGAACTTAGGGTAATCGCCGAAGCCGCCATTCACCTGGATGGAATAGAAATTCCAGCCACCGGCCACCGGGTCGCCCGATTTAGATACGGCAATACACTGGAACTCTGGAGCAACCGGGTTGCCTCCACTCAGATTGAAAGCAAAATCGGTGATGATCCAGCGGTCTTCAAAGGTGTCATACAAGACCACGGGATCGCCAAAATTGCTGGTGTCGCACAGGTTTCCGAAATTTCCCTGGCTCATTAATGTGTTGAAGATGAATGCCGTTACGCGGGAGCCATCGCTCTTGTTATAAATGCCGACCGCAGTATTGATGGTTTGAATGTAGTACAGCGGTCCAACGTCGCCGTTGGTATCGGGCGGATGCCCCGCGCCCCAATTGGTGAAATCCAGTCCTTCGAAGCTGCTGCCTGGCGCAGGTGCAGGCGCGCTGGGGCCAGGTGCGCTCTGCACTGGAGCGGTTTGAGCAGGACTGGTGGCGAACGTACCCGGTCGAATCGAAGGAGTCAGCTTGGGTTCTTCAAATTCTGGACGCTCAAACTTTTCCGCCGGCACCTGCGGCAACGTCCTCACATCGCCGCTAAATGAATTCCCCCGCCCCAGGTGCTCTTCGTGCGGATGGCTCATCACCCGGTAAGTGGACGATTCCACAGGCGCTGGGCTTGCGCTGTTCGCGCCGAGCTGGCCAGACGGTGTTCGCCGTTCTCGGTTGATCGGTCCTTTTACTCTCTGCGCCGGGCCATCGTCACTGTGCAGCATGCCGCTCTCAGCCTTAACCGAAGCGTGCTTTGGTTTCTTCTTTGAGCTCTGGCTCTGCCCCAAAAATGTAATTGGCAAAATGGAAACTAAGAGACACACTCCGACGCTTAAACGGCGGACAACATGGCGCATGAAAAAAGACCTCGCAGGGTACTGCATTTTGTTGCTGAATTTTGGGGGGTCGACTTGACTGTGGTTCGTCCGGCGCCTATGCAGCGAAGTCGCAGGGAGGATTATTGGTCAGAAACTCTGGATTGCCAAGTTACCGGTGGCGATAGGTGAACAATACCAATGCCGCAATGGAAATTAGTTAGAACTTATTAAGGTACGGTCTAGAAATGTTCCAGGTGAGAGCAATGTAGCCGGTTCAGAATTGCTTTGATTCACGACTGTAGTTTGCCGGTGACTCCATGCAAAACCGCGCATAGCCCGGTGCATCGAAGAACCCTGGAGGGAAAGTATGCGCAGATTGTGGATCTTAACTTGTACGCTGCTGCTTGGCAGCGTATTGACAATCGCCCAGGCAGGCAGCAATGCCGGGGGCGGACAAACCAGCAGCCCCGGAACAGGACAGCCTGGCACAGGTAACGTACCGGGAACCGGCACGGGCCAGGGCAGTGGCGCGGAGATTCCAGCCACGGCCACGTCCAAAAATAAATCCCACAAGAAAAACACGCGGACCCATAAAGCGAATGCGAAAAGCAAGAAGCGTCAGAATCCTGATACTGCCTGCACGACACCGAAATGAACTCACATTTTGAGACAACAGGCTGAATCTGTGGCCTGTTGTCTTTGGGATGGCTCTGGCAATCTGTCGCGCCGGGAGGGAGGGCGCAGAGGCCTGTTCTATTCGAACACGCCTACTGAAATCCGCGAGCTTTGAGTAACCACAGTCAGGATGGTTGAAAGCCCCTCATGCGAGTACTTTTCAGGGCACAGGGAACTGCCGAGATACCCCCTAAAGAAAGAGCGAAACATTTGATCGGTGGCTCAGGAGTACCCGAACCTAAGAGTTTTTAATGTTCATTTTAGGTACGATTAATTGCCTCTTGTCACGCTATAATCTTCATGGTCTTCTAATATGCGGCAATCCTGGCCGCTATTGATTGATTCGACTGAACTCGATGAGAATGATTCAGAAATATCTGCGTTGGGCGCTGCTGGGGCTGATTTTCCTGCTCACGGCTTCGGTCAATCTGTTCTGTGTCGTCGTTGACAACGATGGCGATGGCGATCCTACCACAGGAGTAACCATTGAGTTCAGTGTTGTTCAGGGGCAAAGGATGCAGGTGGTAGCTAACCCCATCCCCTTACGTTCTACGCTGACCTCCAAGGTGTTTCGCGCAGGATTCTTTTACAAGCAGCGAATTGAGCGTTCCGACGACCTGGACACGAATTCCGGCTTTTTCAATCTGATAGTCCTCCTTGCCTCTCCGCTTCGCTGCTAGCGCGCCTACAAATCCTTCCTAAATCTTCGCCATTAATTCGCGTAGTGTGCTTTGTGTGCATGCCACCTACCCGAGCCATGGCGCTTGTTTACCTAAGATCCCGGTGCGGGTTGATCCCTCCTAACGCCGGGGACGGAGGAATTATGGGGCGCACTAAACGTAGTGGACAATTATCAACAAGGGAGTTGAAGCAGCTTACCTTATGGGGTGGACTCCTGCTGGTGATCCTTCTCGGGCTCGTGTATTGCCTGGTGCGGACCGGCGCCATCATCCCGGTAGGTAGTGGAGTTGCGGGTCACGCGAGCGCAGGTATTCACGGAAGCACGGCAAATGCGCAACCACAAAGCCGCTGATCCGGAGTTCGCTAGCAGAGACAGTAAAGAAAGAAGGCCTTGGTTCAGGACATCCAGTGAATCATCGCGAAGGGTAGGACGACTTTGACCTTCGCGAGGACACTATTGTTTGGTCATTGATGCTGTTTTCTTCCTAATTGAGATCTGCCTAATTTGAAGATCTGCGCTCGCGTTTTGATCCCAAAAACCTGCTTTGGCGCTCCAATTGCAGCCCGGTCTTGGCTCTCCGCCAAGTGCCCTTCTGAGGCGAGCATATAACGTCGCTACCTTAATTAGATGATGCGAGGGCGAAGGATCGGCTCCACTGCTCTTCAGGGCAATATTTCTCACCTTTCAATCCGAATGAGTTTTGGGTCGAATTTCGCTTCATCGAACGGCGAATGGCTCCGACTCCCATCACACTTTCAGGCCCCTCGATCCTGCCGCTGTTCCTAAACAGAGAAGTCTCCCACCTTACTAAACGGTCCTCTGGCGACCGCTGTTCCCGCAAAATTAAAAAGTCTAATTAGCGGTTAAGACCGCCTTAATGTCCATTGCCCAGAATGACTCATCGCCACAGTAGTCTGTGGCTGCCTTTGTCACAAACTTATGAACTCGTTTCTCAAAAAGTGTTTTCGTAGCGCCGTATTGGCCATGATGCTCCTGCTCTCAGGGCTGGCAAGCATGGTCTGTTTCTCGTACGACGCTGACGGTGACGAGAGCACTCCCCCTGTGACCATCGAGTTCAACGGTGTTGTTCCGAGCAAGAAAAGCATACAGATTCCCAAGCCACATTCGACTGCAGCGGCCCGTCACGTTCGCGATGAACAGCCGTCTACACTCGACGTGGTGGCCTCAAGCGATTTCTTGTCCGCTCCCTTGCGTGACAAAGCGTCACCGCAGCTCCCCGTTCCACTCAGGACCTAACCCAAGGCCCCAATCTCTCTTTTTTCGTCGTAATAGCCCAGGCATAAAGGCACGTCTCAGCTCGCTAATGAGCGCGACTCAAGATCAAAGCTTACATAGTCAGTAATCGGCTTGATCTGCCTTGGATTTTTGCTGCCAGGGGACGTAACGCAGCGTTCACGACGAAAACTACCACGCACAACTTCAATCGCCTTGCTGGGCTGTTTTTTGTCCAGCGAGAGATCACAACAAACCTATTAAAACAACTGTCTGCGGTTGCTTTCGGCCCAAGGTATGTGCGGAGCGCCCAGCAGACTAACGACGAACTCTGAGGAGATCAACAATGAAACCGTCTTCCGGGACTCTGGCTCTTGTGCGCATTTTTGTATGGGTAACCGCAATCACCGTGGCTTTTGGATATTTTGCCCATGTACGCGCGCAGAGCGGCAGGTTGGCTGAACAGGGAATGGTCATTCCTCTGCGTCCGCTTGCTCCTCTATCGACTGTCCCAGTGCCTCCAGTATTCGGGATGGAAGGGATACTTGCCGACAAGACAGCGGCGATTGAGCTAGGCAAAGCGTTGTTTTGGGATATGCAGGCCGGCAGTGACGACATTCAGGCCTGTGCCAGCTGCCACTTTAATGCAGGAGCAGACAGCCGCGCCATCAACCAGGTGAATCCTGGGCAGGCAGGCGGCGATAACACTTTCCAGGTGGGCGCTTCTGCCAATGGCGCAATAGGACCGAACCACCACTACAAGGCAGGCACAGCCGGAGCGGGTTTTGGCGGTTACCACGACGGAGATTTTCCATTCCGCAAAGTAGCAAACGTAGAAGACCGCTTCAGCGTAATTTCAGACGTCAACGATGTTTCAGGTTCGCAAGGGGTATTCGGCCTCACCGGTGACAAGATCACGGTAGACGTTCGCGTGGTTCACGGCGTGCCTCCCGACAACGACCCCAACCAGACCGATAATCCAAAAACCTCTGACGGCGGCGACAACGAGCAGATGACCTACGGCCACGGCAGGCCGCACCTGCCCAGCGGCAAAGAGCGCCCTGCAAACAGTTCCGGCAACGGTAAAGGCACGACTCAATCGAGTGGCGGCAAAAATAATGTCGTTCCATCCGTTACCAACACGAACAGCGTGGAATGGACAACTTCGGCGGCCGATCCAGTCTTCTCTTATCCCAATCCGGAAAACCCAACCCAACGGGTTAACGTGCGCAAGGTAACCGGCCGCAACACGCCGAGCGCAGTGAACGCAGTTTTCAATTTCCGTAATTTCTGGGATGGACGCGCACAGAACGTTTGCAACGGTGCGAACCCCTTTGGCGCCCGTGACAATTCCCTGCACCTGCTGGTTGCAGGCACTGACGGAAAGCTTGGCCCGGCCCACGTGGGCATGGCGAACTCCGCTCTCTGCTCGCAGTCGCTGGGGCCGATCCTCAGCAGCACTGAAATGTCAGCCGATGACCGCAACTTTCACCAGGTAGGCAAAAAACTTCTGGCGCGGGTTCCATTGGCGAAGCAGTTGATCGATCCCACGGACAGCGTTCTGGGAACTCTCTCGAATGCCCCGGCCAAGGGTATCAAAACCACTTACTCCAAGCTGATCCAGCAGGCGTTCTTGCCGGAATGGTGGCAGTTCTCGCGCCACATCTGCACCGCTGCGGACGGCAGCACAGTGACGAACGTGGATCCTACCGCCTTTGAAAGCTGCCCCTCAGGCACGGAAGACTACACCCAGATGGAATACAACTTCTCGCTCTTCTGGGGAGTTGCCATCCAGATGTATGAGAGCACGTTGATTGCTGACCAGACGCCTTTTGACAAATACATGGAGCAGCAGAAGACGTACACGCTGACCGGCGACAACAAAACCCAGAACTACACCATTCAACTGGCGCCCGGAATTCAGCCCTATTCATTGTCCATCATCGCGCTCGATCCGCTGGCGGACTTCACTGACCAGGAGATGGCGTATGCCTTCGACTATGGCGATGGACGCGTCATGGGTGTGGGTCTCGACCAGGGATCCATTGATTACGCCAGCGGCAGGCTGACGGTGCAATTCGGAATGCCGCCAGTCAGCACTTTCCCCATCAAGATCGCTTACTCCGTAGGCGCCACGCCGATGACGACAGGCCAGTTACGCGGCCTGCTTGTTTTCCAGACGAAAGGGCGTTGCGTTAATTGCCATGGCGGGCCGGAGCTTTCCAACGCGTCCGTAGGCACGGTGAGCACGGTTGGCCCCGCGGAACGAATGATCATGGCCGATATGCAGGTCCGGGTTTACGACACCGGCTACTACCACATCGGCGTACGTCCAACGGCAGAAGATGGCGGACTGGCAGGCACAGACCCGGTGGCAGGGAAGTCGCTATCGCAATCGGAATATTTGAGAGAGCGGATTTGCACGGATCCCACCGAGGCAATCATGATCCCGGGACGTCCTGGAGACGGCATCTCCATGGCGCCACTGAATTGCGGCGACCAAACGGCGCGGGGCGGCTTCTTTAAAGCGCCGCAACTCCGCAACGTGGCACTCACTGCTCCTTATTTCCACAATGGCAGCCAGTTGACCTTGGAACAGGTGGTTGAGTTCTACGACCGTGGCGCCGACTTCAACACTTTCGGCGAAGAACATCAATACATGGACGCCGACATCGATAACCTGGGCCTGACGCTTCAGGACAAGACTGACCTGGTCGATTTCATGCGCAATGGACTAACGGACCCGCGCACGGTAAGCCAGGCAGCGCCTTTTGATCACCCACAACTGCTCACTCCGAACGGCCACCCACAGGGAGCCAGCGGCTACCCAGTCCAACCTGACCCGAAACATCCGGGGCAGGCCACGACACAGTTAATGGAGATTCCAGCGGTCGGAAAAGATGGCGGCAAGCGTCTGCCGACATTCCTGGAAAACATGCTGGGGGTGACAAATGGCACCAACTAATTTCCGGAACAAACCATTTCAGCAAGGGACAGACGATTTCCCCCTATCAGCAAGGCAGAGCACGGTAACGAAATTGAAGGACGACGACGGAAGGAGCTTCAAAATGACGGGTTTCGAGCAAACAAAAAATATTCTGAGGGTAGCGGGTGTTCTGCTGTTGCTGATGATGGTGCTGGGCGCAAGCATGTCAGCCCAGAGCCTGAATCCGGTTCCCTTTCCAGCGCCGGCGGTAGTTCCTCCGCCTCCGGCAATTATTCCGGCCTATCAAAGCATACCGGCTGGCGTTTTTCCCGCGGGACAGATCCAGTATGCCTCCCTGGATGACACACCAGGGCTGTGCAACAAAGATGACAATCCTGCCCCCACACCTGATAATCCTCCGCTTCCTGCTGGTTGCAAGATGACGGGTGGCTGGATCCAGGTCAACAACGAGTTGATCCGGGTGCCGTCAGGAACCATTGTGGTTTTCCCGAACACGTTCCTGACCTGGGAAGAAATGTTCGAGTTCAATCCGAACGTTCACCAGACAGATGCCGTAAAGGAAAGCGGCCTGGCATTGGCCGATACGGTCAGGTTCCCCGGCACTTACGAAGTCGGCATTGACGCCAACATCGTCAATGGGCAGCACATTGCTGGCATCATTCGCATTGCCCAGGACCCTCTCAACACCGTTTCAGGCTTCATTGAAAGAATCGATTATGCCAATGGCGTGCTTTATGTCGCTGGCCAGCGCATTCAGCTCAATGATCCGAAAATCACCATCAACATTCCGAATCCGGACGGCTCGCCAACGGGCGTGATTATCACCAAAGGCCGCTATAGCGCTGGGCAATCACCTGATCCGCGCATGGAAGTAGATCAGGGCAACCCAACCGTACGCTCGGCGATGGGGTATCCGATGTGCGTACCGGTTACGCCTCCCGGCACTTACAACAACGAACTCGGCATTCCCGGCGTACCGGATCCTTATGTTCTGGTTGCTCCCGCCGGCTTTGCGTTGACCGGTATGGACGATCCCCAGTGTCCGGAGATCAACCGGCCGCGCGATCCCAACGGTCTGGGCCTTTTGCCGATCTTCATTATGAACGGTCCTGGCGACGCTCCAACCCCTGACAACCCGTTTCCCCAGGACCCGTACGCGGAAATGCCGTTCGAAGTGGGCGACTTCGTCGATGTCATCGCTACACAGGAAGTTGATGCTGCTGGTCCGTATATGACGGCGACTGAGGTCGTAGGCAACGTGGGCAGCTATACCTCCCCCGGTGTCGATCCCGCTTACATCGTCGTGGAAGTCACCATCATGGGCACGGCAGGCACGCCTAGTCCCCTATTCCCGCAGGAAGCCGGCGTTAGAACCAGGGTCGAAGGCATGATGACGGATTCGTCGCGCAACATCGACGTTTCCGCGATCGATATGGATTGCAACGGCAACGTGACTTTCCGTGAACCGGCATGGGTATCGAACTTCACGGTAGAGCCCGGACTACCTGGAATCGGCAAAAAAGGCCGGTGGCGCGTACGTTTCCCTCAGGGCGGCAATTTTGAGCCTCCCACGCAGAACATTGGCGCTCGTATAAGCGGCGGTGTGCTGGGTAAAAACAAGAGCGGACTGGATTTCAACGAATACCAGTTGCCCACCGGAGAGTTTCTCTATCCGGAACTATTGGTGCCGGGCAATCCTCCGCCCAGCAATAATTTCCGCGACTTTCAGTTTCTGGTCAACGGCTCAGGTCCGCTGCCCTTGATTGGCAGTGTCTTTGAGAGTACACAGCTGCAGTTGGGTCTGGCGCCATCGAATTTCTATCCGAACCAGAATTCAATCCAGCTTAGTCCGTTCCCGGATGTCACGCTGCCTCCACTGACGTGCACACCTGGCAACTTTACTTCAGTTGCCCGGCCTGTGTTCACATCAGCGCCGAATCCGCCGTTCGCGGGTGTAACAGTCACGCTTGACGGGACTGCCAGCACGCCGCCAACGGGTCCGTTTGTCTGGTCGCAGATCATCAATCCTGGCGATCCGGTCGTAACGATCCTGAACGCCAACAAAGCCAAAGCGAGCTTCGTAGCTCCCGTAGTGGCAGCGCCGCAGAACCTGGCCTTCCA
>DASYKK010000247.1:0-22884 GCA_035995565.1 Candidatus Angelobacter sp.
AAGTGGTTTAGCGAATATCACAACGCCCACAAAGACGTGCAGATCAACTATCAGTCCATCGGCAGCGGTGGCGGCATTCAGCAGCTCACATCTGGAACAGTTGACTTCGGCGCCAGTGATGGTCCTATGACCGATGAGCAGCTATCCAAGGTCCCGGTCAAAGTGCTTCACATTCCCACAGTGCTCGGCGGCGTGGTGCCCACCTATAACGTGACCGGAGTGAACTCCGACCTTAAGTTCACGGGAGACGTTCTGGCTGACATCTACCTGGGCAACATCAAGAAGTGGAATGACCCGCGGCTGGCCAAAGCCAACCCCGGAGTGAAATTTCCAGACGAGGATATCGTTGTAGTGCATCGCTCTGAAGGCAGCGGCACAACATATATCTTCACCGATTATCTCAGCAAAGTGAGCCCTGCATGGAAGGACAAGGTTGGCAAAGGCACCTCTGTCAACTGGCCGGCCGGCCTGGGCGGAAAAGGCAATGAGGGCGTTTCCGGAATGGTAAAACAAACCGAAGGAAGCATCGGTTATGTTGAACTGATTTACGCAATCTCCAACCAGATGGCTTACGGCAGCGTGCAAAATGCCGCAGGATCGTTTGTCAAAGCCAGTCTTGACTCGGTGACCGCAGCGGCTGCGTCGGTGAAAGACATGCCGGATGACTTCCGCGTCTCCATCACCAACGCGCCCGGCAAAGATGCCTATCCCATCAGCAGCTTTACCTGGCTTCTGGTCCCCGCGGAATGGTCAGATGCGACCAAGGAGAAAGCTTTTGTCGATTTCCTGACCTTCATGGTCGATAAAGGGCAGACCATGACGGCAGCGCTCCAGTATGCTCCTTTGCCGACAAATGTGGCTGCAAAAGTGAAGGCTCGGATCAAAGAGATCAAAGTAGCGAATAAGAGCGCCAACAAATAAACCTGCACGGGCAAAGTTCCTTGCTCCCTCCAGGGCGCCGGATTCTACCGGCGCCATTTTTATTGGCGCTCGTGCCAGAAAAACAGGGCCCTCATTTCTCCACGTGGAGCAGCCATACTAAAATGCTGCCATGAGCATGAAGGCTTCTCACTTTGCCGGCGAGCTTCGCCGGGAACTGTGCGCGCGCAATGCGGTATTTGCCGAGTCAAACGGCTTCAACCATGTACCCAGCTATGGGGAAGTGCCGGTAACGGTGTACGCTCCTGAAGTCTGTGGGCGTCGCCATGGCAACTTCTATCCTGCCAGTTATCGAACCATTTTGAAACGCAAGGAATGGGCGCGACGACTTGAAAAAGTCCATAGTCAGGCCCGCAGTTCATTGTCGCAAGCTGCACGGCGGTGGCGGGAACTTGACTCCTGTACCAGCTCCGATGCCTTGCTGATGAATGTCTTCTGTTCGGGCGTGAGCAATACTAAATTGATCGCCGGCATGCTCGGGACCGACGGCAGTGATATGCCGGAATTTGGCTATCGCGCGCGTGTACCACTCAAGCCACGGCTTAGCGGTAAAGGCGTAAAACCAAACCTCAACAAAGGACCGGCCCAACGCTTTGATCGCACTGAGGTCGATATGCGGTTGGGGCGACTCCTTGTGGAATCCAAGCTTACGGAATCTGATTTTCAAACTGCGCCCCCTTCCCTGGTGGAAAATTATCGCGATGTGGAAGAAGTGTTTGACATGGCATCGCTGCCGCGCCTGGGCGAACGTTATGTCTCCTATCAACTCATACGCAACGTGCTGGCAGCATATTCTAGGGATTCGAGCTTTTGTGTGATGCTGGATGCACGCCGGCCGGACCTGCTTGAATCCTGGCACACCATCATGCGTTGCGTTCGGCTCGCGGAGTTGAGGACGCGCTGTAAAGTCCTGACCTGGCAGGAACTGAGTGGAGCGCTACCTCCCGGGTTACGCAAGTTCCTCGAGGTAAAGTATGGGATCACAAGGCCTTGGCATTGATCACCGGACCGCGTATTCGCTGGCCGCACGGTCGGCCCAGGCTACTTCTTTAGTCAGCGGCAGAAGTCTGCCATACCGGCCTATCCTCTTAGAGACATTGGATCTTAACAGAGATTTTAACAGTCTATTAACAATGGTCTGCTAGCTTCCAGACATGCAAACCGTGCCCGAACGCAGGTCTAGCGGTGGCGGAAAAGCGCCTGAAGATCCTGCCATGCCGGAGCAGCGCGATGCCGGCGCTCAGAATCTGCAAGTCGTGCCCAAAAGCCGCGTAGGCGCCCGGGAGAATGTGGTTGCCGACACCCTGTTCCGCAGCTTCGTGATTCTCTGCGCGGTGGCGATAATGGCCGTTGTCGGCCTGATCGTATTCGAACTGGTTCGCGAGTCACGGCCTTCCATGGTCAAGTTCGGGTTCAAGTTCCTGACCAAACAAATCTGGGATCCGGTTGCTGAAGATTTTGGCGCTCTGCCCTTCATTTACGGAACCATTGTTTCGTCCATTGTTGCTTTGTTTATTGCCGTGCCTTTATCGGTGGGAACAGCGCTTTTTTTAACTGAGCTATGTCCGCGTGTGCTGCGCGGAACTCTCTCTTTACTTGTGGAATTGCTTTCTGCAATTCCCAGTGTGATTTATGGACTTTGGGGCATCTTTGTGCTGTCCCCATTCCTTCGCGTTCACGTTGAGCCTTTCCTGGCAAAATATTTTGGGTGGACGGGTCTTTTCAGCGGTCCAAAATACGGCTGGGGGATGCTAGCCGCGGGCGTTATTCTAGCCATTATGATCCTGCCTCTCATCGCATCCATTACTCGCGAGGTTGTGACCGCTGTACCGCGAGTGCAGCGCGAAGCGGCCCTGGCTTTGGGCGCAACCCGTTGGGAGATGCTCAGGATGGCAGTTTTGCGGAATGCCCGGCCCGGCATTTTCGGCGCGGTAATCCTCGGACTCGGACGCGCGCTGGGCGAAACCATGGCTGTCACCATGGTGATCGGCAACCGTCCGGAAATCATGCGTTCACTTTTCGCTCCGGGACACACCCTGGCTAGCGTGATTGCTAATGAATTTACAGAGGCGGTTGGCAGCACGTATCTAAGCGCGCTGGTTGAAATGGCCCTCGTCCTGTTTGTGCTTACCCTGATTGTGAATGCCTTGGCCGGCTTGCTGGTCTGGTCGGTTACACGGGGAATGCCTGCGAGGGCGCTTGCCTAAATCTGTTTACACAATTTCCTTACGCCGCAAACTATCCAACGGTTTTGCCCTGGGCATGATCACTCTCGCGGCCGTCGTGGTAACCGTGCCGCTGTTCCTGATTCTGGGAACGGTGCTCTTGCGGGGTATAGGAGAGTTGAACTGGGCTTTTCTGACTCAAATTCCAAAACCAGTCGGTGAGACGGGCGGTGGCATGGCAAACGCGATTGCCGGCTCCATCATGCTGCTGGGTCTGGCCAGCCTGATTGGCGTCCCCCTGGGTGTGGGTGCGGGAGTGTTTCTGGCCGAGTACGGCCGCAACAAGTGGGGGAACATCGTTCGCTTTACCTCTGACGTGTTAAATGGAGTTCCATCTATCGTAATTGGCCTCACGGCGTACGCTCTGGTAGTGGTGGTGCAAAAACACTTTTCCATGCTCGCAGGCAGCGTGGCTCTGGGCATAATGATGATTCCCACGATTGCCAGGACAACCGAGGAGGTTCTTCTGCTGGTGCCTCAATCTATCCGCGAAGCCGCATTGGGGCTGGGCATTCCCCGCTGGCGAACTATTGTTTCTGTGGTCCTGCGCACCGCAAGCGCCGGAATTGTTACCAGTATCATGCTGGCTTTCG
Source organism: Candidatus Angelobacter sp. (assembly GCA_035995565.1). Taxonomy (GTDB): domain Bacteria; phylum Acidobacteriota; class Terriglobia; order Terriglobales; family Acidobacteriaceae; genus Angelobacter. The sequence continues at coordinate 3,758 of DASYKK010000247.1, forward strand.
CAAGAATCGCGGGAGAGACTGCGCCGTTGATGTTCACAGCTTTCGGAAACATGTATTGGAACGTGCGGCCTGACCAGCCGACAGCAGCTTTGCCGCTGCAAATATTTACTTACGCCGTAATGCCGTATGAACAGGCCCATCGCCAAGCTTGGACTGGCGCGCTGGTGCTCATTTCCATGATCATGTTGACTGTGATTCTTTTTCGCTTCATCGCCAGCCGAGGCACGATCAAGGGAGCCAGTTGATGGATGCCGGCATTCACGTAGCTAACCTGAACGCCTGGTTTGGGGCCAAGCAGGCGCTCTTCGATATTGGCATGGAAATCCCGGCTCACAAGGCCACGGCCATCATTGGGCCTTCCGGCTGCGGAAAGTCTACCTTTGTGCGATGCCTCAACCGCATGCATGAAACACTGCCGGACACACGCGTTGAAGGCACGGTCTCCATTGGGGATTTGGACGTTTACGGCAAAGGCGTCTCCCCGGTTTGGATACGCCGGCGCGTAGGGATGGTATTTCAGAAAGCCAATCCGTTCCCGACCATGACAATCTATGACAACGTGGCTGCGGGTCTGAAGCTGAATGGCTTTCGCAATCGCCGTGAACTGGACCAGGTAGTAGAACGTTCGCTCAAGCAGGCCGCATTATGGGATGAAGTGAAAGACGATCTCAAAAAGAAATCCGGCGCCAGTCTTTCCGGAGGCCAGCAGCAGCGGCTTTGCATCGCGCGCGCCCTGGCCGTGGAGCCGGAAGTACTACTCATGGACGAGCCGGCGTCCGCGCTTGATCCCATTTCTACCGCCAAAATCGAAGACCTTATCTTTGAACTGAAGAAGGACTATACCGTCGTAATTGTCACGCACAATATGCAGCAGGCAGCGCGTGTTGCGGACTTCACTGCTTTCTTTCTCATGGGGAACATGGTGGAACTCGATAAGACAGAAACCATGTTCACCAAGCCTTCCGACAAACGCACGGAAGATTACATCACCGGGAGGTTCGGATGACGCGCACGCGTTTCCACCAGGGACTTGATGACTTAAAACAGAAGCTGCTGGCCATGGGCGGCATGGCCGAGCAGGCTGTGGAGCGCGCAGTCCGCGCTTACCAGACACGCGAATTGTCGCTTTGCGAAGTTGTGCTGCGTGATGAATCCAAAATCAATGCCGCTGAACGTGATGTGGACGAAATGTCCATCGACCTGCTGGCTATGCAACAGCCCATGGCGATTGATCTGCGCTTCATCGTGGCTTGCATCAAAATCAATGCTGACCTGGAGCGGGTGGGAGACCAGGCAGTCAACATTGCGGAACGCGTGATGGATCTTTTAACACGGCCTGATCCCGCATTGAATGTCGATATTCCCCGCATGGCGCAGCTCAGCATCAGCATGGTCCGCGACGCGCTGAATGCCTTTCTGGCCGCTGACGTAGATATGGCACAAGCTGTGCTGGAACGTGACGATCTGGTGGACAACATGAACAGGGAAATTTTCGAAGCCGTTGATCTTGCCATGGCGAAGTCGTCCGGGGATCACCGCAACCTGCTTGACACGCTTATCGTGGCGCGAAACCTGGAGCGTGTAGCCGACCATGCCACAAACATCGCTGAAGACGTTATCTTTTGGGTACGGGGAGCCGACGTAAGACATCACGCACAAGGGTAATTCCATCAATTCATAGATGTCCAAAGTGAAAGTATTACATTAACACTGGTTCATGGGATTATCCGTTGTTTGCCAGGAACAAATTACAATGGTTGTCAGGCGTAAAACTTCGAGCAACGGCTCCAGGCCTGCCTCCGTGCGGCACATGAACCGGTCAGTATCAGATCCGTCCCTCTACATCAATCGAGAAACTTCGTGGCTTGCCTTCAACCGGCGAGTGCTGGAAGAAGCCAATGACGAGCGCAATCCCCTGCTCGAACGGGTGAAATTCCTTGCCATTTCCGCCAGCAACCTGGATGAGTTTTTTGAAGTGCGGGTCGCCGGCCTCTTGCAGCGCATTGAAGAAGGTTACATTGATTCCGGACCGGACGCGCTTTCGGCGCAGCAGGAACGTGAGTTGATCGCGCTGGAGACGCGCGAGTTTGTCCACGAGCAATATGAATGCTGGAACCAGAGGCTGATGCCGGCGCTGGCGCGTGAGAATATCCGCGTGCTTGACCTGAAGGATCTCGATCCGGAACAAGAAGCGTTTATTGACTCTTACTGTCAAAAAGAAGTGGATCCGCTGCTTACACCAGTCACCGTGGATCCGGCCCATCCCTTTCCCCGCGTCCTGAATAAAGCGCTCTGCATTGCGTTGCTGCTCAAACGCAAGCGGCGCGCCAGCGGCACTTACATGGGAGTAATCACAGTACCAAGAGTGCTTCCTCGACTGGTAAGGCTGCCGTCGCGCACCGGCGCTCACTATGTTTTTCTGGCTGACCTTCTTACCTATCACGCTGCCAGCATGTACCGCGGATATGAGATTGTTTCTGCCGCATCGTTCCGGGTTACCCGAAACAGCAATCTATACCTGGAAGAAGAAGAGTCGAGGAATCTGCTTGAGTCCGTGCGGACCGAGCTGCACCGCCGGCGTAAAGGCGATGCCGTTCGCCTGGAGATTGACGCCAATGCCAGTGCCGAGATCGCCCGGCGACTGCAACAGACCTTCGAGCTGGAGGACTGGCAGATATTCCATACGCAAGGCCCGGTTAACCTTTCTCGCCTCTTCAATTTTTACGAGATCGAGCGGCCTGAACTGAAATTCAAGCGGCTGGTGCCGCGTGAATTGCGGCTTCCGCCCAACACTCCGAATATTTTCGCGGAGCTGCGCAGGCGCGACATCCTGCTGCACCACCCGTTCGATTCTTTTGACGCTGTAGTGGATTTTATTGAAAGCGCCGCCAGTGACCCGGATGTCATCTCATTAAAACAAACGATCTACCGAACCAACCGCGATTCACCCATCGTGGGAGCGTTAATCTCCGCCGCGGCGGCGGAAAAAGAAGTTACGGCCGTCCTTGAGCTGACAGCCCGCTTTGACGAAGCTTCCAACATTCAGTGGGCCCGCACGCTGGAAGACGAGGGGGTGCAGGTTTATCACGGACTGGTGGGGTTGAAAACTCATTGCAAGCTCTGCCTGCTCGTGCGCCATGATCCTGATGGCGAAACGCGACGGTACGTCCACATTGGTACCGGCAATTACAATCCGACGACGTCACGCTTCTATACTGACCTGAGCCTGCTCACGGCTTCGCCCGATATTAGTTCGGCCGTGCACTCGGTTTTCAACTATCTCACGGCCTATTCTGAAGCTCCCAGCTATGCTCCGCTGGCCATCTCGCCCATAGATCTTGCGGCAACAACGCTGCATCAGATACATCGCGAAGCCGAGCATGCCGCTAATGGAAGGCCTGCGCGAATTGTCGCCAAGATGAATTCCCTGCTCGATAAAAACGTGATTGAAGCCTTGTATCTGGCTTCGCAGGCCGGTGTTCCCATTGATCTCACGGTGCGTGGCATGTGCTCGCTGCGGCCTGGAGTACCGGGCATCAGCGACAATATCATCGTTCGCAGCGTTGTGGGCAGGCTGCTCGAACATACACGAATCTTTTATTTTGAGAATGGCGGCGACGATGAAGTGTATATTTCCAGCGCTGACTGGATGCCGCGCAACCTCTATGAGCGCGTCGAGGTCCTTTGTCCTGTGAACGATCCGCAACTGAAGCAACGCTTGAAGAGTGAGATACTGGCTGCGTACCTGGCGGACAATGTAAAAGCACGATTTCTCGACCGCCACGGACGCTATACTCGTGTTATGAGCCGGCGCGGTCAAGCGGCTTTTTCGGCCCAGGATTTTCTGATCGCGGTCGCTGAAGGAACAGCCACGGCAGCCGATATTCCTGACCCAGTTACCCCCCGCTCGAAGGCCCCTTCCAGCCGGAGAAAAAGACAGGTGGTTACCCGATAGCCTATGCTTTTATATTTTTTGCGTCATGCTTCCGCCGGCAAAACCATCCTCAGTCCCAAGAAAGATGAGCGACGGCCTTTGGATGAAGAAGGCATTCTGCAAGCGCGCTACGTGGGGCGCTTGCTGGCCAATCTTGATGTCCAGGTTGACCAGATCATTAGCAGCCCGCTGATACGCGCGCGGCAAACAGCGTCTCTGGTAGCGAATGAACTGGCGTTTGAGGCGGCTGTTCAGATTGACGACGCATTGCGTCCGGAAGCGGAGTTCGAGCAATTTCAGGCGATGCTGGCGCGCTATAAGAGGTATGACGCAGTCATGGTTGTGGGGCACAATCCCAGCTTTACGGAATTCCTAAGCAAATCAATCTCTGCCGGCAGTGGCGCCGCACAAATTGACTTCAAGAAGGGGGCTGTGGGCCGGGTGGAAATGAATGGTCGCGCGGGCCGATTGCATTGGCTGGTGACACCCAAAATTGCGCGAACACTTCAGACCAGCTTGAAATCGAGTTCACGGCCAAAGACTTCGCGGAAGTAGGCGCGCTCTTTCTCTCCGGCCCACAATTCAAGATCAGCGCCCGTTCTGCCCGCTTTTACCGCAAGCGTGACTTCCCCGCCGCGCGTAACTACCCGAAGTGATTCGACCGCCGAAAGCCGTCCTTGATTTAGGGCTCGCGCCACGCGCAAAAGGGCCGTGCACTTGATAACGTCTGACCTGATCTGGGCTGGCAGCATTTTGATGAGCCGGTCGCGGAATTGCGGCTTGGAATTGCCCTGGAATCGCGCCACCGTGGCAATGACTTTTCTTTGCAACGGAGTAAAGCCAAACAGTTCTGACCGTGAGATCACGTAGTAGGCATGCCGATGCAGTCCAACAGGATTGATGTACATTCCCACTTCGTAGAGGATCGCGGCAGCAGCGATCCATTCGCGGCAATCCTTGCTTAAGCCGTGCAGGCGTCGAGTCTGGTCAAAAAGGCTCAGCGCCAGCTTACGTACCTGCTCGGCATTTTCCAGGTCAACCCCGTAACGCCGGGCGGTATTCATAAGCACGTCCTGGCGATCAGCTTCCAATTGACGGTGGGATCGCGTGTGCTGGTCGTATTCTGCGGCCATTTGCGCCAGAATTCCGTCCCGCAAGCCGAGCGGAGAGTAACGAAAACCCTTGAGTCCGCAAGCGTAAAGCACATGCGCGTACACAGCTGCTCCGGCCACGATAATTTGAGCGCGCTTGGGATTGATGCCCTTGATGGCCGCACGCTGCCGGTCCGTCATTTTTGCCAGGCGCTTGGCCAGCTTCTCCGCGACAACCTGCGATACGCTGCCGCGGGCAAGACGTAGAGACTGCGCCGCACCCGCCAGTGCCGCTGCTGTTCCGGAAGTGGCGATCACCGCGCGCACTTCAGCGCGCATTATCTTGCGCGATACGTTGGCCGCTTCTTGTGCAATGAAGTCGTGCAGCCGCTTTTGCTCGGGTTTGGTGGGCGGATCATGATGAATAAACTCCTGCGTCAGGCGGACTGCACCCAGAGGCAGTGTGACAATCTCTTTGATATGTCCTTTTTCTGACAGAGTGAGTTCGCAGCTGCCTCCGCCTAGATCCATCAGCAACAGTTTAGGCGGCGGCGTGCGCATGTTCGATACCACGCCCAGGTGAATGAGACGGCCTTCTTCCAAACCACTGATGATTTCGAGGTTCCAGCCGGTAACAGTCTTTACCCATTCCTCAAAAAGGCGGGCACTATTGCTGTCACGCAGGGCGCTGGTGCCGACGACACGCGTGCGGTCCACCGCATGGCTTTGCACTGCGCGATGAAAGCGGCGCAGGACTTTGAGCGTCTGGGCCATGGCTTGGGGATCAAGATTGCCGTCGCGAAAGACCCCTTCACCGAGACGAGTAACTTCCCGGTCCTCATGCAAAGCGACCAGGCGTCCACGCCGGAGTTCGGCGATACTGAGCCGTACCGAGTTCGAGCCGATATCGACTGCGGCAAAGACGGGCATGCTCTATCAGGCGTAGCGGGCGGATGGCCGGAATGATTGGGCGGGGCGCGGCGGCTTTCTGGCCGGCTCCAGGGCGAGTGTGAATAGTTTGTTCATGGCGGACATTGCATCCGAATGCCGCGCGCCAAGAACAGTTCGTGCCTCGCGCAAAAGGGCGCAGTTTACTCGATCAGAGAACTGCTTTTCCGCGGTGCCGGCCAGTTCCTGCCAATCGTGCCAATCACCAATCACGTCCTGGACGGACTTGAGTTCGCGAATGAAGTTCTTTTGCTCGGTGGTTTTGTCCGCCAATTCGGCCAAATAACGGATGCGCTTGAGAGTGACCCGAGCTTCATGCAGCCGGCTTTTCTTGATTGATTGCCGGGCGCCAAACTCGCTTGCCATTTCGGCAAGCTGCGCTCTGGCCTCTTCCAAAGGCGCTAATGGGCGATTTTTACCATCCTGCAGCAGACCTGTCTGTTCTGCAATCAAATCCATGCGGTTAAAGAATTTCGATCTCTGGAGTCTTTTCACGTCCGCGTCAAGCCGCTGGGCTTGCCGATGCCTTTTCTTTTCCAGCAGGGCGGCCAGGGTCTTTCGGTCTTTCGCAGTCGATCCATTGCCTAAAGTGCCGAGGATATCTCCCTGGACATCAAGATCGCGCACTTTTCCGGCGCGCTTGCGCAGGTCCGCCATCTTTTCCAGGCTGTGCTCCAGTTTTTTCTCGATATCCGGGTTCGCGTAGCTGACAAGGCTTTCAATCCGGCGGATGGTAGTACGCAGGCGATGGACACCTTTCGGCGAGGCATCGTGAGCGAGCATTTTGGAGACGGCAGCCGAGAGGTCTGTATTGAGACCTCGCATACGTTTTTCTAACAAAGTCATGGGGAGAGGAACTGCACAAACAGCTGAGCACTATTTTAGATTACAATCTTTCGCCCAAATGCCTCGTTTGATGTGCAAATCTTAGAAAGCGTCTATGCTATTGTTTCTAAACGTCTTACATAGCCATGACGGACGATTTTGCATGCTCACGGTTACGTAATTCCATGGTTTAATAGGCCATGGCGATGGAGTTCGCCTTTAACCGCCCGCTAACGGCTGATAACTCCTACCAGATTTTCGCACTTTGGAGCCATCAGCCATGCCATCTCTCATCGAGTGGAAAGCCTATCTCTGGGTTTCCCTGGGCGGTATTCTCGGCGCAAATTTGCGCTACTTCCTCAGCCGGATCATCACGCGCTTCAGTGATGCGGCATTTCCCCTGGGGACGTTGCTTATCAATATCACCGGCAGCCTGGTACTCGGATTCTTTCTGGCATGGACGACCGAACGGGTCTTCGCTGATCCAAAGTGGCGCCTGCTGGTCGCCGTGGGTTTCTGCGGTTCATACACCACGTTTTCCAGCTATGCGTTTGAAACCATGTCGTACTTTGAGCAAGGACACTGGTCGCTCTTTGCATCCAACATCCTTGCCAACAATGTGCTCTGTCTGGGAGCAATCCTGGTGGGGGCAATGATCGCGCGGGCCATCTAATGCGAGGCATATAGAATTTTGGAAGAAGAAAGGTACGGTTTCTCTCTGATGACTCCACTCCACAACGGCGTCCAGATTTCAATTTATCTCAGTGAAGCCGATGAGTGGCACCGAAAGCCACTTCATCTGGAGTTACTGAAGTATCTGCGTGAGCAGCAGATCGCCGGAGCAACCGTGCTGCACGCTGTTGCCGGCTTCACTGGACGCGGTCGCGTAAAAACGGCAACGCTGGTTGATGCGGGAGGCAAGCTTCCACTGGTTCTTACTTTTGTGGACACCCCTGAACACGTTGATCGTGTGCTTCTTACAATAAAAGAGATGACTGGCCAGCGGCTCATCGTGCGAGAGAACGTAACGATTGAAGCGGGCGGGCTGGAGTAACAAAGGAGCTCTTCAGTTCAAGCCGTCTCCGCCCGCACTGACGGGTTCTGTTCGGGCCTTCATCACGCGTTCAATGGCCTGCCGCAACTCTTCGCGGTTGATTGGCTTGGCAATGTAATCGTCCATCCCGGCCTTCAGGCAGCTCTCGTGATCGCCGCTCGTCGCGTGTGCCGTCATGGCTATTACCGGGACATGTTCCTGCCCGCTTTGTTCATTGTTTCTGATCTCTCTTGTCGCTTCGAGCCCGTCCATTTCCGGCATTTGCACGTCCATCAGGACGAGATCAAACTTTTCCGACTGGAGAGCGCTCAGCGCTTCTTTTCCGGTTTGCGCCACCACTACTTGATGGCCCATCTTTCTCAACAGGCGAAGCGCGAGGCGCTGATTTACCAGGTTGTCTTCAGTAAGGAGGATCTTAAATCGACTGGCGATTTCTGCTTCCTCTTGCAGGCGGCTCACTTCAGACACGCCGGGCGCAACGGCTTGGCGGATCGCGGCCAGCAATTCAAACACCCGCACCGGTTTTAGCAGATGAACGGCAACGCCGAGTTCTTTTGAGCGCTGGACGGAAGAATGATAGTCATCTGAAGTAACCATCATCACCGTTGCCGGCATAACCGGCAGCAATTGTCTGATTTCTTCCACAAGATCAAATCCGCTTCTGCCCTGCATGCGGCTATCGGCCAGGACTACCTGGTACGGCTTGCCTTGCTGCAAAGCTTCATCTAGCAGGCGCAGACCTTCGGACGTTGAGCCTGCCGCGTCCACAGCAATCCCCCAGGTTTTTATGACGTGTTCCAGAATGGCTCGATTGCTGGCGTTATCTTCTACCACTAGCACGCGGACGCCCGCGAGATCAGGTTTGAGAGTTTGCGCAGGCTCGTTGGCATGTCCCGCAACCGGGAGCGTAGCGGTGAAATAGAACGTTGCTCCTTCACCTGCTTTGCTGGATACACGGATCTTTCCGCCCATGAGTTTGACGATGCGCGAGGAGATAGCCAAACCAAGTCCGCTTCCGCCATACTTTCGCGTGGTGGAAGCGTCGGCCTGGGAAAATGCCTCAAAGATGAGCTGCTGCTTTTCACCCGGAACGCCAATCCCTGTGTCTGAGACGGCAAAACGCAAACGCACATCATCGGACGTGCACTCTTCGCAAATCACGCGCAGGATCACTTCACCTGCTTCAGTAAACTTAATGGCATTGCCGAGCAGGTTGATGAGGACTTGCTTGATGCGGTGCGCATCACCCATCAGTAATCGTGGAATGACCGGATCAACATGGTATGCCAACTCCAGCAGTTTTTGGTGGGCAGGCAACGCCATGGTCCGAGCCGCTTCGGTGACAGTCTCAGTCAGATCGAATTCACGGACATCAAAGGCGAGTTTTCCGGCTTCAATCCGGGAGAAATCCAGCACGTCATTGATCACGACCATTAGAGTGTTGGCCGAATCCTGGGCCATGTCCAGGAGTTGTTTCTGATCGGTGGAAAGTTCGCTTTGATCGATGAGATCCAGCATCCCGGTAACCCCGTTGAGAGGAGTCCTTATTTCATGGCTCATGTTGGCCAGGAATTCACTCTTGGCGCGAGTAGCCGCTTCCGCCAACTCCTTGGCAGCCTGTAATTCGCGCGTACGGCGGCCCACGAGAGTAACAAGTTCCCTCTCTCGGGCGCGCACCTGGCGGATGCGCAGAAGATAAACGCCGAGGGACGAGAGCACGAGAATGATTCCGCACAGCGCGTAAAACCAGGTGGTCTGGTAGAAACGGGGTCTTAGGTAAAAAGAGAATGAAGCGCCGGTTTGGTTCCACACGCCATCGTTATTGGCGGCTTTCACGCGGAAGGTATAGTGCCCCGGAGATAAATTGGTGTAACGCACAAAGCCAGGAGTGGATGGGGTGGTCCAATCCTTCTCAAAGCCTTCCAGCTTGCACTTGAAGCTGACTTTTTCCGGAGCAAAGTAACTCAGTGCTGCGTACTTGAACTCCAGTTCACCAACTCCTGCCGGCAGACTGACTCCCGACACCAGATTTTCCTGCTGATTGATCTTGACCGTTTCTATCACCACCGGTGGTTGCAAGGGGTTGTGCGGCAGATTATTGGGGTCAACTACCACAACGCTTTTTAAGCAAGCGAACAGCAATTTTCCATCTCTGGTTTTCAAGCCGGAATATTGGCTCCCCCCATTGCATTCAGAGCTCTCCATCCCATCGGCCACTCCATAAGAGTGCGACGAGATGCCAGATAATCTGCCGTCAGCAACTTCAATCAATTCGCTTTTCTTCACGCGAAAGATGCCGCGGTTGGAACTCATCCAGAAATTGCCGAGATCATCCTCCAGAATGCTCCAGATGGTATCGTCAAACAATCCCTGAAGCATGGTGATGCTCGTGAATTTCCCGTCCTTGAAGCGCTTGAGGCCGCCCCCATAGGTGCCGACCCACAAAACGTGGTCGGCATCTTCATAAATCACGCTTACGCTGCCCATGCCAGGCCCTTCTGGTGAGGCGTCGTGGATGTCATAGTTGACGAATTTACCGTCGCGAAGCAGACTCAAGCCGGCGTCCGTGCCGAACCAGAGCTGGCCCTGATGGTCCAGATGAACAGCCCAGACACGATTGCTTCCCAGACCTTCCCGAACGGTGTAATTCGTGAAATGGCCGTTGTGAAAGCGACTTACGCCGCCGGTGAATGTTCCCACCCAGATGTTCCCCCCGCGGTCTTCCATGACGGAGGTAATCCAATCATCGGCCAGGCCATCGGATTTTCTGAAATTCTGAACGCTGTGACCAGTGAACTTGTTGAGCCCGCCTTCATCGGTACCTACCCACATATTCCCCAGGTGGTCCTGAAACATGCCAAAGACATAATTGTTCGCGGCGCCCTTGTCCGTAAGGTAGGGAGTTACTTTGGAATCCTGCATGCGCCAGAGACCAGTGCTGGTTCCGATCCAAAGGCTGCCATCGGGGTCCTGAATGAGTGTGCGGGGCGAACCCTTGAGCCCAATTTCATGACCGTAATTGGTCAAAGGGCCTTCTTTGAAACTATTTACCCCGCCGGTTTGCGTGCCTACCCAGAGATTGCCCTCGTGGTCCTGAATAATCGATTCAACAAAATCTCCGCTCAATCCCTCTTTTGATGAATAACAGCTGAAGCGGCCGCCTAGCAGACGGCAAATTCCTCCGCCTTCGCTTCCAGCCCAAATCGTTCCTCGTTCGTCCTGGTAGACAGTGTGAATGGGAGCGTTGGGCAGGCCTTGCTGTATGCCAAAGTGCGTCAACTTGCCGGCATTCAATGAATCAATTCCGTGACTTTCCGTGCCGACCCATAAGGTGCCGTCGCGAGCACGGAAAAGAGTCTTCACCACCTTGCCTTGGTTAATCAACCCCGAGTAAACGCCGATAGGCTTACCGTTTTCTATGGCATCCAGACCGTTGCGCCCAGCCACAATCACACGGCCCTGGGCGTCCTCAGCAATGGCCTGCACAAGGTTGTCGGAGAGTCCGTTTTTACGGCTAAACGTAACAATTTTCCCGTTTACGAATTCGTTGAGTCCGTCATTTGTGCCGACCCAGAGATTTCCCATCCGGTCTTGCAGAATAGAATTCACGGAGTTATTGGAAAGGCCCTGCTGGACCGTGTAAACGAAAAACTGCCCATCCTTCGAACGCACTAACCCGCCGCCGAAGGTCCCAATCCACAACATTCCGTCACGGTCCTGGTACAGCGCACGGATATCGTTATGCCGGATGGCGGGCGTGTTGGCTTTGTTGAAAAGCTTAAATTCAACGCCGTTGAATCGGACGAGCCCTTCCTGAGTGCCAATCCAGATATATCCGTCTCTGGCTTGCAGCAAGGCCTGAATACTGTTTTGGGGCAAGCCATCTTCAGAACGCAAGATCGTATGCACATATTGCCTAATTGGCTTGTGAGGATCCAGGCTCCAGGTGGCCTTTGCGAGGCATAAACAAATGCCTGATAAGAGCAGGAGACGCCTCAACAGTGGACCTCTTCCAATCGGCACAAACCATGCCGGACCGTCATGGCGCGGTTCATCGTCCGGGATATCTTCGTTCAACAAGTCGCCGCTCATATGCGTTCGGAATTATGAATGAAGTGTCAGTACAAAAACAGTAAATTCCCAAAAACGGAAAACTAAGGATGTTCTAATTTTGCGCAGCACACCCGACCGGCTGTGATCGGAGTTATCACTGTTTTTTAACCTTTCCCCTTCTGTATCAGCGGACTGCCGAAGATGCATGATGCCACAACGCCGCCGGCATTCTGAGACATCCACGCCCACATAGCTAGCGGAGCGGAGGGAAGGAGGGCTTCATCGCAGGGACCTCGGTCGTTGGAAAACCTAATATTCGCCGGGCGGTGTTCATGCACGGACGTGATCATAGGATCATTTTCGCCGCCGACCGATGACGGGGTTACGGCAGACTGAAAATTTTGAACTAAATTTGAAGACCGATGAAACGATTCGGGAGTCGTCGGCACTAGTCCATTAGGGAACCAAAGAAGTTCACAGAGTCCTGCCGATTTTATCGCTAGTCTTTGTGGCCTTCTGTTTTTCTTTCCTTGGTGGAGTCTTCGCGGCTGAACGCCGGTCGCGAAGACTTTTTTATGCCTGATCCAAAGATTCAGTCACGTTCCTGAGAATCCCTTTCACGTCCGATTCGCCCGGCAGCGTGCCGAACGCCTGGCCATGCTGTCCCGCCAGTCGCGACGCGACGAACGCATCCGCCAGGGCCGGGGAACTGTAACGCATGACCAATGAAGCTTGAAGCGCCAAAGCCAGCCTTTCGGTCAGGTTCCTGGCTGAATATCCGTCACTGGGTGAGGTAGCCAGCATGGTTCGGATATCTGCTACGTAGCAGTCAAGGCGCTGGTCTGCACTGGCCGTGGATTGGAACTCGGCCAGAAGAGCTTCCACCGTCGTAGGCTCTTTGCCCAGCGCGCGTAGCACGTCCAGGCACATCACGTTGCCCGAGCCCTCCCAGATGGAATAAAGTGGGGCCTCCCGATAAAGGCGCGGCATGATCGACTCTTCCACATAACCATTTCCGCCCAGGCACTCTAGCGCCTCACCCACGTGAACTGGCGAGCGCTTGCACAGCCAGTATTTGGCGATAGCCGTGGCAATTCGGCAGAAAGCGCGCTCGCGGGCGTCGCATTCGCGCTGGTCAAACGACCGTGCTAGGCGGACCATCAGCAGCGTTGCGGCCTCGGATTCAATCGCGAGATCTGTCAGCACGTTGCGCATGAGCGGTTGCTCGATCAGCAACTTCCCAAATGCCTGCCGATGGCGCGCGTGATGGACTGCCTGCGCCAGCGCTTGGCGCATCAATCCGGCAGCGGCAATCGCGCAATCAAGGCGCGTGTGATTGACCATTTCAATAATGGTGTGAATCCCTCTTCCCTCCTCGCCCACCTGGTGCCCCCATGCCTGCACGAACTCAACTTCACTGGATGCATTGGAGCGGTTACCCATCTTGTCCTTGAGCCGCTGAATGTGAAAACCGTTGCGTTTGCCGGCCGGCGTCCAGCGCGGAAGTAAAAAGCAGGTAAGACCTTTAGGGGCCTGTGCCAGGATGAGAAACGCGTCGCACATGGGCGCGGAACAAAACCATTTGTGGCCGGTGATCAGATACTCGCGAGAGGTTCCGATACGCTCAGCGCGTGTGGTATTGGCCCGCACGTCTGAGCCACCCTGCTTCTCAGTCATGCCCATGCCGAGTAACACGCCAGACTTTTCCTGCGCCGGCGCAAACCGGGGATCGTAAATTGACGACAAGATGCTCGGCTCCCATTCGGCAGCCAACGCCGGTTCTGCGCTCAACGCCGCAACCGCTGAGAATGTCATCGAGATCGGGCAAGTGTGCCCAGCTTCATTCTGTGAGGTCAGCATCATGAGAGCGGCCCGCGCAACGTGTGCGCCTGGCCGTCCAGTTGAAGCGCCGCCTGCGACAGATTCTTTATCAGCTTCCCAGGGCAGGCAGTGCAGCCGGTTTTCGACGGAGGTTTGCATCAGGTTGTGCCAGGAAGGATGAAAGACGACCTCATCGCGGCGGTTGCCGACGCGATCATGAGTGTGCAGGACTGGCTTGTTCTCATTGGCCTCAAAGCCCCAGCGCTGCATCTCTTCCGTGCCCAGAAAGCGCCCAAGCTCGGTGATCTGTTCTCGAGCCCAGCCTGCACCTTCACGCTCCACGGCGTCCACCAGTGTACGGTCGCTCAAGAAGAGGTTGTAACCTGTAAGTGGCGGAACTTGGTTGGGTGCCAGTTGATCGGTGATGGCATCAGCCAGGGACGAGGGAACTGCAGATTTCGGGCTGATCTGTCTGGTGGAGGCCGTCATAGTGCTCCCATTATGAACCAGAGAAGGAAGTGCGGCACGATTTTCCTTTTGGCCCTTTGGCGAGGCCGATATCAGAGTACTGCACGCAATTGACCGGTATAGTACTTGCTCCAGGCTACTCTCGCATGCCGCAAAAGAACATTCTTCGACTGCTTGAAGCGGGCGACCGCAGGACGGTCGGACGCTCCGATCAAGTGGCGGCAATGGTGTCGAAAGATCCGCGTTTGTTTCCCCAACTGATTGCTGGCATGTGGTCTCACAACCCCCTTGTCCGAATGCGGGCGGCAGATGCAGCCGAGAAGGTTACGCGGGCAAATCCTCGTCTCTTAAAGCCGCACAAAAAAGAGTTGCTGGGTTTAATGGTGGAAGCCGGCGAGCAGGAATTGCGCTGGCATCTGGCTGCCATGATTCCACGGCTTTCGCTGACCACAAACGAGCGGCAGCTTGTGGCGTCAACGCTGAACAGCTACCTGGAAGATCAGAGTTCGATCGTCAAGACATTGGCCCTTCAGGGATTGGCAGACCTGGCACAAGGTGATCCGGAACTGCTACCGCGAGTTGTGAAGGTTTTGCGCGAAGCCACGCGTACTGGTACGCCAGCGATGAAAGCCCGGAGTCGACGGTTGCTGTCGAAGATGGAATCACTATGATAATAACGGCCGCAACCCAGCTGGTAAAAAGTGAAAGCCCCTGCGTTACCAAAATCGGGGGACGCAGAGGCTAATCGGACAGATGTTTCTCTTAAGCTGCTTCTTCGGCCTCCACATTGATGTTTTGTGCAAGCTTGGAGAGTTTTTCGTCGGTCGCCTTTTCCTCGTCCAGGGTCTTCTGCAGCAGGCTGGCGAAGTTGGAGAGACCCAGCAGTTCAGCCCAGGTACGGACGCACCCGTAACCAGCGATTTCATAATGTTCTACGTGTTGCGCCGCGCCGATGAGGCCCGCATCCATCACTTCAGGTTCGGCATCCTCTTCCATCAATTCTTTTCCATCGGCGATAATGCCTTCCATGCCCTTGCACTTCTTTCCCCTGGGACTCTCGTCCAACTCCTTGAAAATTTTCTCCAGGCGTTCCACATGAACTTGCGTCTCTTTCAGGTGCTGCTCAAAACCGCTCTTCAACTCCTTGGAGCTCGCCTTCTTAATCATTTTAGGCAGGGCCTTCAGGATTTGATTTTCCGCGGAATAGATGTCTTTCAATTCATCAACAAACAGATCTTTCAAAGATTCCATTTCCATTGCGTTTTCTCCCTCTTGGATTTCGATGTGACATTGTTGTCGTGGGCGCTGCACCGCAAAATTTATTCTCAGCGCAAGACTTGCAAACTAATCATCCGGAATGTCGTTACTGTCATTTACTGCAGGCCCGATATCACCATCCCCGTTCCCCGGGGGGATGGTGATTGCCAGACCCTGGCGCTCACTAAACTGCGCCAAATAAGTTCCTGCTAGGCAGGCTTCTTTTCGCGGTCCTGCTGGCCCTGTTGGCCTTGCTGACCCTGTTGATCCTGGCCTTGGCCCTGACGATTCACGTCCTGTGAACCCTGCGTCGGCTTCTTTTCGGTTTCCTGATCACGATTCGGGCGGCCAGATTGCTGATCCATCTTGTTTTTATCGTCCATAGTTTGTTTGCTCCTTCAGAAGTTACGTAAGTGGTGCTTAAGGGATTGGATGGAAAAATCGGGCCGAATTCTGTCTCAAAAACAAGCAGCAGCTCTCGAATTCGCGAGCTGCGGGACTGGGGCGCGCTGACCAACGCGGCCATTGCTGCTGGGAGCAATGCATAAGTGGGAGCAATTTTGTAGTTTGGATTACGCTATGGCCGATGTCACATCAGTAAAGACGCCGAAGTAAAGACGCCGAACATGATCGGGCTGCTGCTGTTGTCCGACCCGAACCGTGAATGCCTCAGAAAAGGAGAATGCGCAGCTTGGGCTTCATTTTGGTTTATTGGCTGTGGGCAGGAGTTGGTATGCGTCGGCACGTGTCCGCACAACATGGAAATTAGGACGCGATGATTGGGCCAAATCCTTGAACTTCGCCCCCAGTTGAAACAGCACCACATCCGGCGCAATCACAATATGAAGTGCCGTGCTGCTGAACAGGGTTGGGTTGGCGGCCAGCGTTATGATGGCGTTTTCTGTAATTGCCACCTCCGTCACGTCGGTGAAGTCCACAATATCGGAGAATTGGGGAAAGAAATCTGGGTCATCGGCGATGCGCTTGCGATGACCGAGCAATTCTGCATCCGTGATTCTGCCATAAAATGCAGAGTGGACAACTTTGCGCTGGGGGTCGATTTTTAGCACGACGGGCATAAGGGGACTGGTCTTGGTCCTGAGGCTGCACCCTAATATTGCCACACTTGGCCGCGCTCTGGGACGTCTGGCGTGACCGATATGCTTCCCCTGGATAGCGCCCGTCGCCAAAAATTGGTCGCTCATAGCCCGGGCTTGCCATTTGGCGCCGCTGTAAATCCTTCCTTCTCATTCCGGCGAGAATGATCTACGTTTGTGGGGCGATTGGGCCGGCTCATCATAATCTCGCTCTCAATTACAGCAAGAACAGCGGCCAACCTTATTAGGGTTGGGCCGCTGTATTACTAGACTCAATGGTCGACTATAGTTCGATCACCATGCGGCTTTGCTTATGCGTTTGCCCCCGCCGTAGCACGGTTGCTGGTTTCCATTCGCATACTTGTCGCGGTCGTGGCTGCGGCTGCCGCGAAGTAACGTCTATACGATTGGAAGATCCCCACCATGATCGGCAGCACCGCAAGCGGAACCTGCCAACCAATTTCCTGGGAAAGCGTAAGCGTCAGTCCTGCGATGCCAGCGCTCGCGACCAGATACGGGAACGAGAGTTGCAACATCTCCAGCCACGTGCGCAATACATTCACGGCTTCGGTCAAGCCAATCACAATCGCGACCGGGACTGTGTTCGCCAGCGCATATCCTGCGGCTGCGATAGCAAGACGCAGCGAAGGCGAGCTAACTACAGACACGACCGGCGACGCTGCATAGATCAATCTGGTCGCCGCTACCGCCAGGGTAATCGTGCTGCAATTAAATGCTGCCTGCATTAAGTTGAGCTTTTTGCCTTTTGGCAGGCATTGAAAGAAAGTACTGATGAAGCCCACAACCAGTGCTTCAGCTGTATTCATCTGCGCCGCCGCCACCAGAATGAAAGGCAAGTTTACTGACATGATTCCGGTCACACCCGGAAGCTTAATCCTGAGTCTCGCTGCCACACATGCGACTAACAGAAATGCTACAAACCGCGGTGTGGGCATTGACTTAGCGTTGAGTACGGCGTCCCCAAGAACCAGGAGACCCGAAATAACGATCAACGCCACGAACATTCGCGCTGAAAATGACTTCGGCATGACTAGTTCTCTCCGTCCTCTCCGTCGCTCAGAGCACTCATTGAATCCGCGCTCCACACGATCGAACTGCCCCAGATGATGCTGTTGCCCGCAAGAGTCGTATCTCCCCACACAATCGAGTCGCCCCAGATAATGGAGTCGCACAGCACCGCACTTCCGCCCCACACAATGGAGTCGCCCCAGATGATGGAGCTGCCCCATGTGATGCTGTTGCCCCAGGTAATCGATTGGCTATTCATGTAACCGTATTTGCCCGTTCCCGTATTGCGATAGGCGATCGGTGAGGCCGCGCCGCCATTAACTACGTCGGTGCTTCTCAGCGCCGCGTAAATGTCCAGGTAGCCGGAGCCGATGGTGAACACGTCGTATTGCGAAAAGTAGCTTCTCCCCTTTGAGTCAGAAGCCCAGCTGTTTCCCGGATAGCCCTTCCACGCCGTTTTCATCATACGTGCCTTGATGGTGTCCGGTGTCAGGGTTGGGTCCTTCTGAAACATGAGCGCGGCTGCTCCAGCAACGATTGGCGTTGCCATGCTGGTGCCGCTCAGTCTCGTGTACTTTCCGCTGAGGCCGGTCGAGCAGTTATTGCCCAACAGGCCGAGGATGCAGGTTGTAATCGGCTGAATGTTCAGGCTCAGCAGAGACGAAACCAGGGTGCTTCCGGGAGCAGCCAGAGAGACAACGCGATTCCCCGGCGCAACCAGGTCAGGCTTTACAACGTGGTCTAGCAGCGTCGGGCCTTTCGAACTGAAACTGGCGATCGTGTCGTCCTGACGCTGAGGTGTGCCATTCGTCTTGGTGGCTCCAACGGTGATCACGTTCGGATCATTGCCTGGCGCCTGAATCATTGCATAACCTTGCGTTCCGTAATCGTTATTGCGTCCGCCATTGCCGGCCGCCACAACAACCACGATGCCGGATTTCCAGGCTGCTTCAACTGCTTGGCAAACCGGATCAAGCGTGTAAGACTCAAAAACGCTGCGTCCCAGTGAAAGATTGATCACGCGGATGTTGTAGGTATTTTTCAACTGGATGGCCCGTTGAATAGCGGCAATCACCTGGCTGTCAGTGCCCGACCCGTTCGCATCCAACACGCGCAGGTTAATGATATTAGCGTTCGGTGCCACTCCTACATATTGTGTCGGATAGCCGCTTTGCGAATCATGTCCGTTGCCGGCCACGATTCCCGCCACGTGCGTTCCGTGTCCGTATGCATCGTTCGTGCTCGGATCCCCCGGGATAAAACTCTCGCTATAAACGACGCGGGATCCCAATCCGCCGGACTTTTGCAGGTCGTCATGATAGAAAACGCCGCTATCGATGATCGCTACTCCCACGCCCGTTCCATCCAGCCCGTATTGCTGCCGTGCAATGTCTCCCTGCACTGCGGGAATAACATCATCGGAAGCAACTTTGTTCGGACGGTCTGGGCTGATATAGGCCACGTCAGGATGGTTCTCCAGCCATAACAGCCATTTCACCGGTATTCGGTAGGCCGCTCCATTAATACGGTCCAGCTTAAACTTTCGCTTT
>DASYKK010000248.1:0-5023 GCA_035995565.1 Candidatus Angelobacter sp.
GGTGTTCCAGCCCGAAGTGAGCGGTATGGTCGCTCAGCGTAACAAGGAAGTGGTATTCGCGATAGTGGCGCGCGCCGTAGAGCGCTCCGGTTTCAGCGATCAGGCGCTTGTATTGGTCAATGGTCGCCTGCGGCATTTGTAGCGCGGCATCGCCATCAGAAACCTCGTCAATATAATGCTGGATCGGCCCTTCGGGCGTCAGCGGAATGCGGCGGAAGTGCGCTCCGGCAAGCACGGGCGAATCCACCAGCGTGGTCAATGACACCTGCTTAAAATTAATCTGTCCGCCGCTTTCGCTCGACACTGGCAATGCCGTTCCATACTTCCAGCCCGCAGGCAGCTTAAGCGACGCAACAACTGGAATATCATCCGTGTGCTTTCCCGGCACATAGAGGATGACTTGATTCCAGCTCAGCATATCGAGTTGCGTTGTGGCCGATGCGCCCGACGAAAAGCCTTCAGGCGGCGCGGGCATCACCAGATCAAGCTTCGCCTCCAGCGTGCTTACGCCCTGCGGCACTGTTACGTGGACGGTGTACATCTCATCCAGATCGCGACGCCAGGTCAATCTCTTTCCATTGGCGAAAAACTGCAGGCCCGTCACATCAGTGATCGGGCCTGTGGGGCCGTGCTCGCCAGGAATCCACTTAGGGAAAACCAGCTTCACATCGCCCATGGCTACGGGAATTTCCAACTGCGTATGCAGGATCTTTTCCGCAGCATGTGTTGCGTCAACCGTCAACTTGATAGGTTGCGCCGGCGCAGGGCTGGTGGCGGGGTGAGGTTGGCGCTTCTGGGCAGGACTTGCGATGGCGATGATAAGTAAAGCGAATAGAGCTATCTGTCTAAAGAATTTTGTCATTGGTCAGTACTTCTCCATGAAGCGAACCAAGATTAAAGAAGCTGGGGACGGAAGGCAAGCCGGGGGTTTAACCAACGAACACGAAGGGAATCACGGAATTGCCAAGATTGCCAGGACTGCCAAAATCGCCGAAATTTAAAAGCAAAGACCTACCGCGTATTGGCGCCCGAGTATCTCAATCCCCGATCGTTGCGCTCCTTTGTGGCCCTTTGTGGCTATTTCTTCTTCTTTTTTGTGGCAGATGGCGCTTCCGGCTGCGCGCCGGTAACGCTCGCCAGCACATGATCAAAAGCTTCTTTGGCGGTCATCTCTTTTTTGCGGCCTTTGTTCTGCCGGAATTTATGCTCACTGTTACAGGTGCGGCAGCGTGTCTTGAGCACGTCTTCTCCTACCATCGAAACAACAGAATGGTCGGTGGTGCGTTTGCAGCGCGAACAATGATCGTCTATATCGTCGCCCAGTCGCATCGGTCCCTCCGCAGTGGTTTGTTCTGCCTATTTTGCCGCAAAGCCGCCTCGCTGTCTTCGAGTTTGTGATTAAATCTCTAGCGTGCCTCTTCCACAGCGCGGCAAATTTATCACTTTTGAGGGTCTCGATGGCGTGGGCAAATCCACGCAGATGGAAAACCTGGCCGTATATCTGCGTGAGCGAGGCATCGACCTGATCACCACCCGGGAACCAGGCGGCACGGCTCTGGGAGAAAAACTGCGGACGGTCCTGCTAAGCTCCCGGACTGCGGGCCTTTCGCCCCTGACGGAACTGGCCCTCATGTTTGCCGATCGCGCCCAGCACATTGACGAACAGATTCTGCCCGCCCTTGAACGCGGACAATGGGTGCTTTGTGACCGCTTTACCGATTCCAGTGAAGCCTATCAGGGCGGCGGCCGCGAACTCGGGTCTGAGATCGTGCTGCAACTGCATAAAATTTTGTGTCGCGATCTCCAGCCGGACTTGACCATCCTGATGGTCTCCGATGTAGCGCGTATAGTCGCCCGCGCACGCCGCAGAAACCTAGAACAATCCAGGACGATGGCGGAAGATGAGAACCGCTTTGAGAAAGAAAATCGCGCCTTCTATAACCGCGTATTGGCCGCATACATGGCCATCGCCAGACGCGCCCCGCAACGCGTGGTGCCCGTGGACGCAGCCGACCCGATCGCCAAAGTGCAGAAAAAGATTGTGCGCGTAGTGGAGGAACACCTGTTCGCCCATACCCATGCTCTAAATGAAAAAACGCCGTGAACTGATTGCGCATTCGGTTCCATGATGCACGAAAAGAGGCCCGCCGAAGCGGGCCTCGATTTCAGGACGAACGCAGGGACCTTGCGGTCCCCGAACTCAGGGTTCTACCTTCCGACAACAAACAAGTGCCCATCATTCTGCGAATAAATCCTTCCAGAGTTATCCATCGACGCGGGAGTATAAGCCGCGCCCAGGGCGAGCTGCTGGAAGATTCTCTGAATGAGGGTTCCTCCCTGACCAATGGCGTAGAGGTTGCCGTCTTCACTATTGGCATAAACCACGCCGTTTTCGTCCACCACCGCCGCGTTCACGCACCACTCAAAGCCATTCGGGTGATCGGAAACGCAGGTGATGGTTCCGTCAGGATTGCGCGTGCAGCTCTGCGTGTTGGTGTTCTGGAAGCTCCACTCAATGTTGAGGTGGGGATCAAACTGGGTAACAAAGAAAGACTCGGGCCCCAGCAGATCAGCGTTCGTACGGGCTGCCGGGCACCAGTTGGGGTCGCCGCAATAGGAGCCGCCGGCGTAGTGATTGTTCTTGAAAATCACCGAGTAGGTTTCTCCGTGCGGGAAGATGGCGGGAGTATTGTCCCAGCCGAAGAAGAACGAGTTCAGAAACTCGCCATTCGCGCTGAAGTGCAACATGTGTCCCTGAGCGTAATTGTAGGCGGAGTAGGAGCCGTAGAAAACGCTGCCGTCGGGAGCAACCGTTGGCGTGGAAGACGAATCATCCAGCACGCGCGCCGGAGGCGGCTCGTTGGTTGCCGGATCAACGCCAAAGTGTGCTCCGCTGCGGCATCCACCGTTCGCTCCGGCACCGCCAGGATTGCCGATGGGGAAGCTCACGCCGCAGCCGTCATTGAGCCGGCCGCGGAATGATGCCGCCCATTTTCCGGTCAGGCTGGCATTCACCGCTAGAAGGTAGTTGTAGCGGGTCACCAGGTGTGCCTTGCTAATGGTGTAGATAGTGCCATCCGACGCGATTGCAGGAGCTATGTTGAGGGCCGCACGCTGGCTGCCGCAGGGCGTGGTCCCTGGACTGGCATTCGGCGAAGGCGGCCAAGGCAGGTCAGTGGTGCTAAATGACACTTTGCAACGGCCGTTGGCGGCGGGTACCGCTTCGCCTTTGATCTGTGCCTGCGACATCAGCGTGCCATAGCTGACCTTGGTCACCACGTCACCGGGCGTGACTTTTACCAGCCATGAGTTGACCACATCGTCGGTCAAAAAGCCGGTTGCGTTATTCTGCGTAACTTTGACCACATTGTAGTAAAGGTTGCCGCTGGAATCGGCGCTGATCGGCGATGCCGTAAACGTATTGGGATCGATCGTGGTGCCGAAAGGGTTGATGCGCTTTACCACCGCGCCCGTCGCCTTGTTGATCTTGAAGATGGTGCCGCCCTGGCCGGGATCATATAGAAATCCATTGGCTAATGCAGCGTGATAGACCGGTTCCCAGAACAAGCTGGAAGAGCCCGGGGCAAACCAATCGGTATTAAATGTCCAGATTTTGACCAGCGTTCCGTTCTGCCAGGTGTATTTATTTTGATGCCACTTCTGCGTGCTGTAAGTGTCATTGCTGTAGGTCCCATCTTTGGACTCGATGAATACATTATTGCCATCGACCAGAGGCACCTGATAGTGCACCAGAAGAGTGCCGCCCGCGTTGGGATCGGCTTGCTCCGCTGCAACATTGAAATCGTAAACAATGTTGACGATATTCTGATTCAGGGGCTGGCCAGCTACGTCGCCGTCAAACAGCGTGTGCCGTGCGTTGAGTCCCCATTGCGCCCAATCCGGAGGATGGGTTGGCGTAACTATTTGCGCCCCGGCGCCGACGGGTAGAAAGGCGAGCAATCCCGCCAGAAGACATGCACTTGCAAGAACTTTCCTCTTCGATAGAACTGAATTCATTCTGTACCACCTTGTTTGGAATATTTGAGACTTGGCCAGGTACCGGTGAATGGTTCCAGCAGGCTGTCTATCACCCGCTGCAAATGAAGTGCGCACGGTTCGAGTTGTGCAGCTTTGTGGTGTTCGGATGTCTAGCTGCCTGCGTTGTGGCAAACGCAGGCACTCGCATCCAGGCTATAAAAAAGCCGGGACGCAGGTTACCACCCGGCGCAGCAGGAAAGTTCGAAGAAGGTGATCTGTTACGAATCCGTAAATGGAACTGAGTTGCACAAAGTCTGGTGCAAAAAATCCAAAATACTGAATAACCTCAGACGGAGAACATATTCAGTCAGAAAGAGCAATCGTTGCGGGATTGGCAAGATCATGTCGCGGGCGGGTATGTGATTCGAACCATCTGAGAAGGCGGCTCTCAAATTCACTATGCGCGGCGGCCCACGCCATGGTGTGACCGGCGTGAGGCACCAACCACAGTTCGGCATGGCCAGGCGCGGCTGCGGCTATTAGCTGAGAATGCCGCGGCGCGATATTTCTGTCATCGCTGCCATGGATCAACAGCACAGGAACCGTAGAATGCGCCACCGCCTCCAGAGGGCTGGGCTGTAGCAGATCTACACTGTAATGCACACGCGCATAGATAACCGCTGACCAGATTGCCGGACGCCCGAGGGTGCGTCCAAACCAAGGGCCGAGATGCAGCGGGCCGGAGACACGCTCATAACTCATTTCGCGGGCTGTCGCGAATGGGCTCTCAACCGCCACGGCACAAAAGCGGTTTTCGGCTCCCAGGGACTGCAGTATCAACGCGGCACCGTAAGATTCTCCGAATCCGTAAACACATTGCGGTGGATCATGGGCATATATCCAGGAAACCCAGCGATGGATGTCGTCAGATTCCTTCACACCATAGGTGGCTAGTTCGCCGCCGCTTTCGCCATGCCGGCGGGCATCTGGAAGCAGCACGGCGTAGCCGTGCGCCAGCAGGAGCCGCCCGTATCCTGCAACGCCT
>DASYKK010000249.1:0-3630 GCA_035995565.1 Candidatus Angelobacter sp.
AAAGAATCGTGATAGTAGAGGCGGTCAGTCATAAGTAGCTAGCAATTAACATTAGTTTTCTGAGATCCCGAAGCGCTAGCGAGGTATCCCTATTTTTAGAATGTTACGGTCAAGAAAGCAGACAACCAGATTTCCCGCGCAAATGAAACGTTCCCATTATTTCTCTGGCCGATCTGGATTCCTGAAGGCTAATAGGGATCTCTCACTTCGCTTGAGACTTCGAAAACTATAACTAATTGCAATTGCTATTTACCTGGAGTTGTTTTTGGTACGCACAGGGGTCCCGACCAGTCGACTTTGATCAGGGTCGGTGTAACCTCCTGGCCATCAACCTTGAAAATAAGATAGTGGAAGAACGATCCTGGCGTACCTTGCTTCAGGGGCGCGCCGCCGCCGCCGGAAATCAGATAATAAGGCGGCTGCAAAGGGTCTTTGCGGCTGGGCGGGGCGGTCAGCTTTTTCTGGTCGCCCTGTGGGTTGAAATACATATGCTCATGCCCGGAAACGACATACGAGACGTTCTTATAGTCTTTAAAGATTTTTTTCAGGGCTTGCACACTGAACGGATCCAGGCCGGATTTTGCGCCGAAAGGCACTACCGGGTGATGCATGAAGATGATGATGTGCGCCTTGTCTTTGTTGGCCTCCAGATCGTTCTTCAACAACGTAAGCTGCTTTTTCGTAATAGCTCCGGGTGGCTGAGACTTGGCCACGCCCTCAGCCGTGGACAACTGCTTAGACAATCTCTCCACAGGCGGCTCGTTCTCACTATCCAGCGCGATAAGACGGGAATTGCCGTAGTTGAATGCGCCGTAAGTTCCAGCCATGTATTTCCTGTAGAGGTCCTTCATGACGCTGGATGGCACCTCTTTGGCATCGTCCATTTCATGGTTCCCGGGCGCGTTGAAGACTGGAACCTTGGCTGTGGCGGCGATCCCCAGAAATTCCTTGTATTGATCCTGAATGAGTGTTGGCTTTTGTGGGTTTTTACCAGAAATGGTGTCACCGGTCCAAAGCACAAAAGCCGCAGCGGGATTCATCTGATGGACGTCAGAGAAGATCTTTCCTGGAATGGGCGGCTGTGGGCAGCTTGAATGCGCAGGGCGGTTATTTCCCGCGATGACAAAAATAAACTTGCTTGGATCAGACGGCTGTGACAGGCTGCCAGTTTGTGGCAACGGCGAGAGTTCAGGCATCTGGGCAAATGTTGCGGCGCAACATAGCTGGAGCAGTAACAACAAAAACAGGTTTGGGAGAATGGAGCTTTGCCGATTCACAATCTTCCTTTCATGAAAGCAGCATTGCAATGGCGATTGAAATCGAGGATGAATATAGTCCAGCGGAGAAAGAATTGCATTCAATTTGAACGAATGCCCTGTGCAGCATCAATCTTCAAGGCCTCCGCAATTACATCAATATATTTCAGCCCGGAGCCGGTGTTGAAGAGCACGACTTTGTCCGTGGACTTGAGGAATTGTTGCTCCAGCAGGAGTTTATAGGCAGCAAGGGATGCCGCGCCTTCAGGCGAAGCGAAGACGCCTTCAAGGCTGGCCCATTCCTGCACCGCCTGAAAAATTTGTGCGTCAGAGACAGCAATGGCAGTCCCGCCGCTCTGCTTGAGGATGTCAAGGATAATGTAGTCAGCATAGGGCTTGGGCACGCGCAACCCCGCCGCAGAAGTCTGCGCGCCTTGCCACATCTCGGCTACGGGCTTGTGTTCACTCCATGCTTTAACCACCGGCGCACAGCCGGATGCCTGAACGGCAATCATCTTGGGACGCTTGCCTCCCGGCTTGAGCCAGCCAAGTTGCTCCATTTCGTCGAAGGCTTTCCACATGCCAATGAGTCCCACACCGCCGCCGGTGGGGTAGAAGATGGCGTCGGGCAGCTCCCAGTTGAGTTGTTCGGCCACTTCATAGCCCATGGTTTTTTTCCCCTCGACGCGGAAAGGCTCCTTCAGCGTGGAAATATCAAACCAGCCTTCAGCCTGCTTGCACTCGTTGACCATACGGGCACAGTCAGAGATCAAACCATCCACCAGCGTCACGTGGGCGCCGTATGACTTGCATTCCACCAGGTTCGCCAGCGGCACATCTTTGGGCATAAAGATGTGAGCTTCAATTCCGGCAGCAGCGCAATACGCGGCCAGAGCACTGGCGGCATTGCCAGCGGAAGGGACCGCCAGCTTTTTCAGTCCATATTCTTTCGCCATAGTCACTGCGGCACAGAGGCCGCGCGCCTTGAATGATCCGGTAGGATTCAGACCCTCATCTTTTATATAGACGTTGGGGTTCTCGCGGCTCGGCAGCATGGGAGTAAACCCCTCACCCAGAGTTACTGGCACGTCGCCGGGGAGCACTTCATGGTAACGCCACATGGTTGCGGGGCGTCCGCGCAGCGAATCTGGGGTGAACTTGCCTTTTAGTGCAGCAAGATCAAAGCGTACATAAAGTGATCCGCCGTCTTTGGGGCAGATGGTCTGCGGCTGCGCGCCGCTGATATGTTCTCCGCATTTGGTGCATTCAAGGTATGCGATCTGGGCCATGCGAGAGAGTTTAACAAATGCCGGGCTACTTCTTTTCCGCTCCCGCTTCGCGAAGCGACTTGGCCTCAGACAGGTTCCTGGGTGAAGCTTTCTGCAATGTGCTTACCATGAGCCGCCCGGCGGCGGGCGTCCCCACCTTGTGCCCAATCACAACATCGCGGGCGGAAACTTTTCTGCCATAGACTTTTTCCGTGGCGCTGTTGTCGGGACGAAGAGTTGACCCATCGAGAGAGATGCCGGCAAAGAGTCCGCGTGAGCGCGAATATGTAAGAATTTCTGCGTGCATAAGAACATCGGTTGCAGCCTGGGCATCGCGACCTTTTGGGCCGGCTGCGGCAGCGGCATCGGCGCCAAGCTTGACCTTGCTCTTCAGGATCGAGTCAATACCTTTGGGGTTGACCACAAGCAGCACAAAGTCAGTGGCCTGACCGCCGAGTTGGAAACCGATGTTGCCGCCTTCCAGCGCAACCATCGCGGGCGGCCCCCATCCGCCGGTAAAGTTCGCTCCTCCGCGACAGCTCATGGCGCCACGGCCATAGTTTCCACCAATTCCGACTGCAAGTTTCTTGACCGACGGAATTACGATGACACACTCTGATTTGTCCAGCACTTGCTTGGGAATGTTGTCCGGGATATTCAGGATCTCCATCAGGACTTCCCCGGCGTGGCGTAGGCGATCAGCTTCATGCTGCTGCGCCTGTGCGCCGATAGAAAGCAGAAGTATTGCAAATGCCGAAATCGGAACCTTTCTCATCGTCATTCCCTCTTCCCTGGCAAACTGCCAGCGTCTCCTACCAGCGTTTCCTGCTTCGTACACGATCATATAAACTGTATCACTTCCGGAGGCTGCTAATGCGTTTGCCAGCGCGGTTCATAACGTTCCTGTTGTTCTTCACAGCAATCATTCCTGAGCTGCAGGCACGAGTGGTCCGGGTGGACATTACGTCGCGTGCAGACATTGGGAATGGCAAGCCGTTTGGGGCTGCCGGCGCCTACGAAAAGATTATCGGACGCGTTTACTTCGCCGTTGATCCGGCAAACCAGCACAATCGACAGATTGTGGATCTGGACAAAGCGCCGCGCAA
>DASYKK010000250.1:0-5130 GCA_035995565.1 Candidatus Angelobacter sp.
CCTTATTACTGGACAGCAATCCCGGTTTGCATTGACAATTTCAGCTACTACTTCGTTGTACGCTTATGCACCGCTCTCCTTGAGAGAAAGGAATCACCTCGTATGAAAAGACTATTGAAGAGCATTTTGTGCCTGACCTTGCTCTCTGCCATGTTCGTTGCCCAGGAGAATGACAAGAAAACAATCGCCTCGTCCGGCCTGCCTCCGGTAATCGATCGCGAACTCATCTTCGGCAACCCTGAGATTGCCGCTGCAGAGCTTTCACCGGATGGAAAGTACGTCGCTTTTCTCCGCCCATGGAAAGATACGCGGAACGTTTATGTGAAGGGTGTGAACGAGCCATTCAGCGCGGCGCGGCTCCTGACGACGGAAACCAAACGGCCTATCGCCGGATTCTTCTTTACATGGGACAGCAAGTCCGTGCTGTACGTAAAAGACCATGACGGCGACGAGAATTTCAACGTTTACGCCGTGGATCCAGCGGCCAAGCCTGCGCCCGGCGCCGAAGCGCCAGTCTCGCGCGATTTGACCGGGCTCAAGGGTGTCCGCGTTCAAATTTACGATATTCCCAAGACCGATCCTGATGTGGCCTATATCGGCCTCAACGATCGCGACAAAGCCTGGCACGATCTATACAAGCTGAAGATCTCCACTGGCGAGAAGACGCTTGTCCGCAAGAACACGGAGCGCATTACTGGCTGGAATTTTGATTTGAAAGGTAATCTGCGCCTGGCCAGCCGCTCTGCCGAGAATGGCGATACGGAAATTCTGCGCGTGGACCCGGACAAGTTCAACAAAATCTATTCCTGCAACGTTTTTGAAAGCTGCGGCGCCATCCGATTCCATAAAGACGGCAAGCGTGTCTACTTCGAGAGCAATAAAGGGCCAGAAATAGACCTGGCATCGCTGATGCTGCTTGATCCGGAGACCGGCAAGACAGAGCTGGTGGAGTCTGATCCGCTCAAGCGCGTGGACTTCGGCACAGCCCGGTTCTCTGAAGCCACCGACGAACTGGCTCTGACTATTTATGTGGACGAGCATCGCCGCCGCTACTATCGTGACAAAGGATTTGAGAAGGACCTGACCTGGCTGGAAGGCAAGCTTCCCGGAAAAGAAGTCAGCATCGTCTCCGACACCCGTGACGAGCAAACATGGCTCATCTCTGCCAGCAGTGACACTGAGCCGGGCGAAACCTACCTATTTGATCGCAAGACGCGCAAGTTGGCCCTGCAATATAAGATCCGCGAAAAACTTCCGCGCGAAGGGCTGGCTTCCATGACGCCGGTGAAATACAAGTCGTCTGATGGGTTGGAGATTCCCGCTTTCCTGACTCTGCCCAAAGGCGTTCCTGCCAAGAACCTTCCCGCATTGCTGATCCCACATGGTGGTCCGTGGGCGCGCGACTTCTGGGGTTACAACGGGCTGGCACAGTTTTTTGCCAACCGCGGCTACGCAGTGTTAATGCCGAATTTCCGCGGCTCCACCGGATACGGCAAGAAGTTTTTGGATGCCGGCAACAAGGAGTGGGGCAAGAAGATGCAGGACGACGTCACCTGGGGCGTGAAGTACCTGGTGGCCGAAGGCATTGCTGATCCTAAGAAGGTTGGAATTCTGGGTGGCTCTTACGGCGGCTATGCCACGCTCGCTGGCGTTACATTTACTCCGGACGTTTACGCTGCTGCCGTGGACATTGTTGGTCCATCCAACCTCATTACTCTTCTGGAGTCGATACCGCCATACTGGGAGCCGATCCGCAAGTTGTTTTACGAGCGCATGGGCGATCCGAATACTGCTCAAGGCAAGGCGTTGCTGACTGAACGCTCTCCGCTCACATACGCAAACAAGATCACCACACCGTTGCTTGTAGTCCAGGGTGCGAATGATCCGCGCGTGAATAAACGCGAGGCTGACCAGATCGTGATCGCGCTGCGCGACCGCGGTTATCCTGTGGAATACCTCCTGGCGCCCGATGAAGGCCATGGCTTTGCCCGTCCGGTGAATAATATGGCGTTGTACATGACGGCGGAAAAGTTCCTGGCCAAGCATCTGAACGGACGTTATCAGGAAGGCGGAACGCCGGAAGTGGTCGCTCGACTGAAGGAAATCACAGTTGATCCCAAGACCGTGGTGCTGGCCAAAACGGTCGATGCCAACTCAGTCGGCTTGCCCAAGACCGCGGTTGACCTTCAGCCCGGGACATATAAATACAAGGCAAAAATCTCCATGGGTAGCCAGGAGATGGCGATGGACATGTCTACCACCATTAAAGAAGATAACGGGAAATGGGTGGCGACCGGGACGATGCAATCGGCCATGGGCGATGCCAGCGACGTTTCCACAATTGAAAAAGGAACGCTGGTGGTGAGCAAACGCACCATTAAGCAGGGCCAGGCAACGATTGAAGTAAATTTCGCCGGCAACAAGGCCACCGGCACCATGAATATGAACGGCCAGGATCGCCCGATTTCAGCCGATCTGGGTGGCCCGATTTTTGCCGATGCAGCGGCGTCAGAAATGACGATTGCGGCCCTTCCGCTGGCGGAGGGTTACACCACCAGCTTCCGTAATTTTGACGTGCGTAAGCAGAAAGAAAAACTGCTGCAGCTCAAAGTCGTGGGCGCAGAGAGCGTCACGGTTCCCGCCGGCACCTTTGACACGTACAAGGTTGAGCTTAGCTCCGCTGACGGAGGCGGCGACAAACAAACACTATGGATCGCCAAAGACTCACGTAAGCCAGTAAAGATGACGGCAACGCTGGCTGAAATGGGTGGCGCGACGATTACGCAGGAGATGGTGCCCTGAGAACGATCAATTATCCGCTAAAAATGGCCTGCCGCAAGGCGGGCCATTTTTGTGTTTGAGTAAACTCGATTCATGAATCAAGGTCGCGGAAGTATTATTGCCGGCATGGCAATCTGCTGGCTGCTGAACGTGGCGGAACTCGGCGTGGGCTGGCTGCTGCTGGTCGCGGACGTGCGCATGCTTCCCGCTTATTATGTCTTGATCGGCGCGATCGGCCTGGTGCAGGTGGGGTACGTTGTACCACTTTGGCGTCTGCTACACCGAAGAGAAATGCCCCGGACTGCTCGTGGAATGCTGATTGCCGCCACTATCACTGCACTGTTCAACGCCGTGATCGCTTTAACGATCTTTAAGAAGCTGTGAGCATTCCTGGCGATGGCAAGGCCACGCGCAATCAGCCAAGAAGACACGACACTGGACCAGCCGTTAAACTCTAGACGATGGAAAGCCATGAATCAGTCACCAGCATGACCGATGCCTACGCGCAAAAGGCAGTGATCATCGCGCGCGAATTCAACGCCCGGCTGGACTACAGCGAAAACTCTCTGATGGACCTGGAAAGCATTCTGGCCCAGCTTGCTCTCGACCTGCCTCCCGGCGGCCCAGCTGCTGAAGAACTCACCGAGATGTGTAAGATGTGGGGCTGTTATTTCGGCGAGGTCGTGCGGCGGCGGTTTGGCGGCGACTGGAGCATTGAGACGTATCCGGGAAAGCAGTTCGCCACTCTGACCTTGAATGTGGCCGGCAACAAGCTCTTTCCTTCGATGAAAATTCACCGCCGCCTGACCGAAGGCGAGGCCGACAACGTGTGGTCGTTTTATAAGATGGTAAAGGCCAAGCTGGAGCCGGCGCAGAAAACTTCTTCCCCAAACTGAGCCTGCCGGTCTGCTGCCGCAGATCGCCTCTTGTAATCGCTCGGCGCCTTGCGCGCCCTCTGCGCTGAGAAATTCTGTGTTTAGATAGATAGAGATGATCCAGCTCACCGCAGCCGGCAAGCGCTTTGGTCCAAAAGTCCTTTTCCAGGAACTCGACTGGCTGATCACGCCGCATGATCGCGTGGGACTGGTGGGCGCCAACGGCACCGGCAAGACCACGCTGCTGAAAATTCTTGCCGGCACGGAGTCGCTCGACTACGGCACGGTCACGCAGCAACGCGGCATCCAGTCCGGCTACCTGCCGCAGGACGGGCTCTCTCTTTCCGGGCGTACGGTGTTTGCCGAATGCCTCTCGGTTTTTGAACACGTGCACCAGATGCAGCGCGAGCAGGAAGATCTGGCGCGTCGCATGGCTGAGGTTGACCACGCGAGCGCGGAGTACCAGCAGATTGCCGAGCGCTTCCATCGCATACAGGCTGAGATGCAGGCCCGTGATGGTTACACCATTGAGGCTGAAGTTGGCACAGTGCTCAATGGACTGGGCTTTAAAAAAGAAGATTGGGAGCGGCGGACGGAAGAATTTTCCGGTGGCTGGCAGATGCGCATCGCACTGGCCAAGCTGTTGCTGCAAAAACCCAACCTGCTTCTGCTGGACGAGCCCACCAACCACCTTGATCTTGAAACCCGCAACTGGCTAGAACAATATCTGGTCAATTATCCCCATGCCTACGTGTTGATTTCACACGATAGATATTTTCTCGACGTCACGGTAAAAAAGACGGCTGAAATATGGAACAAGCAGGTGTTTTTCTACACCGGCAATTATGAAAAATATCTGACGCAAAAAGCGGAGCGTCGCGCACAGCTGGAGGCGGCTTACAGCAACCAGAAGGAAAAGATTGACCAGCTTGAGGCTTTCATCAACCGCTTTCGCGCTCAGGCCACCAAGGCCAAGCAGGTACAGAGTCGGATCAAAGAACTGGAGCGGATGGAGAAGATTGAGGTTCCCCCGGACGAGAAGGCCATTCATTTCTCTTTTCCGCAGCCACGTCCCAGCGGACGCGTGGTGGCAGAAGCCAAAGACCTGGGCAAAAGTTACGGACCCAAGCATGTATTCTCCGGCGGGAATTTTGTTATTGAGCGCGGTGATCGTATCGCACTGGTCGGCGTGAACGGCGCGGGTAAATCCACGCTGATTAAATTGCTGGCCGGCTCAGAGCAGCCGACCTCCGGCGAACTCCGGCTCGGCCATAATGCTGATGTCGATTATTTCGCCCAGGACCAGTACAAAGCTCTCGATACGCAGGCGCGTATGCTGGATGACCTGTTCGAAGCCGCGCCGCGTTCCACGCAGACCGAACTGCGGAGCCTGCTCGGCTGCTTTCTGTTTTCTGAAGACGATGTCTTTAAGACGATCGGCGTGCTTTCGGGTGGTGAACGCAACCGCTACGCG
>DASYKK010000251.1:0-6916 GCA_035995565.1 Candidatus Angelobacter sp.
GGGTACATGGGGATTGCCATCCAGAACGCGCGACTGTACGCGTCACTGGAGCAGAAAGCCAGCGAGTACGAACGCCTGAAGGATTTCAACGAAAACATCGTGGAATCCATCAGCGTGGGCGTGCTGGCGGTTGACCTGGAAGACCGCATCGAGTCATGGAACTCACAGATGGAAGTGATGTACGCGATGCCGCGCTCCCAGGTGCTCAATGAGCGTTTGAGTGAAATCTTTCCGGCTGAGTTCATGGAAGAGTTTTACCGGGTGCGCCAGAACCCGGGCATCCATAATCTCTATAAATTCCGTCTGCACACGCGCGCGGGCGATACGCGTATTGCCAATGTGGCCATTGCGCCGCTGGTGACCAGAAAATTTAATGTGATTGGCCGCCTGATCATCGTGGATGACATCACAGAGCGGATGGAATTGGAATCGCAACTGACGCAGGCGGAAAAGCTTTCGTCCATTGGACTGCTGGCCGCGGGCGTGGCCCATGAGGTGAACACGCCGCTGGCGGTGATCTCCAGCTACGCGCAGATGCTGACCAAGCAGATTAATGGTGACGCCAAGCTGGGGCCGCTGCTGGAAAAAATCACGCGCCAGACTTTCCGCGCATCGGAGATCGTGAACAACCTGCTGAACTTCTCGCGCACCAGCGCAACTGAATTCAGCGCCATCGACTTAAACAAGATCATTACGGAAACGCTCACGCTGCTGGAACACCAGCTCAAGACGTCGCAAATCAAGGTTCAGACGGAACTCTATCCCGGGCTGCCGCTGATCCATGGCAATTCCGGAAAGCTGCAACAAGTGTTCCTGAACTTGTTCCTGAATGCCAAAGACGCGATGGCGGGTAAGGGCGGCACGCTGCACATCACCACGGCCAACGGCGACAGCGTTCAGGTGAACATCAGCGACAGCGGCGCCGGCATTGCACCGGAACATATCAACAGGATTTACGACCCGTTCTTTACCACCAAGAACGTTCCTCGCGAAGGCCAGTCACGCGGAACAGGGCTCGGGCTATCAGTAACGTACGGAATCATTCAAGAGCATGCAGGCAAGATCCGCGTGGATTCGCAGCCTGGCCAGGGAACAAAGTTCCAACTGGAATTTCCAATGAGAAAGGCAGTCAATGTCTGAAGCCGCGGTCTTAACTCGCCCCCGGATGGACGTCTCGCACGGCGGTTCAATCCTGATTATCGATGACGAAGCCGGCATCCGCGAGTCGCTGGAGACACTGCTCGAATTTGAGGGCTACAGCGTGGAATCGGCCGAGAACGGCGAAGACGGGCTGGCCCGCCTGAGCGCGCATACCTTTGACCTGGTGCTGCTCGATTTTGCCCTGCCTGATCGCAATGGCCTGGAAATTCTGGCCGACATCCGCGCGCGGGATTCACAGCTGGCCGTGATCATGATTACCGCTTACGGCACGCTGGACAATGCGGTACGCGCCATGCAGAAGGGCGCCACCAACTTTATCCAGAAGCCTTGGGACAATGAAAAGCTGCTGGCGGACGTGCGCGCCGCAGTCGTCCGCCGGCGGGTGGAAGAAGAAAATGAGCAGCTCAAGCGCGCTCTGAAAGAGCGCTATAACTTTGAGCACATCGTCGGCAAATCTGATTCCATGCTCAAGATCTTTGACCTGGTGGGACAGGTCGCGCCCAGCCGGTCCACTGTGCTGATCCAGGGCGAAAGCGGCACGGGCAAAGAACTTATCGCCAAGGCCATTCACGCGAATTCGCCGCGCAAGAACCATCCCTTCGTTCCGGTGAACACAGGTTCCATGCCCGCTGATCTGCTGGAGTCAACGCTTTTCGGCCACGTGAAAGGCGCGTTTACCAGCGCGATTTCTTCCAAGAAGGGCCTGTTTGAAGTGGCCGATGGCGGCACGATTTTCCTGGACGAGATTGGCACCATGAGCATGGAAACTCAGGCCAAGATTTTGCGCGTTCTACAGGACCGCAAGTTCATGCATCTGGGCGGAATCCAGGAGTTGCAGGTGGACGTGCGGGTGATCGCGGCCACCAATATCGATCTGCATGTGCTGGTGCGGGAGGGCAAATTCCGCGAAGACCTGTTTTATCGACTGAACGTAATTACCGTGGACCTGCCGCCGTTGCGCAATCGCAGCGAAGACGTTCCCCGGCTGGTGGGACATTTTCTGGAAAAGTTTTGCCGCGAGAATTGCAAATCAAATATTCATATCGCGCCGGAAGCGCTGCGCCCGCTAATGGACTACGCATGGCCCGGCAATGTCCGCGAGTTGGAGAATGTGATTGAACGCGCCGTGGTGCTCTGCAATGGCCCTGTGGTCGGCATTGACCTGATCCCTGACCACATTGTTGGCCGCGGGTCAGAGGGCAGGATGCTGGAGCATCGCCCGGATGCGTCACTGTTTGAAATTGTGGAAGACTGCGAACGCCGGCTGATCGTGAACATGCTGGAGAAGTGCAACTGGAACCAGACTGACGCGGCTGAGCGCTTCCATATTCCACTGTCGACATTGAACCAGAAGATCAAGCGGCTCAATATTGAGATCAGGAAGAAGGGCGCGCGGGACTAGCAACCTGGTCGCGGTACCATCTCCTCTGCCAAAGACGAAGTCCCAGCAAGACAAAAAGCATCGCGTACGATCCTGCCTCAAAGCTGAAATATGAGCCCGCCATGGCAGCGCCCAGCGCCAGCGGCAGGAACATCAACTGCTGCCCCATCAGACGGCTGCCCTGCGGATCGGCTTCATTGAGCAGCTTTCTATGTTTTGCCACCAGCCATTGCGCCGCAAGCAGAGCTGCGGCGAGGAACGTGTTGCCGAAGTAAATCTCCTGAGCCGCACGATTGCGCAAGAAATGCCCCAGCAACCCGCAGGAAAATGGCATGACCGCAATCGCCATCAGGAACAAAAGGTTCAGCCACACCAGCGCCAGTTGGAGATGGCGGAAAAAGTGCATCGCCAGGTGGTGCATCACCCAGAGAAGTCCGCAATAAAGAAAAGAGATCATGAAGCTGAAGAGAGACGGGCCCTCCTCGCCGATCTTGTGCAGCAGTTCCGTGGCGCTGGCATGCTTGGGCAGGTCGGGAATTTTTAGTTCCAGCACCAGCAGCGTCATGGCGATGGCAAAGATGCCATCGGTCAACGCTTCCATGCGTCCCTTGGAGAGCAGGATGCTATGCATCAACTTTCTGGCCGAGAGAGGTGGTGTGCTCATGTGGGCTGAGATTGTAGCCGACACCGTTGCTGGCCACAATTGGCTTCTTAGCCGCATATTTGGGCACACGCTTATGCTCTGCTATATTTCATCTTGGATGGAACTGACTTCGCCGTTTGATTTCGTGAAGCGCAATGTCCTCGCGGTGCAGGAGTACACGTACCTTTCCCTCCAGTCGCTCGCCAATTTATTCCGCAAACCTTTCTATCTGGCGGACACCATCCAGCAGGCAGACCTGATTGGCGTGGGATCGTTGCCCATCGTAATCCTCACCGGCATGTTCACCGGAGTAGTGCTGGCGCTCAACACGGCAAAGACGCTGGAATCGTTTGGATCGCTCTCATTTACAGGCCGCCTGGTTGCGTTCTCAATGGTCCGGGAACTTGGCCCGGTGCTTACCAGCCTGATGGTGACTGGCCGCAATGCTTCCGGCATGGCCAGCGAACTTGGCTCAATGAAAGTAACGGAACAGATTGACGCCATGCGCGCCCTGGGCACCGATCCTTACAAAAAGCTGGTGACCCCGCGCGTGATCTCCACGATTTTTATGATGTTTTTTTTGACCATCATTTCCGATCTTTTAGGATTGATTGGCGGTTGGATTATTTCCTTCTCCATGCTTGGGCTCGACACTACGCAGTATTGGAACAGCGCTTACCAGGCGCTGCACTACAATGACGTAATCACCGGGCTGGTGAAACCGCTGGTGTTTGGTTTCATCATCGCCACTATAGGTTGTTATTTCGGCATGACCACCAAAGGCGGCACACAGGGCGTGGGCCGGTCAACTACACAGGCGGTTGTGGTGGCGTCTGTGCTCATTCTGGCGGTCGACGCCGTGCTTACACAACTCATCATTGCTTTGAGCTGACTGCATGCCTGCGTTTGACGATGCCATGTCGCCGTTCGATGACCGGTCCAAGGATCGGTCTAATAATGAACGGTCTAGTAATGACCGAAACCCAGACACCGTTCACAAGGCAATTATTTTTGAAAATGTTTCCATCGCCTTCGAGGACATTCCGGTGCTCGATGGAGTTTCCTTTGAACTTCGCCGCGGCGAAACCAAGATCATTCTAGGGGTAGCGGGATCGGGCAAGAGCACCATTCTGAAACTCTGTCTCGGCCTGCTGAAGCCGGATGGCGGGCATATCTACGTGCTGGGACATGACATCACTACTATGACGGAAGAAGAGTTGTTCGATCTGCGCAGCAAGGTCGGCATCGTATTCCAGGAAAGCGCGCTGTTTGACTCGCTCAACGTGCGCGACAACGTGGCGTTTCGCCTGGTGGAAGAGCACCTGCCTGAGCCGGAGGTGGAAAAGCGCGTGCGCGAATCGCTGAGCTTTGTGGAACTGGAAGCTGCCATCGACAAGCTTCCCTCCGAGCTCTCCGGAGGAATGCGGCGGCGTGTGGGCATTGCGCGCGCGATTATCACCCAGCCGGAAGTGCTGCTCTATGATTCGCCCACCGGCGGCCTCGATCCTATTACGTCTACGACCATTATTGAACTCATCATGAAACAGCGCGACGTTTTCAAGACCAGCGCGCTGATGGTGACGCATCGGCTGCAGGACGGCTTCACCCTGGCCAGCCACTATTTTGATCCCGCCAGCAAGCATATGAAACCATCCGATGGAAGGCCTGCACAAGATATCCGAACCAGCTTCATGATCCTGCGCGAAGGTAAGGTGGTGTTTGAAGGCAGCGCGCATGAGTTGGGCAAGGTACAGGATCCGTATATCAAAGAATATATTTCGTAGGGAATTTTCACCCGCGGAGGCACGGAGAAGACAAAATTTGCCGCAGATTTGCGCTGAAAAGACGCAGATCAGGAAGACGCATGTTTACAGCCCTGCCTCCTTCGCGGAAATTCGGGAGATTGCCGACCAGTCAGACTCGCTCATGCCCTGGGCCACAGCAGCAAGAAAGCGATCGCGAATCAGGCTCGCCATTGGCATGGGGACAGCCGCTTCTTCGGCGGCGGCCAGCAGAAGCCGATTATCTTTCATGCCGAGCGGCAGCTTGAACCCCGCGGGCTCAAACTTCTGCGAGTTAATCAGCGCGCCATAGGTTTTGTAGATCGGCGCGTTGAAGAGCGAGTTGGTCAGAATCTCATGAAACAGGTTAGCGTCGAGGCCGGCTTTGCGCACCAGGGCAAAGCTTTCCGCCAGACCTTCAATCACGGCGGTGATCAGAAAATTTCCCGTAAGCTTCATCAGGTTCGCGCCGGACGCGTCGTCGCCGGCGACAAAAGTCTTCTGGCCCATGGCGTTGAATAGAGGATTGCAGCGCTCAATCTGCGCGGCTGGGCCGGCCGCCACGATAAATAGCTTTGCCGCGGCTGCGGCCTCCGGGCGTCCAAAAACCGGAGCGGCAACATAATGCTGCTTGCGCTCGGCGTGCGCAGCGGCCAGCCGTCGCGAGAGGGCAACGCTGATAGTGCTCATGGAAACGTGGACCGAGTTGGACGGAAGCGAATCGAGGAGGTTGGCTCTGCCGGCAGTTCCCTTCTCATTGTTTCCCGCACCGCTTTCTGTTCGACCAAAGACGACGGCTTCCACGGCGTGGTCGTCGGCCAGCATGGTGATGGCGACTTCAGCGCCGCCAGCGGCTTCACCCGGCGTAGAGGCAACGCGCGCGCCCAGAGACTTGAGTACGTCGGCACGGGCGCGGGAGCGGTTATAGACGGTGAGCGTGTGTCCGGCTTTGAGTAAGTTGGTGGCCATGGCCGAACCCATGTTGCCCAGACCGATGAATGCGATGTTCATGGGGACCTCCATCTCAATAAATGCCTATTCGAAATGGATGCGGGCGGGGAGGAGGTGGATACAGAGATTTGGGCGGCAGAATTGGCACGCTGGCCAAAGAGCTGGGTTTCATGGTGATTCGACTGCAATCGGAATTTCCCGACTGCGAGGCTTTCCGCGAAGTTGAACCGGAACGCTGGCAAAGGGTGCGGATTGAATTTGAATACGACAGCCGCAATTTCCTGGCGCATGGGCACAAGTTGGATGGGTGCGATTTGATTGTGTGCTGGAAGCACAACTGGGAAGGGTGTCCGCTGGAAGTGGTGGAGCTGAAAGGCTATTGCCAAAAATTGCCATGATTGCCAAAGATCGCCGAAATTGAAGGCAAAACCCTCTCGCCGCAGATTTGCGCAGATACGCGCAGATGGGGAAGAATTTTCACCGCGGTGACGCGGAGACAGAGAAAGAGATCGAAATATGGAAATCTGTATAAAACAGCACACTTCTGGCTCGGGAACCCAAGGTAAAGAATCGAGACTGAGACGTACCTACGCCAGCATCCGCCCGAAAAGCCACCGGCCTCAGGCTAATGGCTGAGTGCTAATAGCTAAGTGCTGCTGTTCAGGCAACCAAAGTTCCCGAAAAAGGCTTCCATAGCTAGTCACATGGGATTAACAGTGAGACGGTCGTCAGGCAAGGAGCAGGTCGTTATCTATAATGGAGCCGGGCCCGCTGGTAACGGAGCAGATGCCGGGAATGGGCAGGGCCAGGGGCCTAGTGGACCGGGGCAGCCGTTTATCGTGGCAAGAGCTACCCGGGTGGACAACGAAGCAGCTACAAAGCCGCATCCAAAGGAAGAGCGGCCTCAAAAGGGCAAATTGACACAAGCAAAAAAAGTAATCGCATCCGGAATGACCGAAGCCGAAGCGATTGACAGAGCTAAAGCCGGTGACGCGGAAG
>DASYKK010000252.1:0-3236 GCA_035995565.1 Candidatus Angelobacter sp.
GTGGTTCTCGCGCGTGGTGCTGGGTGATTCACCGCTAGGCGTGCGTCTGCTACCCATCCTGGCCGGAGCGGCGGTTGTCTGGCTCAGCGGCAAGCTGGCACGGGAAATGGGCGGCGGTCGTTTTGCTCAGGGTATGACAGCGTTGGCTGTCCTTGTGGTCCCACTTTATCTGGTGGCGCACACGTGGCTGACAGACAACGTCTTTGAACAGCTCATCTGGATGGTCTGCATCTGGCTGGTAGTGCGGGCCATCAACAAGGACGATGCACGCTACTGGCTCTGGTTCGGCGTGGTGGCTGGGCTGGGCTTTGAAAATAAATATTCCATTGCCTTTCTGTTGCTGGGCCTGCTCGTGGGTGTGGTGCTCACGCCGCATCGACATTTTGTGAAGAGCCGCTATCTGTGGCTGGGTGTGCTGGCTTGCATAGCGATTTCTTTGCCGAATCTGTTGTGGCAGGTTCACTATCACCTTCCATTCCTGGAACTGATGCACAACATCCGCATGAGCAATCGCGACGTGGTGCGCGGACCGCTAGCGTTTATCGCTGATCAGGCCATGATCATGAATCCGGGGCTCTTCCCGTTGTGGCTGGGCGGATTAGTCTGGCTTTTGTTCGGTAAAAGGAAATTAGCTGGAGACGATTTGGAACGTGGAAGGCAACGCTATCGGCTGCTGGGTTGGACATACCTTGTGGTGCTCATCGCGTTTATCGCTCTCAAAGCCAAGAACTATTACGTAGCTCCCATTTATCCGATTTTGTTTGCCGCCGGCGCGATTAGCCTGGAACGGATGGCTCAGGGACGGCGCATTGGGACATGGGTGCGAAGCATTTATGTTGCGCTGGTAATTGTGGTCGGCGCATTGCTCATGCCG
This sequence comes from Candidatus Angelobacter sp., assembly GCA_035995565.1. Classification (GTDB taxonomy): domain Bacteria; phylum Acidobacteriota; class Terriglobia; order Terriglobales; family Acidobacteriaceae; genus Angelobacter. The sequence goes on from DASYKK010000252.1 coordinate 875, forward strand.
TTTTCGGTGCCGATGTTGTCGCCGGAGGGCTATCTTCGTTACCAAAAGACGATTGGCTTCCAGCCGTCTGAGTTCGAACACCAGCAGAATGGTCCTCTGCCGCAGTGGTTTGCCGATGAATTTGGCTGGCAGGAGATGGTGGAGAAGGTCGCAAAGATTTACAACAGCCTTTCGCAGGAAGAGCGAGCGCACACCGCCATTTTTTCCAACAACTGGGGCGACGCAGCAGCGGTGGATTTTTATGGGCCGCGCTACGGGCTGCCGCAGGCCATCGGTAGGCACAATAGCTATTGGATATGGGGGCCGCGTAACTATGACGGCACCACCATGATCATTTTGCATAGTAATGGCCGCGGCGACCGTGAGCACTTTCAAAGTGTGCAAGCAGTGGGAAGGGTGGAGCACCCATACTCCCGCCGTGACGAATATTTTGATATCTATCTTTGCCGCGGGCTGAAGGAGAACTTGCAGCAGGTGTGGCCGAACCTGAAGCTCTTTGATTAGCAACCAGCTATTAGCAATCAGCGCCCAACGATATGCGCCGCATCGCCCACGCAAATCTTACCGGGATGAATGACCGAACTGTCGAGTGCGGTGCTGCCATCCAGTTCACGAACAATGCGCAGAAGCACCGACGGATCTTGCATCTGTGTGTCGGGATCAAAGGTGGTCATCACGCAGCGGTCACGAAGCTTTTCAGCGTGAATGCGCACTTCTCCGATGGCAATGACGCGTCCGGGCCACTTGCGTTCTTCCAGATCAGGGACATCGGCAAGAAGAATGTTGGGGCGCAGCCGGCGATGGTCGATGTTCAGGTAGCGCGCCGCGCCATCCGTGGCAACCAGCAGCGGGAGGATGTCAAAAGCCTGAGGTGCGGGAATCTGCTGTAGAGTTACCGGCTCGCCCGCGGCATCGAGCACAAGTTGCAAGGCCTCGGGCGTGTTCCAGGGATGGCCATTGATCGTGGGCGCGCCGTCAGCGTCGATCGAACCTTGCAGGCCGAGCAGCTTAGGTCGCACGCGTGAGGTCAGGAACCGGCCATTGATGGTCCGCACAATCACGACTTGTCGATCGCCGGGAATGCCGACCCTGGTGATTTCTGTTTCTTCCAGCCGTTCGCCTTTGAGGCTCTTGACCGGATACCGCCAGATTTCAGAGACATGCATGGCATTATAAGATTCCGCAACTGGAGTGGAGTTGCAGAGAATCGGAAACTCACTTTCTTTTGACAAACAGTGTTCGCCGAGGCAAACTCCCCGATAACACCTTGATGGTGCAGGGAGAGATCGAGAATCGTATGAAATATTTTCCAGTGGCAGTCTTTATGTTGCTGTCGTGCGCTCTGGCGCAAGCACAAGGGGCGCCAGCCCAGGAATTCCGGCCCGGGATCGCTGGCCACCCGGACTGCAAAGCGTACTTTGGAGTGATGTGGCTCGACGGCGTTCCTGCCGGACAAACCCAGCAGGCGACGCATTACGGACTCAGCGAACGACAATCAGCCTGGTGGCAGAGCGAGGGCAATAAAAAGGCGCGCGGGCTATGTTATCTCCCGTTGCGGGAATCGGAAGGCAAGACTGACGTTCAATGCCCAGGCTGTGTTGCGGACTGGTCAAGCCGGTTTCGCTGGGTGGTCTTTGAGCACATTGACGACAAGGACAAACGATCACATGTAAGCGGCCCGGTAGTCACTGGACCAACGGGTGCAGCGGGGGCCGCGAACAGCAGCCGTCCCACCACAGCAGTTAGCGTGAGCGATCCTAAGAGCCGTGTGGATTATGAAGTCGCCATCGTCGCGACTGGTGCAGCCGTTTACGCATCCGGTAATCCTATCCGTCCACCATCAGGGCAAGACTCCCAGCTTTTCTATCACTCTGAGGAAAAAGATAAATCGAGCAAAGATCCTGCTGCCCAGGTCACCCGCAATGATCAACTTTCGCTTCAGGCTGCGGCGCAGTTTATTGTGAAAAATGCTAAACGTTAAGATCCCATCACGGTTTGGTGCTGACCAGCACCGCCACCGGGAAGCTGTAATAAATCTTTTCGTTTTGCAGCCGCGTGTTCAGGTCGAGAGCGTCATCGGTGATTGAGTCGGCAAAGATCGCGCGCAGGCGGTCGGCATCGCCTTCATTGGGGAAAGACCGGGAGAGAAGGTCTTCGAACTCGCCTTCCATACGGTAGCTGGTGATTTGGGGCGCGTTCAAGCCGGCATGTTCGAAGAGCGCGGCTAGTTCCTCTACGGGCAAGGCGCGCACGTGAGAAGGATCACGCAGCAGTTCAGCGGCATTCAAGGCAGCGGCTTTGTCAGGCAGGGGAGACATGTCCGCTACCACGATCTTGCCGCCGGGTTTGCACACTCGCTTCA
>DASYKK010000253.1:0-6469 GCA_035995565.1 Candidatus Angelobacter sp.
CTCGGTGGGATCTCCCGCCGGGACCATGATCCATGCGGCGCGGGGCTTGGTTAGTTTGGCCGCGAAGTCGTCGAGCGAAGTCGAACCAGTGGCGCCATCGCCAGCAAGTGCATTTACGTTCTGCGGACTCAGATCAGATACCACGCACTGATGTCCTGCGCGCAGGAGCCGACGTACCATATTGCCGCCCATCCGGCCCAGACCAATCATTCCAAGATGCATCGTTCTCCTTCGCTCTTTCTGAAATTCTGAACCGGAACGTAGTGCAGGTGAGGAAACCCTATGCCAACCAGAATTCCGTTGTTAGATAGAAACCCCTCGCGCTGCGCGCTCGGGATTACAGAAAAAATCTACTTCAAAGCGTCTACTAAAGCCCGATCTAAATTGTCTAATCCTGACTCAACATCCTTCGGCAGATGCGCCCGCAAGGCGCGCCGCTGGCGGTCTGCCAGAACCTGGAAATCTCCCCGCGCCTGCGCCGCCTTTACCGTTCCGAAGGTGTATTTCTGTCCGGGTACGGGAAGATCGTTGGCATCGTCGCAGGTGATCTGGAGGAAGACTCCGGTGTTGGGGCCGCCTTTGTAGGCCTGTCCCGTGGAATGGAGAAAGCGTGGCCCAAAGCCCAGGCAGGTGGCCACGTGCTTGTTGTCACGTACGGCATGGCGCATGGTTTGCAACGCATCTTCGTGAGCTTTGTTCATTTCGATGTATGCCAGCAATGCGAAGTAGTCCCCATGACTGAGTTGGCTGAGATGAGCGCGCAAGAAGCCCGTCAGCGATCGATCACTACCGGCAAGCTTGTTCAGGTTTGCCGCATTGCGCTCGTCAGTAAACAGCTTGATACCGCCTTCATCCAAGATCGGCGCTTCTTCCGGGAGCTTTCCGGTCTTCTCATATGCTTCTGTTAATTGGCGTGTGACGATCTTGCTGGCCTCAACGTCTGGCTGGTTGAAGGGATTAATTTTCAGAATGGAGCCCGCGACAGCCGTGGCAATTTCCCAACGGAAGAATTCCTGCCCCAGATCGTATGTATCCCCCAACTCGATTTCGACGACAGGATGGCCGGCACTCCGCAGAGAGTCGAACTTTTGCCTCTGATCCGTGTCAGGCTCGTTGGCAAGCCGCAGATGGACGAACAGGCGGTCGCTGCCATAAACCTCCGGCGGCCCCAGCGCCTCGCGATCCACAGGGATAAGTCCCTTGCCGTTCTTGCCAGTGCTCTCAGCAATTAGTTGTTCCAGCCACGCGCCCAGATCGTGAATCCCTGGCGATGTGATGATGGTGACTTTGTTTCGGCCAAGATTTCCCAGCGTTCCCAGAATTGCGCCCAGTACCGCCCCGGGATTCTGATCAGCCAGAACTTCCGGCTTGCAAGCCTGAACCATTTCATTGGTGCGCTGAAGGAATTTGCCGATATCAAGTCCTATGACTGCCGCCGGAACCATGCCAAAGTTGGAGAGGGCAGAGTAGCGTCCGCCAATACTTGCAAGGCCGAAAAAGACTTTGCGGAAGTGATCGCGCTCCGCTACCTGCTGCATCTTGGAGCCGTGATCGGTGATGGCGATGAAATGCTCGCCAACTTTATCTTTGCCGACAGTTTGCTGCATGCGATCAAAGAAATATTGCTTGAAAATATTTGGTTCCAGCGTGCTGCCGGACTTGCTCGACACAATGCAGAGAGTCTTCGCCAGGTCAACCTGGCTCTCAATGGACTTAATCTGCGCCGGATCGGTTGAATCCAGAACATGCAATTCAGGATGTCCTGGCTGCTTGCCGAAAGTAATCTTCAATACTTCGGGACACAAGCTGGAGCCGCCCATGCCCAGCAGTAACACACGCGTGAAGCCGGCATTCACGGCGTCAGAGGCTGCGTCATTCAGTTGCTTCAGGTGCGCGAGTTGGTCATCGACAATCGTGAGCCAGCCGAGCCATTTATCTTCACCGTCGCCCGTCCATAGTGAGGCGTCGCCGCGCCAGAGCCGGGCCATTTTGTTTCCGGTCTGCCAATCTTTAAGCGTAGCCTGAACCGCTTGCATGAGCGGGGCCGAGAATTCCCAGCGGGGTAACTGGATCATCGTTTTCGTGCTCACGGGTTCCTTTTCTTTTGCTCCACGACTGCGAGCAATTTTTGAAAAGCGTCGGCAAAAAGCTTAATCGCCTCTTCCAGAAGCTGGTCCGTGACTTTCTTCATCGAGATGCCGGCTTTTTCCAAATTTGCCATAGTCGTATCGGCCGCCGCGACATCAGTGTCCAGCGTGCGGCGGACAATGCCGTGGTCACGGAACGCGTCCATGGTTGCGGGCGGAATGGTGTTAACTGTGTCCGGTCCGATGAGCTCTTCTATATAAAGGACGTCGCGATATTTCGGATTCTTGGTGCTGGTGCTGGCCCAGAGCAGGCGCTGTACCTGCGCGCCTTTTGCGGCGAGATCTTTCCAGCGCTGGCCGGCAACCATCTGCTGGTAAATGCGGTATGCCTGCTTGGCATTGGCGATCGCGACTTTACCTTGCAGCGAGCGCAGAAGATCCTGCTCTTGAGGAGAAGTGGCGGTTTTTAAACGCTCGTCGATCAGGGAATCAATCAGCGAATCTATACGCGAGACGAAGAAGCTGGCAACACTGGCGATGCCGCTAATGTCGATGCCGGCTTTCTGAGCCCCTTCCAGGCCTTCAATGTAAGCCTCAGCCACTTTCACGTAGGCTTCCTGGGAAAACAGTAGCGTGATGTTGATGTTGATGCCTTCACTGATCAACTGGCGGACCGCGGGCACGCCTTCAGGAGTTCCAGGAACCTTAATCATGATGTTGGGCCTTGCGACGGTCTTCCACAGACGGCGTGCTTCCGCAATGGTGCCGTTAGTGTCGCGTGCCAGCGTGGGCGAGACTTCAAGACTTACATAGCCATCCCGTTTGTTAGTGGCTTTGTAGACCGGAAACATGAGATCGGCGGCGTCTTGAATGTCGCGGACGGCGATGTGCTCATAAATCTCTCCGCTGCTCAGGCCCTGCGCGCGAAGCTGGTCCAGAAAGCCGGCATAGTCGGTGCTGCCGGCAATTGCCTTCTCGAAAATAGAAGGATTTGAAGTGATGCCGCGCAGGCCGTCTTCATCAATCAAGCGTTTCAGTTCACCGCTGGTGATCAGATCCCGCCGGATGTAGTCGAGCCAGACAGACTGGCCCTGCTTCTGCAATTCGAGCAGAGGATTGTTTGTACTTGTGCTGCCTTGAGTATGTTTTTCGGGAGTGGTAACCGGGTTCATAAAATCTTCTCCTTGATGACCGAGTCGTTGATGGTTGAGTCGGTCGAGTAGCGCCGTTCAATTGCCTGGATCTTTGCCAGGCGTCGCTGGTGGCGCTCTTCACCGGTAAACCGGGCGTTCAAAAAAATCGTGCATAAATCTTTTGCCAGTTCGTCAGCCACCACGCGCGAGCCCAGCACCAGTATGTTTAGATTATCGTGCTCGACACCTTGATGCGCGGAATATGAGTCATGACAAAGACCGGCGCGTATGCCGGGAATTTTGTTTGCAGCCACGGATGCGCCAACACCGCTTCCACAAATGAGAATGCCGCGTTCTGTGCCGTCGTGCAGCACGCCACGCGCAACGGCCTCCGCATAATCAGGATAGTCCACGGGCACGGTGCTGTCAGTTCCCACGTCTCTTAACTGATGTCCGCTTGTCTGAAGATGGTCGATGAGAACCTTCTTCAGTACGAAGCCGGCATGGTCAGAACCAATAGTGATCTTCATGATTTTTTCGGCAGCAGTTCACGGGCCGCGTCCAGCACCTTGTCAGGCGTGAACCCGAATCTCTTCTGCAATTCTTTGAGCGGAGCTGAAGCGCCAAATGTCCGCATGCCGATACTTCTTCCCGCATGGCCGACATATTGCGCCCAGCCAAACGTTGATGCCTGTTCTACAGAGATTCTGGCAGGTACGCTTGCCGGCAGCACGCTCTCACGATATTCGGCGGATTGCTTTTCAAATATCTCCCATGAAGGCATGCTGACAACTCGTACTTTCCGGCCTTCCGCGCTCAACGTTTCAAAGACTGAAACGCACAAAGAAACTTCACTCCCGGTGGCCATCAGGATAAGTTCGGGTTTCCCGTCCGGCGGATCCGCCAGCACATAAGCGCCTTTTGCCACGCCTGCGGGCGAAGCGTATTTATTGCGATTGAGGATGGGCAGTGGCTGCCGCGAGAGGACCAGTGCGGCTGGTTCATGCCGCAACTGCATGATTACGCGCCAAGCCTCCGTGACTTCGTTGGCGTCGGCCGGGCGAATGGTAATGAATCCCGGCAGCGCGCGCAGTGAGGCGAGTTGCTCGACTGGCTGATGGGTGGGCCCGTCTTCGCCTACGCCGATGGAATCGTGGGTAAAAACATAAATAACCGGTATTTCCATGATCGCCGCCAGCCGCATGGGAGGACGGGAATAATCGCTGAAGATCATGAAGCCCGCACCAAACGGACGAACCTTGCTGAGCGATAGCCCGTTCAGGATGGAGCACATCGCGTGCTCGCGGATACCGAAATGGAAGTTGCGTCCGGCGTAACTTCCCGCTTCAAAGTCTCCAGCGCCATCAAAGGTGAGGCGCGTCTTGGTGGAAGGCGCGAGATCGGCGGCACCGCCAATCAGCCACGGAACATTTTGCGCAATGGCATTCAGGACTTTGGCAGAGGCATCACGACCGGCCATGCCTTTGGCGTCGGCAGGGAAGACGGGCAGGTTTTTGTCCCAACCTTCAGGAAGCTGACGGTGCTGCATGCGGGTGATCTGGTCAGCGAGCGCAGCTGACGCCTTCTGATATTGCCCGAAGCTTGACTCCCATACGGTGCGCAGATCATGGCCGCGCTTGCCGATTCCTGAAGCGAAGTGCTCACGCACGCCATCGGGCACCAGAAACTTTGCGTCTTCCGGCCAGCCGTAAGCACGTTTGGCCAGGCGAATTTCCTCTTCACCCAGAGGCTCACCGTGAGCTTCCTTAGTGTCCTGTTTGTTGGGAGCGCCGTAAGCAATGTGGCTGTCAACGATGATCAATGTCGGGCGATCCGGAGTCCGGAGAAACACATTGAGCGCGCGAGTCAGCAGGTCCAGGTCATTGGCATCACCGACGCGCGTGACATTCCAGCCGTATCCCATAAACCGCGAGGCCACGTCCTCACTGAAAGCCAGGCTGGTTTTGCCTTCGATAGTGATGTGGTTGTTGTCGTAAATCCAGCACAGATTGTTGAGCTTGAGATGCCCAGCCAGCGACGCTGCCTCACTGGATACGCCTTCCATCATGTCCCCGTCGCCACAGATGGCATAGACGTTGTAGTTAAACAGCTCAGTATTCGGCTGGTTAAAGTGCGCCGCCTGCCATTTTTCCGCGATTGCCATACCCACGCTGTTGGCCACCCCCTGGCCCAGCGGTCCGGTGGTGGTCTCAACACCGGAAGTTATCCGATATTCAGGATGTCCGGGGCATTTACTGTCCAACTGGCGGAAGTGCTTGATATCGTCCAGCGTTATGGCAAGTTCGCCCAGTGTTTCATATTTCGGGTTTACGGACTTCACGCCGGCAAGGTGCAGCAGGGCATAGAGCAGCATGGAGGCGTGTCCATTGGACAGAACAAAGCGGTCACGGTTGGGCCAGATAGGGTTTTCGGGATCGTAGCGGAGAAAGCGCTGCCACAGGACGTAAGCCACCGGCGCAAGCGCCATTGGCGTTCCCGGATGCCCGGAATTGGCTTGCTGCACCGCATCCATCGCGAGCGTGCGGATGGTGTTGATGCAGAGCTGGTCAAGATTGCCAGCGTTTTTTAGGTCTTTCGTCTGATCGGCAACTTCGGGCAAGGTTACGGGAAGAGCCATTCTCTTAAGCAACCTCCAACAGATAAGCCTACGCTAAATTGAGGTCATCTGGGGAGTCCGGCTCCGCTTTTTGCGAGATGCCGGTGGAGGCGAAAATTGCGAGTCGGGAAACCTTTGCCGAAAGCCGGCCGACCAGCTAATCGAGCTGCGAAAAGGCCTGGAAAAATAATGAAACCTATTTACGGCTTGTATTTGCAGCACCACGTCCAACATGAGCCATTGGCCGTTTAATTTTGTCAGGTGCATGTAGTCGATCCAGCGGCCGGTAACAACTTTTACGCTGGCGCGTCGCGGTAAACATCCAGCACTTCGATCCTCTAAACTCGTTCGGCGGCGGGAATATCCCTGCCGCGTCCCAAGCGGACCCCTTCCACCATCGATAGGTACATTGCAATCCCCCGCGAGGATTTCAACGGTGTTCGTTTTTGCGGTGGATTGTGCGAAGTCGAACAGTCGGGGCGCGAAACCGGCGGGAACCAAATACAAAAGCGCGGCCAGGTAAGCCGCGCTCTTGTTACTGAAGAGGCAAATAAGGAGCCACGGATCCAGGCATGGCGGTGACACCCCCTTGGCAACCACCGCCATTCCTAGTTCGTGCTTTTTCCGTTCAT
>DASYKK010000254.1:0-10107 GCA_035995565.1 Candidatus Angelobacter sp.
GGCGTTTGAAAAGTTTGGCGGCCCCTGTGTTGTGGTGGATCTTGGCACCGCCACTACCTTTGACGCGATCTCGCGCAAAGGAGAATATCTGGGCGGAGTCATCTCGCCCGGCATCGGTATTTCCGCGCGTGCGCTCTATGAGCACACAGCGCGCCTCCCACTGGTGGACATTCGCAAGCCCGCCAAAGTGATTGGTACCAACACAGTTGGCAGCATTCAGGCAGGTTTGTTTTTTGGCTATCTGGGATTGGTGGATGGCATCCTGGAGCGCCTTATCAATGAACTGGGATCAGATACAAAAGTGGTAGCCACCGGCGGCTTGGCCAGCCTGATTGGCGACCACTCAAAGTACATCAAGAACGTGGACGACCTGCTCACCCTCGACGGACTCCGCATCATCTGGGAGCGCAACAACGCGGCGCAAAAACAAAAGCCCGCCTCCTGACTGGCCCCTGCTGTGGACAACTACTTTAATTACTACACGGAAATTGAAGAGCACTTCTGTAAACGGCGGGGAACGCTGCTGACAGTCTCGACACTCGACTGGGCATTGATGACCACATGGAAAGAAGCCGGAATTCCACTGGAAGCAGTCCTGCGCGGAATCGATGAGGCCTTTGAGAAATATGAGCGCCGGCCCTCCAAGACACAGAAGATTAACGGCCTGGCCTATTGCGCCCAGGCGGTGCTCACGGCTGCGGAAGAAATGAAAGAAGCGGCGGTCGGCGCACAACCAGAAAAAGCCAGTTCCGATCCGGGGCTGCAACACGAAGAGATAGGCCGCTATTTCGCAGCCAATGCAGAAAAGCTACGTCAAGTGCAGTCAGCGCCGGCTGTAAAGTTGGTTGCGGAAGAGTGTGCTGTTACACTTACGGGCTTAGCCTCAACCCTGGCTAGCGCAACGAATTTACGACTGGAGGATCTGGAGAGGCGGCTCACCGTGATGGAAGAAAAACTTCTGGCCGCCCTGACCATGACCACTCCGGAAAATGAGCTGTTTACCCTGCGCAGTGAGGCTGATCGGGAAATCGCTCCCTATCGCAGCAAGATGCCCGGTGTGCAGATCGAACAGCTGCAAAAACAATTTATTCACAAACGTCTGTTTGAAAAAGCGAAAGTTCCACGGCTCAGCCTCTTTTACCTGTGAACCTTACAATCGAAAAGCTCGTTTACGGTGGTGACGGCCTCGCCCGGCTTCCCGAAGGGAAGACGGTTTTCACGCCCTTTGTGCTGCCCGGGGAAGAAGTAAGCGCTACGATCGTCCAGGAAAAAAGCAGCTTCGCCCGCGCCACCGTCGACCAGGTTCTGAAACCTTCACCCTACAGGATCCCGGCGCCGTGCCCGTATTTTGGCACCTGTGGCGGCTGCCATTACCAGCATGCGGGCTACACCGCGCAACTGGAAAACAAACGCGCCATCCTGAAAGAGACGCTGCTGCGCAATGGCAAGCTGGATTGGACGGGCGAGATCATCACGCATTCCGGCGAGCCCTGGAACTATCGCAATCGCTCGCGATTGAAAGTACGCACTGCTCCGGATTTTGCCATTGGCTACTACAAAATGAGTACGAATGAACTTTTGCCGGTGAAGCAATGCCCTATCAGTTCACCGGCTATCAATCGCGCTTTGGCGCACGTCTGGGAAATGGGCGAAAGCGGCAAAGTGCCTGCCGGCATTCATGAAATCGAATTCTTTGCCGACCACGCTGACGCGAAGATGGTGCTGGAAATTTACCTTGCGCCGGACGCCCCTGAGATGCGCGAGTTCGCAACCGCCGTGCAGGCCAGGGCGCCGGAGATCAAGGGAATCGCGTTTTTTGCGGAAAACACCAACTCGGAGAGCGGGAATGACCTGCCAAAATACACTGTCGGCGACACGGCGCTGTCCTATCAGGTAGGAGAGAAATCTTTCCGCGTGAGCGCAGGATCTTTCTTTCAGGTCAATCGCTATCTGGTCAAAGAGCTGGTGCAGACCGTGGTGGGTGATTTTCACGGGAAGATCGCGCTTGACCTTTACGCCGGTGTAGGGCTGTTTGCTGGCCATCTGTCAAAGCGTTTTGACCAGGTCTTTGCCGTGGAATCCGCGCCTGCATCCGCGGCCGATCTTCAGGCCAATGCCGTAAAGAATGTAGTTCCCGTGTTGAGTCCGGCGGAAGGTTTCCTGCCGCGCTGCCTCAACATGCAGCCTGAGTTGGTGGTAGTCGATCCCCCTCGGGCCGGGCTGGGTGCAAAGACAACGCAACTGCTGGCAGCCCTTCGGGTAAAAAGAATTGTCTACGTCTCGTGCGACCCCGCAACACTTGCGCGCGATACTCGCTTGTTCCTGGAAACCGGTTATCACGTAGAGCAAGTCCACATGGTCGATCTCTTTCCTCAAACCTTCCACATTGAAAGCGTCGTCCGCCTGGCTCGCAATTAGGAATTCCGGTAATTTTCGGAATATTTTGGGAGCTGACTTGCTCCTCAGTTATATTCTTTGCGCCTGCTTTGCCCATGCGCATGAAAGCCCAACCTCGAGCACCTCTCGCTCTTGCCGCAACGGCATTCTCATGCGGAATCTGGCTATCGGGACACTTACAACCCTCTTCTGCGCTCTGGGGATGGGCCACAGCTTCTCTGGCGCTTTGCACTCTGGCTGCTGTGGCGATCAGGAGTTTGCGTCCGGCACAGGTTTCAGCCTTGCTGGCGCTGATTTGCGCCGGGGCTTTTGCCCGCGTTGCTACTCCGCCTCCTCACCTCACCGTGCCGCCACCAGAGCTCATAAACGTTGACGACGTAGAAATTGTGGGACATGTCACCAATGACGGCGCATTGCTGGCTGGTGGAGGTCCACGTGAGCGCTTTGACATCCAGACTGAGACTATTGAACTCGACGGTCTCAAAATCGCTCCGCCCATGGGAATCCGCGCCACAGTCTTCTCGCGCGACGCGGTTGATGAGGCTGACGAAGATGATGCCCAGCAACTTCCACATCTGGCTTATGGCACTCGGCTCAGACTGAAGGCGAAATTGCGATTGCCGCGCAACTTCCGCAACCCAGGCTCATTCGACTATGAGGGCTACCTTCATGGCCAGGGCATCAGCGCGCTCGCATCAGTGAAGGCAGAACACCTTGAAGTCCTGGAAGGCGCTTCCGGCAGCCGCCTGGGATTTTGGCGCAGCCGCGTGCGCAACAGCATTCTGCAACACATTCACAGGGACGGCCTCTGGAGCAAAGAGGATGCCGCAATTTTTGCCGCCATGATTATGGGCGACGATTCTTTACTCCTCCGCAACATCCGCGAAGAATTTCAGCAGACCGGCGTCTATCACCTGCTGGTGGTTTCAGGAATGAACGTAGCGTTGTTGGCATTCGCCATTTTCTGGCTGGCGCGCAGACTGCGCCTTCCCGAATGGCCGGCTTCTCTGCTTACAATCGCGCTTTCCCTGTTCTATGCCTACATCGTCGGCATGGGCGTGCCAATCATGCGGGCAGTGCTCATGCTGTCACTGTTTCTGGTGGCGCGCCTTCTCTATCGTGACCGCAGCGGACTGAATGCCACCGGCTTTGCTGCGCTTGTGGTACTTGGGCTTTCTCCTGCGGCACTTTTCGACGCCGGCTTTAAGTTGACTTTCCTTGCACTCTTAGCCATCACAGGTATCTGCTTGCCCATACTGGAGCGGACGTCAACACCTTACCGCTCCGCGCTGCACCACCTTGATTCCACCGGCTATGACCTTGGCCTGGAACCGAAGCTTGCCCAGTTTCGGCTGGATTTGCGCCTGATCGCTGGACGCGTAGGACAATTCGCAGGTGCCCGTGCAGCGCGGACCATAGTGACTGGCTGTGCTGCTGCCACACTAGCGCTTTTCGAATTAATCCTGGTTTCAGCGGTAACCCAGGCTGTGTTAGTTCTGCCGATGCGAGCATATTTTCACCGCGCCGCAATCATAGGTCTGCCTGCCAATGTTCTGGTCCTGCCTCTGGCGGGGGTGATGCTTAACACCGGCGTCGCTGCGATTGCCTTGAGCTACGTTTCATTGCCGTTTGCCCGCCTTACCGCGGCTCTGGCAGCTGCCGCGCTGCACTGGACCCTGGCCTGCCTTCATTTTCTTTCCCGTTTTCATGTCTCTCAGTGGCGTGCGCCGGATCCCACGCTGTTACTTGCGCTGCTTGCTGTGGCAGGAATCTTGTTGGCCTTTTTCGCCGTACGAAAGCAACGGGTGGCAGCATTTGCCGGTCTGGCGTCTTTGTTTCTTTGCGGCGGAATCGTCGCGGTTTACCATGCCGCACCGAAGATCGAGCACGGCAAGCTGGAAATTACAGCCATCGACGTGGGCCAGGGCGATTCTCTTCTAGTGGTTTCTCCAGAAGGAAGAACCATGCTCATCGATGGCGGCGGCAGCATGGGTCCGGTGCACAGTGAATTTGACTTCGGCGAGGATGTGGTGGCACCTTATCTATGGTCGAGGGGTCTGGAGCGTCTGGACGTAGTCGCCCTCACGCATGCGCACGGCGACCATATTGGGGGCCTGCCCCGCATCATTGAAGACTTCCGTCCGTCGGAATTGTGGGTTGGCATTAACCCTGAGACACCTGCTTTGCTGCATCTCTACGAAGTGGCGCAGAAAAACCACGTCGCCATTCGCAGACACACAGCCGGCGATGATGTGGATTGGGGTGAAACTAAGATCCGGGTGCTTTCGCCTCCGGCGGACTGGCAACCAAAATCGAAAAGAAAAAATGATGATTCGCTGGCAATCTTAATAGGCTATGGTGATACCCGCGCACTGTTGGCAGGCGATCTGGAGAAAAAGATGGAGCGGTTTGTGGCAACACAGTCGCCGCAGGCCGATCTGTTGAAAGTCGCGCACCATGGCAGCGCCACTTCTACAACACCGGAATTGCTGGCCGCAGTCCACCCGCGTTTTGCCGTGATCTCAGCTGGGTATCAAAATTCCTTTAAGCATCCGCGGCAAGTAGTGCTGGACCGGTTGCAAGCCGCGCATGTCCAGACCTACCGCACAGATCTTCAGGGAGCGGTGACATTTCTGCTGGATGGAAAGCACGTTGAGGCCCGCGTTCAGTCGCAATGAAGAATGCGGCTGGTCCTCTACTTTTCCTTTTTTTCAAGCTTGGGCTGCTCTGCGGAAAGCATGAACCCAACGCCGCGTATGGTGTGAATGAGCGGCACAGAAAACCCGTGGTCGATTTTGGCGCGCAGATAACTGATATAAACGTCCACTACACTCGTCAATCCGTCAAACCATAAATTCCACACATGCTCCACCACCATGGTTCGCGTTACGGTGCGCCCCAAGTTGCGCATCAGATATTCCAGCAACGCATATTCCCGCTGGCTTAGCTTGATGAGTTTGCCTGCACGCTCCACCATGTGGCGTTGCGGATCAAGCACCAGGTCAGCTACCGTGAGGAGTTCAGATGTTTCCTGGGCGCGGCGTAGAAGGGTGTGCATCCGCGCCAGCAGTTCCTGAAACGAAAATGGCTTAATCAGATAGTCGTCGGCGCCGGCTTCGAGTCCGGCCACGCGATCGGCAACTTCGCGGCGGCCGCTCAAAATCAGTACGCGCGTGGTGGATCCCGCCTGCCGCAATTTCCTCAGGAGAGAAAGGCCATCCATGCGGGGCAGATTCCAGTCAAGAATAATCCCGTCATAGCGAATTTCCATCGCCAGCTCTAAGCCTTTTTCACCATCTTCCGCCATGTCAACAGCAAAATGTTCGGCCTGAAAGCTCTGGGACAGGCTATGGGCGATCTTAGGTTCATCTTCAATGATCAGGATGCGCACATTCCACCATCTGCTTCCGTGGCGGCCACCCGGAGCGGGGTAGTGTTGTCTTTGCGGCTGGCTCTCCCGAAGCACGGGTGCCGCCGTTGACTTGCGTGACGCGGCGCATTGTTGGAAACGACCATCAATTGTACATCGGGGCAGAAGGCTGGTAACCGGCCTTTAGCTCGGGCCTCCATCGTCATCCGGCATGGAATCATCAGCCGCCGCGGCATTGGCTCGATAATCATGAATCAGTCGCCGCGCCTCTTCTTCCTGGGCAGGACTCACGCGAACAGAAATGCCGCCTATTCCGGGAAACACATCCTGGGGCGCCTGTAGATTGGCAGTCACGGATTCAATACCGGCTGAGGTCAGCAGTCCGTGGACGACCATCGCCTCCGATTCCTGCATTGTGTCAAATACCTCCACCAGTTCCGGATCGGCTATGGGTTGTGTGCTCATGGTCCCCCCTTTCAAGTCGTGAAAACTATAAGAACTATTAACAACTATTATGGCAGAAAAGCGGCTGCGATTTGCGGCGACGCAAACGCAACGGTCAGACCTGCTAAAGCCAGCAATACGCGGATGGTGCGTACAAGTACGCGGTTGGAAAGGGGAATCAACGTTTTACCAGCATTTTGAGAAGAAGAGCGCCGAGCATCAAAATCGCGCCCAAAGCGGCATTGTACTCGCGATGTCGCAGATAAAGCGCCGACGAAAACTGCGGTGAACGGTCGTCCCGTGCGGTTTCGGCCCGATATGGCGTGAAACGGGGTAGAAAGCGCGGCACTTCACTGGCGTAACGATCGTACCCCGGAAAAGTGGAACGCAGGTATTTCTCTTCCGCCGTAATCACCGGAAGATAGATAAAGGCAAACATGGCCAGCGCGGCAACACCAATCCAGACATTGCGAGCTGCAATGATGAAACCTATGGCAATGATGATGGAACCCAGATAGAGCGGGTTGCGTGTATAAGCATACGGGCCGGTCGTGGCCAGAGCGGCGTTCTTGCGTATGTGTCCGGAAGCAACAGCGCGAACCAGGACTCCAACCGCTGCAACGGCAAACCCGGCCCCCAGAGAAGTCCATGTAGGCCGGGCAAACCAGAAATACGCGGCTGCAAAAACGAACCCTAGAGGTACGCGGGATCGCGTAGCAATCCGTGACCAGCTAGGCATTGCTGCCCCCCAATAGATGGCGAGCCGCGGAAATAACTTCTTCCGCGGATATCTTCAGCAACCCGGCGTCGGCTTCACGATGATGAGAAAACGTAGTCTCGCTTTCCGGATGGCGTAGCGCAATTGCCCTGGTGCCGAACGGCCCGGTGCGGCTGGGATCGGTGGGCCCGAACAAACCAACAACAGGAATTTCCAGCGCCGCCGCCAGGTGCAGCGGTCCGGTATCTCCGCCGATAACGATGCGCGCTCGACGCATGAGCGCAATAAGCTGGCCGATGGTGCAGCGTAGCTCAAATGCGTTGCCGCTGCTGGCCTTCACCACCTCGCGGGCCAATTCGGATTCCTCCGCGGAGGCATTTACCAGCGTCTTGATGTTATGGGCCGCAAGCGCCCTGGCAACCTCGCCAAAACGCTCCGGCGGCCACTGCTTCGCTCCCCAGCCCGCGCCTGGATTCACAATTGCATAGCTGGCAATGCCGAGGCGGGTGATCTCAGAATCTGCCCAGGCCTCAGCCGTCGGATCGACCGGGAGACGTGGAGCAGGTAATTGCAATTCATGCCCACCCAGGACTGGCTGAAGAGCCTCGCTGGCCAGTGAAAGATTTTGTTCGACGACGTGATTGCCCTGGCGCAAAAGGACTTTTCCATAAAAGAACCGCGCGCCGGACTCCCGTGGATCGACATATCCAGCCACAATCTTTGCCGCGGCCAGTTTGGCGAAAATGCCGGACTTGATGGCGCCCTGGAAGTCGAGCGCGAAATCGTAATCGATCTTTCTCACTCGTTTAACCGCACCGGCGATCTCCGCCGTGGCAGAGGGACGAAAGAAGTGCTGGCGCCAGCGCCGGGTATCCACCGTATGAATATTATTGACGACGGGCTTTTGCGGACTCACAGAATGGGCGCTGGCTTTTCTTCCCTGTGCCGTAAGCAACTCAGACCAGCGCTCCTCCACCAGCCAGCCAATGGTCGCGTTGGGCAGCGCGGCACGGATTGCCGTGGCTGCCGGCAAGGCATGCAGGATGTCGCCCATGGCGCCGAGCCGTACGATCAGGATTTTTGCCATTGCCTTCTCAACAACTCAGTGGTGGAATGGTCTTTCGGATCGCCCACAATCGCAACGCGGCCGCCGCAAGCAATCACTACGTCGCGCTCCGGCACGCTCTCCGCGGTATAGTCTGTCCCTTTTGCGTGAATGTCCGGACGCAATAAGCGAATAAGCTCGGTTACATCAGGCGCGTCAAAAATCGTCACTGCATCCACATCACTGAGCGCTGCCAGTATTTCCGCACGTTCCTCGCCAGGAACGCGTGGCCGGCCTTCGCCCTTGAGCGCACGCGTGCTTGCATCTGAATTTACGGCGACGATCAGCCTGCCGCCCAGTTGCTTCGCGGCCTGCAAGTAACGGACGTGCCCGACATGAAGAAGGTCAAAACATCCGTTCGTCAAAATGATTTTTTCTCCAGCCGAACGCCACTGGCGAACCTGGGCTGTAAGTTCACCGGCCGCAAAGACTTTTTGTGCCGTGCCGGACAGTCAGCCCTCCCTGACGGCGCGCAGAAGTTCAGCGCGGGTTACTGTGGCGGTGCCGCGTTTCATCACCACAATTCCGCCAGCGTAATTTGCAAGCCGCGCAGCGGATTCCGGATCGGCCCCGGCGGCAAGCGCCGCAGTGTAGGTTGCGATGACTGTGTCGCCGGCTCCTGTAACGTCAGCCACTTCGTCCGAGCCATGAATCGGGATGGCCACGGGTTTGTTGCCACGGGAAAAAACTACCATACCGTCCTTGCCGCGCGTCACCAGCAGAGACTGCAGCTTCATTTTCTGCATTACGGCTTTACCGGTGGCAAGCAGACGCGCATTATCATTACCGATTCTTGTGCCCAGGACTTCTTCGAGTTCCGCCTCATTCGGAGTGGCAGCAGTGACGCCACTGTAAGCCAGCGTACGATAGCGCGAGTCGAGCGTGACAGGGACGCCATTCAGCGAAGCGCGCGCGCGAATGTTTTCAAAAATCTCCGGCGTGGCTGCTCCGTAGCCGTAGTCGGAGATCAGCAAAGCGTCGGATGCGCGGATATAGCCGCGGGCCTGAAAGGTAATGTCACGAATTGCAGTGCGGTCCAGCGGCGTTTCCGGTTCGCGGTCCACGCGGATAACCTGCTGGCGCGGCGAGTGCGTGGTCCCCGCCAGGACGCGTGTTTTCGTAACCGTACCCCGGCCTTTGATCCTGCGGATGGCGCTCACTGAAATATGCTTCTGGCGGAATGCATGCAGCAACATGCGGCCTGCTTCATCATCACCGATGACGCCTACAGGAAGAACGGTCACTCCAAGATCGGCCAGATTGTAAATCGCATTGCCGGCGCCGCCCGGCACGACCGTGCGGTCACGATGGCGCAGGATGAGTACCGGCGCTTCACGCGAGACACGCGAAATCTCGCCATAAATAAACTCGTCTGCGATCAGGTCGCCCAGCACGGTAATGCTGAGCTTGGAAAACTGCTCGATGATCTTGACGAGGCGGTCGGCCGGTTTTTGGGCTTTTTGCATGGACTCACGATTTTCTCATGCCGGAGACAAAATCTGTTGGCCTGAGCGCTGTTCGAGGGTCTTAATGATCTCTATTACGACCTGCTGGGGTGATTCAAGCTCAATCCGAAGCTTGGCGGTCAGCAACGGGGACAATTGCGAGGAAAATGCTCCCAGGTTAATGAGATCTTTTTCTGTAGTAACGAAACTTTCAGCGCTGGATTGTTTCTTCAGAGCCAACAGACGGTCTACATCGCGCTGATCGTACCGATGATGGTCTCGGAAAGTAATTGTGTCGGCTATCGCCAGGTTTGCGGATTTGAGCGCGGCAAAGAACTGTCTATGACGCCCAATCCCGGAGAAGGCAATGATTTTGCCCCTTGCAGCAGGCATATCGACCACCCTGCGCGCATGCCAGATGTTCTTGACCCTAAGTTGCCGATCTGGCGAATCTGGCAGCACAACGGCGTCGCTGCGGTCGAGCGCGGTAAGCGGCTCACGCAAACGGCCCATCGGAAGCAAGACACCTTTCTGGTCTTCGGCCGGCAGCATGACAATATCAAAATCGCGATGCAGGCGGCGATGTTGAAAGCCGTCGTCCAGCAGATGTAGTTTGCTGGAGAATTTC
>DASYKK010000255.1:0-8280 GCA_035995565.1 Candidatus Angelobacter sp.
AACTAGTAAGACTGCGGGCTTCAACAACCCCGCAGGTCGGGCGTGAAATTGCGCAGTGGACCTGCTGGAGCCTGTGGATGCTTTCAACATCTCCGTTCCGTGGCAACAAGTCGCGGGACTGAAGGCGGAATAAATGTCGACCACGATTGCTCCTTTGGAAGAGCGAGGCGTCAGTTGCTCGCTCGATAATTACCTTGTACTCCCTGACAACACCATGGATGCGCGGATTGCCGCGGCCAGACGAGAACTTGGCTCACGCGCGGTGATCCTGGGCCATCATTACCAGCGCGATGAAGTGATCCGCTTCGCCGATTTTCGCGGCGACTCTTACAAACTTGCACAGGAAGCTGCTCGCGCCAATGCGGAATACATTGTCTTTTGCGGCGTGCATTTCATGGCGGAAAGCGCAGACGTGTTGGCGCATGATGGCCAGCAGGTGATCCTGCCGGATCTAAATGCAGGCTGTTCGATGGCGGACATGGCGGAGATAGGCCAGGTTGAAAGCTGCTGGGAACAACTGGTTTCGCTTGGCCTGACGAACGATGGCGGCCGGGGCATCACGCCGCTGACTTACATGAACTCCACGGCGGCGATCAAGGCATTTTGCGGCGAGCGCGGCGGGCTGGTATGCACGTCGTCGAATGCGCCTGCGGCATTCAAATGGGCATTTGAGCGTAACGAGAAAATTCTTTTTCTGCCCGACCAGCACCTGGGCCGCAACACGGCGTTTGCCATGGGCATTCCGCTGGACCAATGCGTGGTGTGGGACCCATTCATGATTGGCGGTGGAGTAGATCCGCAACGCTTGCGTCGGGCGAAGGTGATTTTGTGGAAGGGACATTGCTCGGTGCACCAGCGCTTCCTCCCGGAGCACGTGGATCGAGTCCGGGCACTACATCCGGGGATTAAGGTGATTGTTCATCCGGAATGCCGTTGGGAAGTTTGCCAAAAGGCTGACGGCGTAGGCTCGACCGAGAGCCTGATCAAGATGATTGCCGACGCGCCAGCGGGCAGTAAGTTTGCCGTGGGCACGGAGATACATCTGGTGAATCGCATGGGCAAGGAATTTGCCAATGAGCGTAAGATGGTGATTACCCTGGATGAGTCCGGCTGCCTGTGCACCACAATGTTCCGTATATCGCCGCAGCACCTGTGCTGGGCGCTGGAAAACCTTACGGACGGAAACGTCGTGAACCGCATACAAGTCCCGAGCGACGTGAAGCACTGGTCACGTGTGGCGTTGGACAGGATGCTGGAGATACGGTGAGCGGGCCTCGAGTAAGAAGATAAGCAACCTATGGCAAAACAAAAAACTTTTACGCTGGAAGGGGCGCACTCTCTGCTCCCTGTATTGCGATCACTCATCAAACGAGCCATGGATGACAAAGGCGTGATCGAATCCGTGGAAAAAGAATTACAGGACTTGAAACATAGGATCCTTCTCAGCGGCGGGCTCTTTGTGGATGTCCCCGTGGTTGCGCGGCGGCGCGCCGAGCGCGACAAAGCCTTTCAGGATATCAAAGACACCTTGGCGGAAATTGACTCTATTGGCGTGCAGGTAAAAGATCTCGACATCGGGCTTCTGGATTTCCCTTGCGCGGTAGAAGATGAAATTGTCCTGCTCTGCTGGAAATATGGGGAAGAGAAGATCGAATTCTGGCACGGCATGGAAGAAGGTTTCAGAGGCCGTAAACCCATCGACGAGCGCATCCTGCGCGGGAAAAAGCGAGAGAAGCCAAATTAGGATTGGTATTTAGTAATTTGGTAATTGAGCAATTTTCCGTGAGTCTAAAGAATTAATCCAAATCCCACCGCACCCACACAACCCGCGGCAGAGCAGCTGATTCTTAACCAGCAGCAACACTCCCCTGGTCTAAAAACTGACTATTCGCAGACAAAACCTGCGCAAAGGGGACATCATTCGTGAAAGCCAATCGTCTTAACTTCTTGCCTTTCTCTATTTTCGCTCTTTTCTTAAGCGCCATCGGCTGCGGTGGAGTAGGAGCAAAATCACCAAGTCCTTCTCCGACGCCTAGTCCTACTCCGGTAGGAAATCCATCTCCAACTCCCACGCCGTCGGCGTCCGCCGCGTTTGTGTACGTCGCCAACAACGGATCCACGCAGAATGTTGGCGGCTCGATAGCGGGTTTCCGCGTGAATCCAAACGATGGAAGTCTGGCTCCGGTGCCCGGTTCACCCTTCAAAGCGTCGAATGGTCCGAGCGCAATCGGAAGTGACCCACAAGGTCATTTCGTCTTTGTGGGTGAAGATGGAACCGTTCCAGGAGCGCGCGGCAGCAATTGCACTTCGGGCACAAGCATCATTCTCTTGTCCCACCGAGTCGACCCGGTTTCGGGAACGCTTACGCTCGCGGACACGAAAACGGTGATCGGAACCTGTATCAGGGCGATCAGCGTTGATCCAACCGGCAAGAACGTTTATGTGGGCGTGGGAAACGCTTCCGGAGCTGGCGGGCAGATTCATGGATTCCTGATTGGGCCAACCGGAACGCTGACTGAACTGCCTGGGTCGCCGGTAATTGTCGGGAACATTCCTGGCAGTCTGGCAATGCATCCCAGCGGCGCATTTGTATATGCAGCCACTCCAAATCTAACGGTCCTCGATCGCGATCCCGCCACCGGGATTTTGAAGGTGCGCGGCGTTTTCAATACACCAAAGAGGCAACTGGCGCTGAATCCGGCGGGCACTTTCCTGGTGGCTACCGAGGAGGGGGCCAACGAGGTTTCAGAATTTCACATAGATGCCGGTGGAAATGTTCTTGCTACCGAGTCACGGGTGCACGCCACGTTCCCGAATGGAGTAGCGGCAGACCCATTAGGCCAGTTCTTTGTGATTACCGAGGTCACCAACACGACCACGTTTGCTGGAGGCTTGTCGGTGCTCAAGTTGAATAGCGTTAATGGCGAGTACCCAAAAGTGAATGCAACGCCTTTTGGAAATGGCGGATTCCCAATGGCCGTGGCATTCGAGCCGACAGGCAAGTTCGTGTATGCGGCCTTCCATAACGATGGCACCGTTGGCGGATTCGCGCTGGATCGTAATGCTGGCACACTTACTGCTATCGCGGCGAAACCGTTTGCGACAGGAGACAATCCCGATTCGCTTACCGTCGTCCAACCGCGTTAAATCAAGGGCACGGCCCGCAGATAGCTGGGGCCGTGTTTTTTTTGGAAGTTCAATGCCGTACATGCCTACGGCTTTTTCCCCGGCTTCCACTCTGGCTTGAATTCGGAGTTGGCTAACCACTCAACCGGGCCGAGCATGGAATGGATTGCCTGATCCATGTGGTTGAAGTCGATATGAGCGACATCATCGCCGGGACGGTGGTAATCAGAGTGCAAGCCAAAACTTGATACGGTATGGGCAATGACGCCTTGTTTGGCCAGGGCGTAATTGTCCGAACGCCGAAAAAAGTTCTCTTTAGGGTGCGGGTCAGCTACGAGTTTGGCGCCATGTTTCGCCAGTTCCGGGCCTAGATTGCTGCGGTCGAAACCGGTTAGCCAGAGCTCGTCGGACTTAACAGCGGAGTCGGGGCGCCCGATCATCTCGAATTCCAGGTTGGCGACAATCGTCTTGAGGGACACTGGCGGATGTTCCAGAAAATACTGGTTGCCCTGGCCTCCCGTCTCCTCGCTGCCGAAGAACACAAAGAGGACAGTGCGTTTTGGCGGCTTTTTGTGCGCCAGTGCTCGCGCCAACTGCAGTACGGCGACACATCCGGAAGCGTCGTCGTCGGCGCCGTTGTAAATGTTGTCTCCATTGACGCCCAGGTGGTCCATATGCGCAGTTAGAAGAATGACCTGATCCTTCAATTTCGCGTCGCGGCCCGTGATTTTGCCGATCACGTTGCGGGTATTCCATTGTTTCTTGCCTTCGCGATAAAAATTGAATTCTCCGGAGACATTTTGTATATATCCGCCGTCATCGCCAGCTGGTGCAATGCCAATTTCACGCAGTTGCGAAGCTAGATACGCGGCGGCGAGTAGTTCGTCGTGGGAGCCGCTGGCGCGACCCTGCATGGCGTCACCGGCAAGAAATTCCATGGATCCCCGGATATGCGCTTGATCCGTATTCGATTGCTGGGCCGAAATTGCGCTAAGGAAGCAAAAAAGACTGATGAATAAAAACAGTTTTAAACGGGTTGCCATTCTTCTCCTTGATGAGCAGTATAGCTTGCGGGCTTGCAGGGTTTGAAACGGCGGCGCAGCAACCGGACAGCTAGACATTCTTGCTCGTATGGGCAGGGTTTGCCGCAGCAGCGCGACGTGGAAATTCGGCGGCAACCTGGCGCAGCCAGAGCAACTCAACGCGAAATTGCTCGATCACAAGTTTGATCATCCAGACAGCCTCGTGAAAATGGTGCCACACTTCTTTTTCGACTGCGCGCAATGTTTGTTGTTCTCGAGCAAGCTCGGCCACAAGGAATTCCTCTCGACGCTGGAGCTGTTTCAAAAATGTGCCGGGAGAGGCTTGCCAGGAAAGGGCCATCCAGGTGAGAAATGGCGGACGATCACGTTGGTTAGCCCAGTCGTCGCGCTCGAGAGCGGTGGCGAGCGCTGCCCGCCCTTTTGCGGTGGTGGAAAAGATACGGCGTTCGGGACCCAGAGCGGGTTCTGGGTCGCCAGCCTCTGTGATCAGCGCCAGCCGGGCGAGTTTTTCCAGGGAGTAATAAATCTGCGGCCGGGAAATGCCGGCCCAGTTATGAACCTGTCGTCGCTCCAGTTCCACGTTGGCCTGATAACCGTGCATGGGCTGCTCCGCCAGCAGGCTGAGCAGTATAAGGTCCGGTACGGTCGGACCAACCTTTTTAGCTTTCCGCTTGTGGGCGGGGGGCTTAGCTGGGTGCATTACCGGCCTTCCGCTGGCGGCTCCAGTACCACCACTGGCATTGCTCGGCGGGAAGAAGAGGATCGCGTGCCTGGGCCACCGCTGCGGAGAAGACATCCTGACAGCAGATGTCGATGCGCTGCCCAGTAGCACGGCAAAGTTTCTTATAGAGCTTCACGGGATTTTGGCGGGCAAGATGCTTGACGCTGCGGATGCTGAGAAGCTCAAAATCGCGGAGCATGGCCGGGCCGATTGAGATTAAATCCTGTAAGCGACGCTGTTGAACTGGCATAAGAACTCCGGTTGACATCTTTAGGTGCCATGTCATATCGTGTACTAGTCTAATTAAGATTAGCAGAAATACAAGGGGAATTTCGATGCGATCACAAGCTCTAGCGATGGCAATGCGCAGCCTGTCGCAGGTTCCAGTTTTCGCAATTTCAACTTCGGAGAAAATTATGAAGCCTACAGTAGTGAAAAAAATCACGCCTATCCTGTTTACTGAGGAACTTGAACCGTGTATCAAATTCTGGACCGAGCGCCTGGGTTTTCAGAAGACGATAGAAGTGCCCGAAGGGAACAAGATCGGCTTTGCCATTGTGGAGAAGAACGGCCTGGAATTGATGTACCAGAGTTTTGCCAGCGCGGAGAAAGACAATGCCGAAACCGGTGAAGCTGTTCGCAAGGGCCCGAGCTTCCTCTATATCGAAGTAGCTGACCTTGATGCAGCGCTGGAAGCTACCAAGGGAACGGAGATCGTGATGCCAGTGCGGACCACGTTTTACCATGCAAAGGAATTCGGAATTAAGGATCCAGCGGGGCATTTTTTGATCTTCGCTCAGCAGGGAGCAGCGCCAGCGAACTGATTGCTATCGCAACTGCGAGCGATTGGGAGGCGGAACGCGTTCAGGCGACCACGGACACTGGTCGCTGTGTCCTGCGCAGTAATGGGCTGCTATATTTGTCCGTCAAGGCAATGGGGAAAATTTGATCACAGGTCTGATTCGAATTCCGCAGCGCGTCACCCTTGCGGCAGTGCTTTTGGCCGCCTCCGGACTATGCCTGCTGGCCGGATGCAATGGCAAAGGCGGCACGTCTGATCATGCGGAATACGCCTATGTCGCCGTGACTGAAGCCGGACTTCGCGACCACGTCGCAACCTTCTACAACAAGACCGGCGTGGTGCATAACGGAGAGCGTGTGCAGATACTGGAGCGAATGCAGAGTAAGCGCTTCCTGCGCGTGCGCTCTCCGCGTGGGGAAGAAGGCTGGGTGCAGGAACGCTACCTGACGGACCAGCCAACGTTCGACCAGTTTCAACGGTTGGCGGACCAATTTAAGTCCGCGCCGGCCCAGGCCACGGCGACGACGGAAGAGCAAGTCAAGGTACATGTGCTGCCGGGAAGAAAGACCGCCTATCTGTATCTGCTGAACGAGAAACAGAAAGTGGATATGCTGCAGCGTCTGCCGGTGGACCGGAATGCTCCGCCGCTGCAACTGAAGGATGAAAAACAGAAAGATGCCGACGATGCTCCGGATGAAGAGAAGGTAAAAAGCGATAATGCGGCGCCGCCAGCCGTCCGTGAAGACTGGTGGCTGGTGCGCGACTCGCAAATGCGTGTGGGATGGGTGTTGGGCAGAACGCTTTACCTGACGGCGCCGGAGGAGATTGCCCAATATTCCGAGGGGCAGCGGATCGTAGCCGCTTACACGCTGGACGAAGTCCAGGACGACGCCAAGAAGGTCCCAGAGTATCTGGTCCTCTTCACGGAAAAAGAAGGTCTGTCTTACGATTTCAGCCAGGCCAGGGTGTTTACCTGGAACGCCCGCAAACATCGCTATGAAACCGCTTATCGCGAGCGCGAACTGGCAGGTGTGCTGCCGGTCACGCTGGGACGGAAGGATTTTGAAAAAGAAGGCAATTTGCGCACGTTTATCCTGCGGGTGAAAGAAGATGACGGAAGTGTGCGAGAACGTACCTACAAGTTCAACCCACCGCTGGTGCATCGGGTTTTGGCGCCTGGGGAAGAGCCACCGGCAGTACGGCATCGCAAAGGAACCAAATCCAGCAGCAAAGGAAAATCTAAACATTGAGGTCGTGGCATCCAGAGAGCTTTATTCACCGTCCAACAGGATATGGCGGAAAAGGTAAAAGAACTGCATCTGGAACGGGACTATAAGAAGTACCTGTACTTTGTTGATGGCAGCGGCAACGTAAGCCGCAAATCCAAATCCGGCGAGGGTGAAACCGAGGTGCTGGTGCCGAATGCAATTGAACGGGACAACCAGTATCTGTACTTCGTCGATAAAGAAGGCGATGTGGCACGGTCGCCACGCGCTGTCCGAAGAACGGCCAAGAAAGTAGCCTGACGAGCATTAATGAGCGGATTGAATCTGCTGGTCTTTCGTGGAGGCCAGCGGCGCGCGAGCGGGCAAGAACTGAAGGCGGCACTGACTGCGCAGCTGGAGCGGTTGTGCAGCCATTGCTCGCATAAACCTGTTTTGGACGCTTTGCTGTTGGCAGGCGAGATCGAATGCGGCGTGGCCGATGTTGATGCTGAAGCGGCGCGCTCTTGCGAATTGCTCACCGACCGTATTGCGGAAGCGCTGTTGTTTCTCGAGGCTGCTGATCCTCCTGATTTTGCACAACCCAATTTTCAAAACATTCTCGACACTGCCCGGGCGCTCTCCAATCTCACACAAATCAGCATTTCGATTCCTGAAGGCTTCGCCTACTACGCGCTCCATCCCTTAGCTTACGCCGATGTCATGCGGAAAATTCCTGCGTGCGAACGTTTACTGGTCGTGGGCATCAGGAGCATTGGAACAACATTGAGCGCAGTCGCTGCCGTCGCCGCACGAACTCGCGGGTTGAAGGTGGAGAGAATTACTGTGCGCCCGCAAGGGCATCCTTACAATCGCAACGCAGAATTCACACCCGAGCAGATGATTGCAGTAAGCAATTCAATATCGAGTGGCGCGAGCTTTGTTGTGGTGGATGAAGGTCCGGGATTGAGCGGATCGTCGTTTCTAGCCGTGGGAGAAGCCCTTGAGCGGGCAGGAGCGCCAGCTAGCAAGATCGTATTGATGAGCAGCCATGCGCCGAGTGTCGATACATTGTGTGCCACCGATGCAGCGCGCCGATGGCAGCGATTTCGTTGTGTGCCGGTTGCGAATGAAGTGCGTCGGCCAGATCTGGCAATTGAGTTTGTTGGCGGAGGACAGTGGCGCAGACACCTGATCGGGAATGATTCCGAATGGCCTGCTTCATGGACCAGCTTTGAGCGGCTGAAGTATCTTTCACCCGCTGGGCACAATGAGCCAAGGATGTTCAAGTTTGCGGGTCTGGGCCATTACGGAGATGTGGTATCTGAGCGCGAACGGAAAGTTGCTGCCGCCGGATTCGGACCCATGCCCCGGGCGGAAAGCGAC
>DASYKK010000256.1:0-5635 GCA_035995565.1 Candidatus Angelobacter sp.
ATTTCAGTCGGACGTGGCATGCCTTTGGCTGCGATTATAAGGGTTTCTCGGCCAGTATCAACCCGTGAGATTACTGATGTTTACCTGGCTGGCATCTTAGTCGTTACCCGCGCCTCGCCAAAAACCACAATATGAGAGTTACCGGCTTGGGACCGCCGCGCATTGGCTATTCCACCACCAGCTTGGCTACCATATCGTCATGGCGTGGCCCGCAGATGATTCCGCAGACCACCTTGTACTCGCCTTTGGGCGGGTTCTTCAAAGTAACGATCGCTGGCTGTCCCGAGCGAACGGGCTCTTTGATGCCCAGGCCTGGCACGTCAAAACCATGCTGGACGTCGGCAGTAGACACGTCTAGCTCTGTGGTCTGCCCGGCCTTAACATGGATGACGGAAGGCTCAATGGCGTACTTCTTCATCACAACCTGTATGTGCTGGTTCGCCGATGATTTCGGCTGGTTTTGGCAGCCAAACGCGAGAATGGCTAAAGTTAAAGCAAATAAAGGAAGTAAGCTTTTATTCATAATCCATATGAGGGGTGGGTGTAACAAAAAGTTACGCGCCCAGTCTTATATAACTTAGGGATTTATTTCGTCCCAAGGCCCATTTAGGGCGCAGAACATAGTAAATTAATTTTTGAGTCGGAGCGGCATGGAAACCATCCAAAAGAAGGCCGAGGAAGGTATCACCAGCGAAATGGCGCTCGTCCAGGCCGCCAAAAAAGGCGATCTGGAGGCGTTCAGCGAATTGGTGAAGCGGTATGACCGCAATGTCTTCCGGATAGCACAGCACATCACGCATAACGAGGAAGACGCCCAGGACGTGGTCCAGGACGCATTCCTGAAGGCGTATCAGAATCTTGAGCAGTTCCAGGGTAACTCAAAGTTTTATACCTGGCTGGTTCGGATCGCGGTAAACGAAGCGTTGATGCGTTTGCGCAAGCGGCGCAATGACCGGACTGTCTCGCTTGATGAAGACGTGGAGACAGAAGACGGGTCCATCCCGCGGGAAGTCGCGGACTGGAGCCCCAACCCGGAACAGCAGTATGGAACCTCAGAGCTGGGCGACATCCTGAAGAAGACGATTCAGGGGCTTTCGCCAGGTTTCAGGACGGTTTTTGTTTTGCGAGACGTTGAAGGACTTTCCACGGAGGAGACAGCAGAAATGCTGAATTTGAGTGTACCTGCGGTAAAATCGCGCTTGTTGCGGGCCCGCTTGCAGCTCCGGGAGCGTTTGTCCAGATATTTCAAGAATAAAAAGGGCGGAGACGGCCAACAGTGAAATGCACTGAGTTCTTAAAAGAGTTGACCGATTATCTTGACGGCAAGATCACCGAGAACCTTAAACTCGAGCTCGATGAACATCTCCATTGGTGCCACGAATGCCACGTCGTGATGAATACCACCAAGAAAACCATCGAGATTTACCGCGATAATGAGCTTTACGAGCTACCAGAAGGCCTCCGAACCCGCCTCCACGATGCCATTATGACGAAATGCCGCAAGAGCAAATCTGAAAAGAAATCCATCACATAAAAGATATCCCTTAAATTTCATAGACATAGAATGAATACGTGTATTTATTACATGACTCCTGCCCGAGAAAATTTATGCTCATCCGGGAACGAACCTTTTTCAGGTACTCAGAATCTAATGTAACGGTACGCAGGATATATGAACTAGGTGTACATTCGGACATGTCCTGTAGTACACTATGTCCGAGTCGGCAAGTTAACGCTTCCAGGGAGACCCGAAGTTGGGGGTGGTGAATTATGGCGAGTCTGCTCGATGTGCTGTTCGGTTGTAGCCACAAGAATTTCAGCTTTCCTATCACGAAACGGCCAGGCCAACGGCTTTCACCGGCGGCACAGCTCACCGGTACTTACGTGGCGTGCCTCGGCTGTGGCAAAGAATTCCCTTATGATTGGCATGAAATGAAGGTAATTGAATCCATGCCAAACAAATCAAAGGCTTTAGCTGCCAATGCAGCGGAGTCCTTTGCCGGCAAATAAGGCTTCGAATCAGCTAGCCGGTCAATACTGAGAGCGGCGGAAGCCTTCAAGCCCTTCCGCCAGCATCTTCAATGATGCCCATTTCAGGCTGCGCCACCTCGATCCAAGGACCTTCTTGAGATCAAGTAGATTCTCTTCTAGGAATATCCTGCGTTCAGCCCCAGAACCGATTAATCGGTTCCTTATTTCCTCTATCTGTGTCATGATTCCTCAAAATTTGGAGGAATTCCATGAACCCTTCCGGTGGATCCAAACCGTCCCGTAATTATGGTGCATTTCGACGTAGCCTCAGCCGCCGGCATGCCGGATTGACAGAATCAACCTGCAAGACCTGCCGCTCCTTTGTGGCCGCCAGCGTGCGCCCCGAACTGCTGGACTTCATTGAGAAACTCCATTTCTGTATCATGCAAAGCCAGTTCTCCTCCAACGCCGCCAATTAGGCTGGCGAACAGCAACACCAGGTCAATCAGAAAGTAAAACAGGCGGCCCGGAGGCCGCCTGTTCACGTTATACGTGGATGTTTCGATTACTGATCGCGACGCTTCAATGTCGGACGGTCGTCATCCTTCTTGTCCCCATCTTTCGAGGCCGTTTGCTGGCCGCGCCGCAGGGATGGTTTGTTGGGATTGTTGGCATCATCCACCTTGTGCCGGTTTTCAATCGCCGCCAGCCGTGACTTCATGTCATTGAACTCAGATGTGGTCTCAATGTACTGCTCTTTCGCGGGCAGGATGGTGGCAATTTCCTCTTGCGACTTGGTGATACGGTCCGGAGTCTGGGGATGGTCTGTGAAAACCTTAGCCATTGATCCGGGCTTCTTCTTTTCCTGGGCCTGAATCTTTTCAAAGAAGTTCACAAACTCGTTGGGGTCGTAGCCGGCTTTGTACATGTACTGAATACCCAGATAATCCGCTTCAGCCTCAAAGCCGCGAGAAAACTTGAGGAAGGTCATCGGGATGCCAATGCCCGCTGCTTCTCGTGCTGCCAGGCCAATGCCTCCGCCCACAAAGATCAGCGGCAGACTGGCGTAATTGATGAACTGGTAGCGCGTAAGTTGGCGCGTGGTATGGCGCGCGGCGACGTGTGCGATCTCATGCGCCATCACACCGGCCAGTTCGGCCTCATTGTCGGCAGCTAAAATCAGCCCGGAATTGACGTAGAAGAATCCGCCCGGCAGCGCCATGGCATTGATTACATCAGAGTCAACCACCTTGATAGTGAAGGGCACCTTGGCGTCTGAATTACGCACCAGATTCTGGCCCACCCGATTTATATATTCGTTGATCGTCGGGTCGGTCACCAGCTTCAGGCTGGCTTCAATCTGCGTGGCGTATTCCTTGCCCATGCGGATTTCGCTCTCGATTGAGTACCAATCCCAGCCCGCGACTTTGCGGTTGCCAATGGCGTCCACATCGTCTTTGCCGCCGCTATGCTTATTCTTGGAATCTTTGTCCTTCTTGTCTTTCTTGTCCTTGTCTTTCTTATCTTTTTTGTCTTTGTCTTTATCTTTGTCAGCGACAGTCGGCTGGTCCTGGTCGGCTACTGGCTGTGCCTGGCTCTGGTCCGCTGCCGGCTTCTGATCGGCGGGGTGCGACTGGCTTTGGTCAGTGGCGGCAGGCTGCGGCTGATTGTTCGGAGTCTGTGTCTTGGTTTTATCGTCCTGGGAAAAAGCCGGAGAAGACAGGCTGATGCCAGCGACCAGTATGAACGGAAGCAAAAAAGAACGGAATTTCATAAGCACACTCCTGCCGAATGGGGCTTCTGGGAGAGGACACCCTCATTATAGCGCCCGGACAATACCGCTTGAAAAAATTAGATTTCTCCCGTGGAGGATGCGATGCAGAAACCGCCCAGGATGGTTACCTCAAGAGAAGCACCAAATGGCGTAAAGTTTGGTAAAGTGCCGGCCTTCAGACGGGTTTCGCTGGTGGGAGGAGTCACTCTGAGAATTTCAACCCGCCTTGCCCGCCACTCGCCCGATGCATCCTGATGGGCAGTAATCCTGACTTCCTGTCCTGTGCTGAGGCAATCAGAGTTGCATTTATGGCGCTCGCTGGCAGGCACTTCTTCTGCGTAGACGATCTCGGCGTGCGCCACTTCCACGCGCCGCAGCATCTGGTTTCTGCCCTTAACGAAGACCCAGCCTTGAACCGCCGGTTCGTTGGCAGGTGGATCAGCGATCCTGCCGCGAAACGTTCCATCCGCAGCGAAGGCAGTCGATATCCAAACCAGCAGCCCAAACGCGAGACTCACTACCCAACAGAGTAGCCTCATAGTAATTCTGATGCAGCGCTCTGGAGCGGCGTTCTCCGATTAGTCGTAATACTCAAGCCCAAGATGGGTGATAAGCTGCTCGCCGCGCAGATGGCGCAACGTGTTTTTCAGCTTCATCAGCTGAATGAAAAGATCGTGCTCAGGATATAGTCCCGGCACGGTCATCGGCGACTTCAAATAAAAACTCAGCCATTCCTGTACGCCCAGACCGGCCAATGCCTCGCTCCGCTTGGCCAGATCAAGGAACAGTACCAGGTCCAGCACGATTGGCGCTGCCAGAATCGAATCTCGGCACAGGAAATCCACCTTTATCTGCATCGGGTAGCCCAGCCAGCCAAAGATGTCAATGTTATCCCAGCCCTCTTTGTTGTCGCCGCGCGGCGGGTAGTAGTTGATGCGGACTTTGTGGTGAATGTTCCCGTAAAGATCGGGATAAAGCTCTGGCTGAAGAATGCGGTCGAGCACGGAAAGCTTGGATTCTTCTTTGGTCTTGAATGATCCCGGATCTTCCAGCACCTCTCCGTCACGATTGCCCAGAATGTTGGTGGAAAACCAACCGCTCATGCCCAGCATGCGGGCCTTGAAACCAGGCGCCAGAATGGTCTTCATCAGCGTCTGGCCGGTCTTAAAATCTTTTCCTGCGATCGGCGCATTGTTGGCCTTGGAAAGCTCCATCATCACCGGAATGTCCACCGTAAGGTTCGGCGCGCCATTAGCGAATGGAACGCCTTCCATCAGCGCCGCATACGCGTAGATCATCGACGGAGCGATATTGGGATCGTTCTCTTTTAAGCCGCGCTCAAAGGCATCCAGCGACTCGTGCACGGCGCTCTGCGTGATGAAAGTTTCCGTAGACGCGCACCAGATCATCACCAGACGGTCAGCCTTGGATTTCTTTTTGAAATCGCGAATATCCGCACGCAGCTGCTCCGCCAGATCGCGTTTGTTTTTGCCTTTCTTCACATGCTTGCCGTCGAGCAATTTCACGTAATTGCGGTCGAACACCGCCTTGCGCGGCTTAATAGACTTCATGAACGGCTTGATCTGATTGAGCAGATCTTTTTCCAGCACGCCCGCATTCATGGCGGCTGCATAAGCGTCTTCTTCAAAAATATCCCAGGCGGTAAAGACCAGATCTTTCAAATTCGCCAGCGGGACAAACTTGTCGATCCTTGGCGAGCGATTGTCGGTGCGCTTCCCCAGCCGGATGGTGCCCATCTGCGTCAGCGAACCAATCGGCTTGGCGATTCCCTTGCGAATGGCCTCCACACCGGCAACGAACGTGGTAGCCACGGCACCCATGCCGACAATCATTACGCCCAGTTTGCCGCGGGCAGGAGCTATTTTGGTT
>DASYKK010000257.1:0-15936 GCA_035995565.1 Candidatus Angelobacter sp.
TGGAAAACTTGGTATACCCGAACTGCTGATCATTTTGGTCATCGCATTGATATTCTTTGGTCCGAGCAAGTTGGGCGATCTGGGCAAAGGCCTGGGCGACGCCATTAAGAATTTCAAGGGCGCAATGAAAGATGGCGAGCAGGGTGCCGCTGCGCCTGTCGAAAAGAAATAATCAGCGTTTCATTAACCCGCTAGTTATTAACATATCTGTCACCAAAGACAGAGGCAATCCCACCACATTGGAAAATTCCCCCTCGATGCGGTCGGCCCAGCGCGAAGCGCCGCCTTGGATGGCGTATGCCCCGGCTTTATCCATTGGTTCACCGCCGGCGACATATCGCTGTATGTCGTCTTCGGCAATTTCGCGAAAGTAAACCTTCGTTGTGCTGGCACGCGTCTCGGTGAGCGTGCCCGGCGCGACCACGCATACCGCTGTGGTCACTTCGTGGCTACGTCCGGAGAGCAGCCGCAACATGCGGACCGCATCTTTACGGTCCTTCGGCTTTCCCAGCACCCCATCGTCTACCACTACGATGGTATCCGCGCCCAGCACGTAGTTTTGCGGATAAAGAATCGCCACGGCCTGGGCCTTCTCTCGCGCCAGGCGCAGCGCATACGCGATAGGACCCTCACCCGCGATTCGATCTTCATTGATGTTGGCGGCATGCACCTGAAAGGGAATTCCAATTTCGCGCAACAACTCCTGCCGCCGCGGCGAAGCGGAAGCTAAAATCAATTCTGGCTTTTTTCGTTGATGCATCCTTAGGATTATTGAATCCTTCTCAACATACGTGACCAGCCGCACACATAGCAACGCGATGTCCACCAAAGTAATGTCTAGCAACGTAATGTCCGCATCGCTCGGCGCCAATCTCTCCAGGGACAACTGCGATTTCCGCGTTTGGGCGCCGTCCGCGAAATCCGTGACCCTGCGCCTGATGACTGAGCAAGGCTCGCATGATTGGCCCATGCAATCTTCGGAGGGCGGCTACTTCTCGCTTCAGGCATTCGCCTGTCCCGGCGATAAATATTTTTACATCGTTGACCAGAATAAGCCGGTGCCGGATCCCGTTTCGCGGCTGCTGCCGGAGGGCGTCCACGGGCCAACAGAAATTGTCGATCCCGAAAAATTCGCCTGGACTGACACCGGCTGGAGCGGCCTGTCCTTACGCGACTACGTGATTTATGAACTCCACATCGGCACGTTCACTCCGGAAGGCACGTTCGATGCAGCCATTGGCAAGCTGCCATACCTGAAAAAGCTGGGCGTGACCGTGATTGAAATTATGCCGGTAGCGGCTTTCCCCGGCACACGCAACTGGGGTTATGACGGTGTCTCGCCGTATGCGGTACAAGCCAGCTATGGCGGGCCTGACGGGCTCAAACGGCTGGTTGACGCAGCGCACACGATCGGTCTGGCAGTGATCCTTGACGTGGTCTACAACCATCTTGGCAATGAAGGTAATTATGTACGCCTCTTCGGTCCTTACTTTACCGATAAACATCAAACCCCATGGGGCGAGGCCATCAATTTCGATCAGCCGGGCTGCGAAGGTGTTCGCCGCTATTTTGTGGAGAACGCTCTCTACTGGGTGCGCGAGTACCACATGGACGGCCTTCGCCTCGACGCGGTGCAGACCATCAAGGACGATTCGCAAAATAAAAGACATATTCTGGCCGAAATTAAATCCGATGTCGTTGCGCTGGCCGCCGAACTTGCCCGCCAGGTTTGCGTCATTGCTGAAACCGACGAGAACGATGCCAAAATTGTGCTCCCACCGGAAGCTGGCGGCTTTGGACTGGACGCCATCTGGAGTGACGACTTCCATCACTCCGTCCACGCTTTTTTCACCGGCGAGCGCAAAGGCTACTATCAGGATTTTGGCAGTCCGGAGCAGATTGCCCAGGCGCTCACGCATGGCTTTGTCTTTCAGGGTGAGCCGTTCAAATTCTGGGGAGGACGGCCGCGCGGTACCAGCAGCGAGGGCATGCCTGCCGCAGCACATGTGATCTGCATTCAAAATCACGATCAGGTCGGCAATCGCGCGCAGGGTGAGAGGCTGACGGTGCTTGTCCCTCGTGGCGCCCGAATGCTTGCCGCTGCGCTGTTGCTGCTTGCCTGTGAAACACCGCTGCTCTTTATGGGCCAGGAATATGACGAGCCCGACCCCTTCCTGTTCTTCACCGACTATGGCGATCCCGCGTTGCAGAAGGCTGTTCGGGAAGGCCGCAAGCAGGAGTTCAAGGACTTCGATTTCGCCAACGACGAGGTGCCGGACCCGCAGAATCCCGCAACTTTTGAGCGATCAAAGTTGAACTGGAATCTCACGCAGGGTGAGAATCTTATGCTGGATTGGTATACGTCTTTACTCGATCTGCGCAAGAAGTTCGTCATCGATTCTGACCGCAACTGCAAGGCTGAACTGATCGACGGCGTGATCCACATGCAGGTCCCGCGCGAAGAATCCTCCCTCAAAATATTCGCACGCTTACAAGGCGCGGCTGTTCTTCCCGACCTTGGCGTCGGCTGGGAAAAAGCTCTGGCTGAAGAAGGAGATGGCTACGCTGTGAGCGTGTGGGTGGAAAGTTTGGATACGCGCTAAAAAAGCATTTCAAGCTAGCCGCGAATTTCGCGAATCAACTCGAATTAAAAACCAGGAATCGATTCGCGTATTTCGCATTGATTCGCGGCTACCCGTTTTGATCTGCGTCCATCAGCGGAAATCTGCGGCGATTTCTTTGGCTGCTGACCGCTGAGCGCTACCTCACGCCCACCTGTCCCTTCACCGAATCAATCAGCTTCTTCGAATCCCATCCCACGCCGTCTTTAAAAACCAACTCAACGTTTTCTATGTCCACAATCTTGCTTGAAGGATCGCCCTTCACCAGCATGATGTCCGCCTGCTTGCCCGGCGTCAGCGAGCCAACCTGGTCGGCTACCCCAAGAAACTGCGCGCCGTTGAGTGTTGCGATCTTAATGGCTTCGAGCGGAGTGAACCCTGCATCCACCAGCAGCTCAACTTCGCGCAGATCACCAAAGCCGGCAATAATGCCGCCGATACCAGTCGGATCCAGGCCTGCCAGCAGCGTTCCTCCGGCCTTCACGAATGCTCGCTCAAATTCCATCTCTCGCTGAAACATCGTGGGCCACGGACTCTCTTTGTTCTGCGCAATGCGGGTGCGGTTTGCCTGGTATGCCTTGCGCGCGTCGTCGCTTAGCAGATCGAGCACCTTCTGTGGCACGTCCGGACGCGACGGAACAAACTGCTCAAACACCGGGAGAGTTGAAGTCACGGCCACGTGTTTGGCGATGAGCATCTTGATGGTGGTTTGAATCGGCTCGCTCGTGATCTCCAGCTTGGCTGCCGCCGCCGCGGCCTGGTTTGGATTGGGGCAGACATCAGGCTTCTTCTCGGGATGAAATTCCGTATCCACCGTTAGGCCGTGCTCCAGATCGTCAATGCCGAGCTCTGCTGCTTCGCGGAATCCGATGGAACATAGATGCCCCGTGACCTTGATGCCATGCTTGTGCGCCGTGTCGATTACGGCTTTCAGTTCCGCGCGTGTGATGTAGTTATAAACCTTGAACGACCGGGCGCCTTCGGCTACCCAGTACTCCACCGTACGGCTGGCGTCGTCGGGCCCCGTGAGCTGATGCAACTGCAACAATGGAATGCCTTCGCCTTCCATGTAAGGGCCGGTGGCGTTGATCTTTGGGCCGGGAATTTTGCCTGCGTCCACCGCCTTCTTGATTTCCAGGTCGGTATAAGGCTCCATGCTGCCGGTCGTGCGGATCGTTGTCACGCCCAGCGCAAGATAGAGCCGTGGAAAGCTGAACGGCATGTCATGGTAGAGCCTGCCGCCGCTGGGATAAAAAAGATGGTCGTGCATGCCCACCAGCCCGGGAAGCGCGGAGTATCCCGTCATGTCCAAGCGGTTCGCATCAGCCGGCACCGGCACCACTCCCGCATTGCCGATGGCCGTAATCTTTCCGCCGGAAATCACGATCGTCTGGTCGGTTTTTGCTGCCGCGCCAGTTCCATCGATTACGCGTAAGTGCTCTAGCGCAATCACCGGCGACTGCACGCGAATGAAGTCTTTGATCGTGGGCGCAGCTTGTGGCTGAGCAAAGCAGAGAGCGGCATTACAGAAAACGGCTAAAGCAAACCCAGTCCGTTGCATGATCCACCTTTTCAGGAAACTTCGAAGCATACTCGGCGGAGCAGCAGGCGCGCAACTCCTGCACGGCCCAGCGCACTCGCAGATGTTAGAATGAAGGTGTCAGCCCATCCTCATGGACCGCGCACACATCCGAAATTTTGCCATTATCGCTCACATCGATCATGGTAAATCCACGCTTTCTGACCGGCTCCTGGAGCTGACGGGTTCGCTCGCCTTGCGCGAGATGCAGGAGCAAGTGCTCGACGCCATGGACCTGGAGCGCGAGCGCGGCATCACCATCAAGGCCCATGCCGTCCGGATGAAGTACACGGCTAAAGATGGACAAGAGTACCAGCTCAACCTGATTGATACACCAGGGCACGTTGATTTTTCTTATGAAGTTTCGCGCTCACTTGCCTCCTGCGAAGGCGCGCTGCTCGTCGTCGACGCTTCTCAGGGCGTGGAAGCCCAGACGCTGGCCAACGCCTATCTGGCTATCAATCACGGCCTGGAAATTATTCCGGTCATCAACAAGATTGACCTTCCCAGCGCCGATATTCCGCGCGCAAAAGAAATGATCGAGCAGACCGTTGGCCTGGATACGAAAGACGCCATGCTGGTAAGCGCCAAGAGCGGTCTCGGAGTGCCGGAGTTGCTGGAAGCCATTGTCAATCGCCTGCCGCCGCCCAAGGGAGATCCCAATAATCCATTACAGGCGCTGATCTTCGATTCATGGTTCGATCCTTATCGCGGCGTCATCGTTCTCGCGCGGCTTTTTGAGGGCACTCTCCGCAAGGGCATGAAGGTGCGGCTGTGGTGGAATGGGAAAACGCTCGACGTGGAAACCCTCGGCGTGCTCACTCCCAAGCCTGTAGAGATTGATGAACTGGTCGCTGGCGAAGTCGGATTCATGGTCGCCAACAATAAGACTGTTTCTGATACCAAGATCGGCGACACCATCACCGACGATGCTCGGCCTGCCATTGAGCCGCTTCCCGGCTTTGAAGAACTCAAGCCGATGGTCTTTGCCGGACTCTATACCGTGGACGCTCACGAACACACGGCGCTCCGCGAGGCGCTGGAAAAGCTGCGGCTCAATGACTCTTCTTTTTTCTTCGAGCCGGAAAGTTCCGCCGCGCTAGGCTTCGGTTTCCGTTGTGGCTTTCTCGGTCTGCTGCACATGGAAATCATTCAGGAGCGCCTCGAACGTGAATTCGGTCTGGAACTGATCACCACCGCTCCCGGCGTGCGCTATGACATTACCAAGACCGACGGCGAAAAGATTCAGGTGGATAACCCTTCGCGCTGGCCCAACCAGAGTGAGATCGCAAAGATTGAAGAGCCGGTGATTCTGGCCATGATTTTGACCAATGAAGAATACGTTGGCGGCATTCTTAAGCTGGTGGAAGACAAGCGCGGCAAGCAAAAAGGATTTGAGTACGTGAGCGCCAACCGCGTCATGCTGAGCTATGAGCTGCCGCTCAATGAAATCGTGCTCGATTTTTATGACCGGCTGAAGACCATTTCGCGCGGGTACGCCTCGCTCGATTATCATCTTGCCGGAAGCTGGGAATCGCCGATGGTCAAGCTTGATATCCTGGTCGCGGGCGATCCCGTGGATGCGCTCTCCATCATTGTGCACCGCGACTTCGCCTATGATCGCGGACGCGCGTTGGTCTCAAAGATGCGCGAACTCATTCCGCGGCAAATGTTTGAAGTTGCCATTCAAGCGTCGATCGGCGCCAAGATCATTGCCCGTGAAACCGTGGTGGCCATCCGCAAAAACGTGCTGGCCAAGTGTTACGGTGGTGACATCTCGCGCAAACGCAAGCTGCTGGAAAAGCAGAAAGAGGGGAAGAAGCGGATGAAGCGCATCGGGAAAGTCGACATTCCTCAGGAGGCCTTCCTTGCCGTGCTCAAAGTTGGTGATCACGCGTGATGCAGCTGGTGAAAGAAAAGTTGCGAGGGCTAAATGTGCAAATCTGCTGGTTTGATCCGCGCTCTTCACCCATTATGGTGCAATGTCTCTCATCTGACCCAACCCTTATCTAACCGACTGAAAATAAGCGTTTTATAAAGTGCAACGCCCGTTGGGCAAATCATTTAAGTCATTAAAATCATTGAACTACTCTGCTTGCGGGTAACAAATATGCACAGAGTTTTCCACAGCGCCCCTTGTTTCAATTCGCACCTTTCTAATGCAGGTCTTTCTTGAAGTTGACGGTGATAAGCGTCTCCACCTCGACGGTTTCCCCATTCAAGATGTAGGGCCGATATCGCCACTGTTGAACGGCTTCCATCGCGGCGCGCACGAGCAAAGGATGACCGCTGATTGGATTTAAGCTCTGGATGCTTCCGTCACGGGCGATGATGGCATGCAGTTTCACTTGTCCCTGGATGTTGCTCACCACGGCGATGTGCGGGTAAACGGGTTCCACGCGATTTACCAACTGCGCCTCAGTCAATCGCGAAGTAATGCGCTTCGGGCCGGCGAACTTCACGTTCGGCTTGGCGCGACCGTCGGACACTAAGTCGCTGAGGTTCGTGCTCATTCCAATCCCCGATTCCGAAGATCTCACTTCAGCCGGGTCTATCGTAGTTTCCACTGCACGCCCATAGTGGATGGCATCCGGATTGTTGCTGACCAGCACCACTGCAGTTGGCTCAGGCATACCGCGCACTGGCCCCGAAGCAAAAGTGTCAGCAGTGCGAACAGGCTCCATCGGCTCCAGGGTTACAGGTTTTATCGGGATATAGATCGGCACTCGCGCAGACACCGGTATGACTCCCGTGGAAAGCAGTGGCACGAGCACCAGTAATCCTCCTATGATCGCTTCCGCAGTGAACGCAGTTGCCATGGGCCAGCGCTTTCCCTTATGCGGCGTGGATGAAGATTCAAGCAGCGTATCTCCGAACATTCTCTCACCTCCATGGAAGTGTTTTGACACCGGAGAGTGATAGCGAAGTTCCGCTGCAGCTAAAAATAAAAAGGCCGCCTGCGCAGGCGGCCTGTGTGATTCTCAGGAACAATTACGGTTTCTTCGGTGTCGGGGAAGCTGTTGCCGGATGAGCAGGTGTCGCAGACGGACGAGCGGGCGATGTGGCTGGACGTGCTGCACCTGCCGGCTTCGTCGCGGGAGTGGTTGCGCCTGCGGGGTTCGCTTTATCGTAGGCATCCACCAGTTCCTTTGTAATCACTGTTCCTTGTGTGGCCCAGAGCACGGGCGAGGTCTGCGGGTTGGAGACATCCAGCACCACCGCAAAGCCGTTGGCGCCGGCATACTTCTCCAGGACGCCTACCATTTTTGCGCCGATGCGGTTAATTACATCCTGTTCAGCCTGCTGAAATTCGGCTTGCGCATCTTCATAGTTCCGCTGCAGGGCCTTCTGCTTAGTGTCGATGGCTTTGGCTTGCCGGCCCTTTTCTTCGTCGCTGAGCTTGTCAGCTTGCGTCTGAAGCTGCTTTTTCAGGCTCTCAACGTCATCATTCAGTCCCTTAAGCTCGACCTGTTTGGGAGCAAATCTAGTCTGTAGCGCGTCAATTTCCTTCTTGCCTTCGCCGCATTCCTGGATGGCTTGCTGAATGTTGACCACACCAATCTTGGTAGGCACTGCTTCGGTCGACGCGGCCGCGGCTGGCGCTGGAGCTGCTGTGGCCGGCGCTGGAGCTGCTGCGCCTTGTGCAAAAGCATATGTGCCTGAAAACGTGCTTAGACTCAGGCACAGTGCCAGATTTCTGAATTGCGTGATGCTCATGGATTGCGTGCTCCTTGGTTTCAGTTTGGGCGTCCGGTCCCTTGAAGACGCCGAAGGCCTACGGCTTCTTCGGTGTTGCTGTACCTGACGCTGGAGGCTTTGAGGCCGCCGCGCCGGCTGGGCGCGGAGCATTGCTTCCCGCTGGTTTCGGCGCTGTGGCTGCCGCCGGTGACTGTGCGTTGTAAGCGTCAATCAGGTTCTTGGTGATGTTCGTTCCCGGGTTTGCGTAGAGCACTGGAGTTTGCGGGTTGGAAACGTCCAACACCATGGCATAACCATTGTCTCTGGCGTATTTTTCCATCACGTCCAGCATCTTCTTGCCCAGGCGGTTCAGGATTTCCTGTTCCGCTGTTTGCACTTCATTCTGGAAGTCTTCGGCGCTTCTCTGCAGGCTTTTCTGCTTATCGGTGGCGGCGCGGACGCGGCTGCTGCGCTCTTCATCGCTCAACTTGTCGCCCTGGGCCTGGAGTTGTTTCTTGATGTTCTCCAATTCATCGTTCTGGGTCTGCAATGCTGCCTGCCGGGGTGCAAACTTTTTCTGCAATGCATCCAGTTCCTTCTTGCCTTCATTGGTGTTTGCAATTGCGTCCTGGATGCTGACAATGCCTACTTTAGTGCCGCCAGGGGAGCCGGCAGCGGGCGCCTGCGCGCGGGCGGCAGGAACGGCCAGAAGCAGACTTAGTGCCAGACTTAACACGCGAGTGTTGATGTGTCTTGCCATGGAATATTGGAACTCCTTAATTGATTCTTTGGTAACTATTCTTCGCGATACACGACACGAGACTGCTCAATGAATGCGTGAAATCTGCGGTGGGAACGGATACATAAATTATAGGTTGTCGCCTCCGCCAGCGTCAAACAATCACTTTCCTCAGAAAGTGGTGCTGATGGTGAATCTAAATGTCTTACGCGGTTCCTGCAGGCGAAAATCTGGGGCCAGCGCGGAGATCGCGGATTGAAAAGTAAAATCGCCCACCGATCCCACCGGGAACATGCTGCGGCTGATCGGGCTGGGTGACCGCACAATCGTATTCAGAGTGAGCGGATTCAACGCGTAGTAGATACGGAACGGCTGCTGGACAATTGGCAACAGCACCTGCAGCTCCAGTCCCGTAGACATACGAGGGACATAGTTGGTGCCGGCAACCGGCTTCAGGTCACCGCTGAAGGGAAATGGCTGCCCTCCGGAGCACTGGAAATTGACGATTGCGGGGCAGCCAAAGACAGTGCTGTTCAGCTGAGTGAGCGAATCGCTGCTTACTTTCAGCTGCGAAGGCCGCGTGACCATGTCCATACCAAAATCGGCAAAAGGCGCGAGCGTAATCGGCCCGATCACGTGGATGCGGTACTCAAGATTAGCTATAAACTGCGTATCCCCGCCTGGCAAGGTAATGTTATTGACCGGCAATGGCACTGTCACGTTTCCACGCCGCGGGTTTGTGGGATCAACTGGCACCGGGCTGCCGTCAGGATTCGTCAGCTGGAAATTCTGCACCGTGCTCACGAAGACGTAAGGGGAAACGGTGCGCACGTCAAAGCCGCGCAAGTCGCTTTCTCCGCCCATGTAGAAGCGCTGGTAAGGAGGCGCCTCAGACCCGCCAAAGCCATTGATGAAGCTGCCCTGGATCCGAATGCCCAGAGTGTTCTGGTGATACAGCGGCTTCCACTCCGTGAATGCGACCAGCGGCCGGTAGAATTTGACGTTGCCGCCCAGCCCGGCAATTTCATTCGAGATGAACAGGCTCTTTCCGCGATGCGGCCGGATGGGACTGTCAATCGTGCTGAAGCCAAATGAAGGGGTGACCGAACTGGTTACGATACCCTTTAGCGCGTCGGGTCCGGAGATGCTGCGGAAATTCAGCGTCTGGAACAAATTGCGCGAAGCGTCGCTGAACGTGTTGATGGTCGTGTTATCCAGGGTGTAGGTTACGCCCACGCGCTTGAAGGAGTGCCCCAGCAGGTAGCTCGATGAAGCGGTGAATCCCGTGCTGGACTGGTTGTAATTCAATAACTGGTTGAGCACCGACTGCGGCAGGTTCAGGTTCTGGCCGGCATTGATGGAAGCCTGGCGCGCCTGGTTGAAATCGAACCTGCGGCTATATACGGTGAAGCCCAGCGTCAGTGGCCGGTCAAACATATAAGGCTCAGTGAAGCCGAACAGCAGCACGCGTGACAGACTGCCTACGTTGCCCTGTACCTGCAGTGTCTCTCCAAGGCCAAGGAAGTTGTTGGTCTCATAATTCAGGCCTATGAACGAACCTTCCAGCCCGCTCACGCCGCCTGTCAGGCCAATACTGTTCTTGCCCTTCTCTTTAACCTTTACCGTAAGATCGACAGTGCCGTTTTTGTTATCGAGCTTGCGTTCGGTATCGTCTTCCGGCTTGAGTGCGTCAAAATAGTTCAACTGGTTCAGGCGAAGGATGCTGATGTCCCAGAGGCGGCTATTAAAGACCTGCCCTTCCTGCACCAGCAGCTCGCGGCGAATCACGCGATCGCGGGTTGTGGTGTTGCCCTGAAACTCAATGCGGCGGACAAAATACGGCTTGCCCTCTTCCATCTCAATGTTCAGCGTAATCAATTTCTTTTCAGCGTCGATTTCCGTGGTGGGCACTGGCGTAAAGTCGATATACCCCAGTTCGCCATAGGCCTTGCGCAGGTTGTCCAGCCCTTTGCCGACCAGTTGCTTGTTGAAGGTGTCTCCGTCTTTGAGGGGGAAAACGCTGCGCAGCAGCTGCTTGTTGAGAATGGCTTTATTGTTCGCAAAAGTGATCGCTTTGAGCTTGTACTTGTCGCCTTCTTCGATCGGCACAGTGATATCCATCACCTTGCCCTGGCCTTTTTGGATCAAAGGAAGGTGCAACTTCGACGATGTGTCCCGGAGTTTGATCTTGGGATCGTCCACCACGGCCTGGAAGTAGCCATAGGTCTGGAGGGCTTCGCGCACGCGCTCGGCATCTTCTTCCAGCTTGGAAGCGTCAAACGTCCGGGCAAAGACGTTTTCCAGGAAAATCGAGCGGGGAACGCCGAGCGGTTTCAGATTCTTCATAGCAGTCCGCAGCGTGCGGCTCTTCACGTGTTTGTTGCCCACGAACTTAATCTTGCCCACCTTAACCTTCGGCCCTTCTTTGACGTTAAACGTCACAGAGACTGAGGCTGGTGGAACTTGCTGGACCTGTATGTTCACCGTGGCGAACTGTCGTCCGTGTTCGGCCAGCAATTGCTGGAGCACGACTTTGGCCTTGATGACTTTGGTGGGATCGTACGGGCTGTCCACTGTCAGGGGGACCTTGACCTTTTTGTAGCGTTCCAGAACATCGCTTTGCGAGACCGAATTTAGCCCTTTGTACTCGATCGTCCGAATCGTCGGCTTTTCCCGTACATAAATATGGATGGTCCAGCCCTTGGGCGATTGCTCGCGCTCCATGCGGACATCTTCAAAATAGCCGCTGTTCCAGACCGACCGCAGATCGCGTTGCAGGGCGGCTTCGTCGTAAACGTCACCAACGCGGGTATAGATACGGGATTTAACCGTCTCCGTGGGAATGCGGCGGTTGCCGGTGATGTCAATTTCCTGAACGAGTTGGCCCGTTTGCGGCGTGGCAAAGAGCTTTGGAACCAGTCCAAGGAGCAACAGGCCAAGGATCAGCGCCAAGGGCCCGATCCGCGCAACATGCTTCGGACTGGTTTCCTGAATTAACGACGGAGCTATATGACTACCCTCAGAGCAAGGTGGGAAAAGCCAGATTATACGGGAGTTATCGTTGAAGTGCCACTTGGACATGTCCCTCACCCTAAAATCTTCCAAACCGACTGCAATTTTCTAAAGTTTGTCTTTTCCAGGGTTCACCCCGGCATTTTTTGGGCGGTCAACTCCCCGGTAACTGGAACGCGCCAGTTTGCGGAACTTGCAAACCTTTTTTAGGAGAGCTGTTTTCTTAGCGCATCGATGATCGAATCGGTAAGCTTTTGGTAAGACCGTTGGCCCAACCGGAGTGTCGTTTAGGATTTGGA
Source organism: Candidatus Angelobacter sp. (assembly GCA_035995565.1). Classification (GTDB taxonomy): domain Bacteria; phylum Acidobacteriota; class Terriglobia; order Terriglobales; family Acidobacteriaceae; genus Angelobacter. Next base: position 11,929 of record DASYKK010000257.1, read on the forward strand.
CGCGGCACTCCCGTTGCCGTCTGGCGCTTTGCCCGGCTCAACCTCAACCAGGCAAGAATAAAACGTTGCTCCGCCACCGAGATCGGTCAGCGTTTCTGAGGTCAAAACATTGATGCTATTGCCGTCCGGAGCGAACCGTGCCGCGTTCAGTCGCGCCGCCACCACGCCAGGCTGAACCGCGCCGTTCACATGGGCTCGCAGCCGTACTTCGCCGCGATTGTTGAAGACCCGCACCCAATCGCCTTCATGGATATTCCGGCGCTGGGCGTCCGCTGTGCTGATTTCCAGCAACTCCGGCTGTTCCATCTTCTGCACAGAAGGAATATTGGTAAACGAACTGTTAAGAAAATTGTCGGCTTTGCGCGAAAGCAGCTCCAGCGGGAATTTTTTCGCTCCCTCTGACATGCGCGATTCTTCAGCGGGAACAAATGAAACAACGGGATCCATCCCCTGCGCGGCAAGGCTCTCACTGTAAAGCTCTGCTTTGCCGCTGGCCGTGGCGAATCCGCCTTTTGCAAATGGCAGAAACGGCCCGTCGCCCAGATTCAGCCGCACGTGCCCTTCTTTTTCCAGCTGCTCACGCGTGATGCCTTCGGTCCACTTCTCCCAGCCTTTCGGCATCTGCTGATTCGCCGGTTTGGTAAGCGTCGCGTCGATCACGTCATCTGTGCTTTGCTGGAAGCAGTCATCGGTAAAGCCCATGCGTTGTGCCAGGTCCCGGAACATATCAGTGTTTGACCTGCTCTCGCCCAGCGGCTCAATCGCCTGGCTTGAGATTTGCAAATACGTATGGCCGTAAGCTTTGTTCAGGTCTTTGTGCTCCAAGAAGGTGGTCGCGGGCAGAACAACGTCGGCGTATGTTGTTGTGTCGGTAAAAAACTGCTCATGGACCACCGTAAACAGGTCTGGGCGCATGAAGCCGCGCACAACATCATTGTGGTTCGGCGCCACGACCGCAGGATTGGAATTGTAGACAAAGACCGCTTTCACCGGCGGGTCGCTCAACGTATTCAACGCCTTGCCCAGCTCTGACATGTTCACGATGCGCGCGGCTCGGCCGAGCGGGTTCTTCTGCATCAGGTCCGGACGATCCAGCGCCTGCATGTTCAGATAAAAGGAGCCGCTGGTCGAAAGTTGCAGCCCGCCTCCCGCTTCCGCCCATGAACCAGTAATGCAAGGCAGCATGGCAATGGCGCGCATCGCCGAGCCGCCATTCTGCGAGCGCTGTACTCCGTAGTTCACACGGATCACCGCCGGCCGCACCGTGGCATATTCGCGTGCCAGCTTGCGAATGTCGTCAGCGCTTATTCCCGTCCACGGGGCAACCCGCTCCGGCGGGTATTCCTGTGCGCGCTGCCGCAGTTGCTCAAAGCCCAGGGTGTAATTGCTGACGTAAGCCGCATCGTAAAGTTTTTCGTTGATGATCACGTTCATCATCGCCAGCGCCAGCGCCACGTCCGTGCCCGGATTGATCGGCAGATACCAGTCAGCGCTTTTCGCCGTTCGCGTCTTATATGGGTCGATCACCACCAGCTTGGCGCCGTTACGTCGCGCTTCGGCAATGAACGGCCACAGATGCACGTTGGTGGCGTGAATATTCGCTCCCCAGGCAATGATGTACTTGGAATCGCGAAACTGCTGTGGTTCGGTACCCACATTGCGGCCGGTGACGGTGAGCATCCCGGCGCCGCCCGCGGAAGCGCAGATCGTTCGGTCCAACTGCGATGCGCCCATGCGATGGAAGAATCGATGCGCCATTCCCGAATAGCTCAGCACACCCATATTGCCGGCGTAGGAATAAGGAAGAATCGCCTCGGAGCCGAATTCATCGGAAATTTTCTTAAAGCGAGAGCTGATTTCATCCAGTGCTTCGTCCCATGAGATTCTTGCGAAGTCGCTGGCGTCGCCTTTGCCCTGCCCTTTAGGAGCCTTGCGCCGCATGGGGTACATCACGCGGTCGGGCGAGTACACGCGATCAAGATACTTGGTTACCTTGGCGCACAGAAACCCGCGCGTTACCGGATGCGCCGGATCGCCCTGCACACGCGTGGCCCGGCCGTCTTCCACCGTGACCAGAATTCCGCAGGCGTCAGGACAATCGTGCGAGCAAACGGCATGGACGACCTTCTTCATAGGAACATTATAGAGTTGGACAGGGCTCTTGTTAAAGCCTTTGCGGGCGCAGTGCTTTCTTACTAAGGCTCTGCAAGACCACCTTCGATTACCTTAGTTTTCCTCCCCTATATCAAATCCCAGTTCGAATTACCTTGGTGATCTTTAGGAAATCCTTCCTTCTGTACGAGACTGTGTCCACAAAAGACATACCCAGTTAGACGGAGAAGAAAAATATGAAATTCGCAAAACGTTCAATGCCTGGAATCGGCCTGCTGTTTTCGGCCGTCGTCCTGATGTCCATCTCAATGTCGGCGCAGCAAGAGGTCAGCCCCGACCATTTCGACGACAATCCCGTTGTCACCAAGAGATCAAAACCAGCACCCAAGCAGGCCAACCAGGTTACGGCAAAAAAGCCCAGCCCGGCGAGCCATGCTGTTGTTAAACCGAAAGCTGCCCGGCATGAATCCGCGCAGTTAAGTCCAGCGCCTGTGCAAACCGCCTCGAACCGCTAGTACACGGAGTACTATGGGGTGACCGCGCGGAGCGCGGTCATTGGGGACGAGCGCCGCCGAGGCATGTTGTTAAAAGGCGGTCCTTGCGGGTCATGCCTGGATTCGATTTCCCCGGCATGCCACGCAGAAAAGGTGCTGTATGAAAATACATGTGCGCAGGCAAACAGCAGTGTTTGCGGTAATGGCAATGGTGTTCATGGCCGCCGCTCAGGCGCAAAAAACGCCGGGTATCAGCAACAATCAAATCCTGATTGGCTCCTGCTCGGCGTTAGACGGTCCCGCCAGATTCCTGGGGTTGCAGACGATTGTCGGAGCGACGACCTATCTGAATCACGTGAATTCTCAAGGCGGCGTGTTTGGCCGCAAGATCCAGCTGCTTGCGTTCGACGATGGGTATGAACCGGCTAACGCTGAAAACTGTTTTAAGCGGTTGCAGAAAGAAGGCATTTTCAGCGCGGGATTTTTTGTCGGCACACCGACGGCCGCCAAGTATGTTCCCCTGGCTGAAGCCAATAAAGTGCCCGTCGTCGGACTCTTCACCGGCGCTGAAATGCTCTACACGCCTTTGAAGCATTATGTGATGAACGTGCGGGCGTCTTATTACGATGAGACGCGCGAGCAGGTGGAAAATCTCTGGAACGTGCTGGGCATTCATAAGATTGGCGTCATCTATCAGGACGATGCCTTTGGCCAGGCCGTGCTCAGCGGCCTGCAACTGGCGCTCAAGAAACATAATGCCGCGCCTGTCGGTATGGGAACCTTTCCGCGCAACACGCTCGACGTGGAAAAAGGATTGAACGCCGTCCGGCCGATGAATCCCGGGGCTGTGCTGATTGTAGGGCCATACGCGCCTGTGGCTGAAATCGTCAAGAAAGCTCACGCCACCGGGTGGCATCCCATCTTTGTTACCGTCTCTTTTGTAGGCACGGAAAAATTCATTACCGAGGCCGGCAAGGATGCTGAAGGCACTGTGATCACGCAGGTCGTACCGCCCTATACGCGTACTGACTTCCCCACGGTTGCGCTCTATCGCGAAGCATTGAATACGTATTACCCCAATGAGCAGCCTAACTTCGTCAGCCTGGAAGGCTTCGTGGACGCCATGGTGCTGGTGGAAGGCCTGAAACGCGCGGGCAAGGATCTGACGCGAGACCGGCTAATTGCTGCTTTGGAATCGATTCAGAATAAAGACGTGGGACTGGGACCCAGGCTGACATTGAAATACAGCGCTACGCGGCATAAGGGTTTTGACCAGATCTATACCACTGTTGTTCGCGGCGGGAAACCGGAAATTCTGGACGACTGGAAAAAGCTACCGCACTAATCGGCGCGGCGAAAGGCTTTGTTATAGAAAAGGCCCGGCATGCCGGGCCTTTTCTAT